>DAIOSW010000061.1:0-12775 GCA_036752365.1 Prevotella sp.
CATGATAACCATAGGATGGAGCCTTACAAACCGACGTTTAAAGAAACCTCCGATGCTCATCTTCCCCCATCGGTCGTCATAAGCGTAGCCGATGACGAAACCTGACAGGACGAAGAAGAAATCGACAGCCAGATAACCATGGTTCAATATCTGAAAAAAAGGTCCTTTGGAATAGGTTTCAAACAGATGGAAAGCAACTACAATCATTGCAGCTACTCCACGGAGTCCATCAAGAATTTCATAACGGGGCTTTGATGCCAAATAAGTTGTCGCCATTGTCCTTTATCACATTATATTTCTTCCACAAAATTACAAGAAATTAATCTTAACGTAGTTGTCGTAAGTTTGCATCGGAAATTTTTAAAAATATTAATCGTGCAAATATACGAAAAAAGAATTATTATTAGTAATTTTGCAATCGAAAAAATGAACAAACTATCAGGAAATCATGAAATCAGTTAGAGGCGGAAATGAATTATTACGCAGGTATGTTGTTTTTATTATCGCACTGTTTATCATAGCATTCGGCACATCAATGTCTATACGCGCCAATCTCGGCTCCTCGCCGATATCATGTCCGCCCTACGTACTCAGTCTTGTTCCCGGAGCCACATGGACGATGGGTGAATACGTCATTTTTATGCACATCTTCTTCATCTTGTCACAGATACTGCTGCTCCGAAAAAACTATCCCATCATCCAATTACTACAGATTGCTGTCAGTTTTCTCTTCGGTTTTTACACCGACCTGACCATGTGGATGACAGGGCTGTTCCAGTTTGACAGCAGCATATTCGGATATGTGATGAGATTCGTACAGCTATGCGTTGGTGGTGGGTTGCTGGCTTACGGTATTGCACTCGAGGTGAAATGCGACGTTCTGATGCTGGCAGGCGAAGGCTTTCCGCTCGCGATATCCAAGGTGGTACATGTCGACTTTGGTAAGGTAAAGATGTTCAGCGATACAGGACTTGTCATTATCGGTGCGATATTCTGTTTCATCTTCTTCAATGGTTGGCACTGGAAGATGATTGGGGTCGGCACACTATTCTCTATGTTCTATGTAGGATTCATGGTAAGGAAGTTAAGTCCACACTTAAAATGGATAGAACCTTTCTTGAATCATTGACGGAGATCGTGGATACCATCTATCAGAGCATCAAGGAATAAGATATCTTATTTCTTCAATACAAGTTTCTGTTCATACGAAGTGTTTATACTCTTGAGAAAACCTGAAAAAGAATTAATCAGACTCTGCGGATAACTTCCTTTGCGCATCAGAAGACGTTGGCATATCAACAACTGATTCCCTTCACACTTGATTGACGAAGAGAAAGAGCCAAATGGCATCTGGATATTCACAGGTTGAGGCATTGACTCAACAGTATATCCATCCGGGAAAGTTAACGTGATATCCTCTTCATCGAGATAACCGTAATCGATATAGATATCATTCGAACGCCTGTTGACAAGTTGTTGTGAACTGAATGACTTCAACAAGGGATTTACCGGAACAAATAATCTATTGCCGACAACATTGGCATAAGAATTACTTTCTGCCTTCATTCTTAAGGATATTGAGGGATGAGAAAAAGCCTTTTTATTCTCAGAGAACCCGATGCTGTCTATATCATTACTGGCAAGACGCACAGTATTCTGTATATACGCCTTTTTCTTGTCATCATCGACTGTCATAAGAGGAGTTACATCCTCATACTGACGACAGTACGATATCTGATTCATCTTAACGGCTGCCTTACCGTCGGATGACAGTTTGATATCAATATTGCTTTTCTGAAGGTTTGACGAATCGGGGTATTCAGGAAGACGGCAGATTTTACCACCCTCTCCGGAGATGACGAAAGCGTCATGACCGGCAATTTCGGAATGCACATATCCTAATGGTAACGATGGATCGGTACACTCTAACCATAAAGTATCTGAAGGTAAGGGCACCTGCAAAATGGCATGGTTGAATTGCGCCTCATTCGGAAAATCTTTCAGGAGTTTTGGTTCACGAGTACTTATGATCGTATAAAAAGAAGGGATGCCGAGCACCTCCAGCATTGCATGCATGTAATTCGACAGTCCTTTACAGTCGCTGAAACCGGTACGGTATACATCAGATGCAGGAGCCGGCTGTAAACCGCCAATACCCAGCTGGATACTCACGTAACGGGTATGAGCCTCGAGATACTGATAGACGATGGACAGCTTCGACTTTACCGATGTGCAGGTATCTGTCATCTGATGCAGTTCATTTCTTAGCGCATCAGGGAGTACATCCCTGCCTTTCAACAGTTCGGAATGCCATAAACCGAAATCACGCCAAGAGTTAAGATTGCCACTGGTTCCCATATAGTGAAAATCGGAAGGGGCAAACAGGACCATAGGTGCCAACTGACGGAGGTCTTTACTATAGGATTCTTTACTGATTGCAGGAATACTATCCATCTGCACCTCATAGATATTATTCCCTTCCGACGACGTACATTTCACAGTAGCCATCGTATTGCGTTCGGCATATTTACATTTGATGGTAGCCGGAACAGAAAGTCTGTAACTTGCCCTTTTAATCTCAACACCATAATCAGACTGAGGAAAGAACATCGGATACTGTATAAGCCCATCAGATATCTCTTCTTTCCAGTCATAAGTGATAATGATTGGATAAGTGGGCGGCGTGTAATCGAAAAACGTTGTGACGACATCTGTGGACATCTCTTTAGAATAAGCCGTGGTCTGTAAGTCACTCTTCTTCATCTTCCTCAGCACCCTGCCCTCTTTATCAGTGACACTGCCGGAGAAGGAGACTAGTTTATCACCTTTGGAACACTGTGTGTCGAAACTGGCATAATCGGAACCTTTGTCATTTAGAATTTCCACAGAAAGATGCCTGTTGACACCAATCATATCAGCATCTTTGGCTGTCACCTCAGTGACATCTTCCAGAACAATAACATTTGTCTGTGCCTTGACTGCAGGTGTCACACAAAAAAAAACAATCGTAGTAAATATGACCGAACGGAATGTCTGCATTGATTATAGTTTTTTAAGCACGATAACATCCTTACATTTCTCGCATATCTTTGCATATTCATCCTTGATCATAGGATACTTGTCGGCAGAATAAAAAAGATCATTGACATTTAACCGGCATTGCAGTGAAATGACATTATTCTCAGCAAGAACTACATACTTAAACATCATGCTATTATCAGGTGTATTGATCTTAATCCCGTTATTGATGCTCTCCACAGTATATCCATCAGGGATACTTAAAGAGACAGACACATTGACCATCTGCGGACAAGAGAACTCAACCGGGAGGTTACGCTCAACAGCCGAGAAAGGATTCTCTTTGATTGGTGGGGTAATCAGAGGGTTAATATAGATATGATCTGCCGAAGAGTCACATTTCTTTGTAAATGAGACAGATGTTGTGACGGCTGGAGAGAAATCCTTCACACCCGATGTCTGCCATTTAAGAATGTCTATACCCAACTTTTCTGCTTCCTGATTATAGAAGGTCATGCTGTCCTTAGCCTGTTTGTAATCCAAACGGAACTTGGCAGCAGCATTATCACGGTAAGAACTCGAGATAGTACCGGTAATCAAGCCTGAGGCGTCGATCTTGCCGTTGACGATCACATTTACCTTTGAACTTGCCACGGTCTGAAGATTCACCCACGAGCAATTATCCTTGGAGATGATGCGTGCCCTGTCTACCAAAAGTTTAGAAGGGAGCACATTCAAGAATCCGTCATCAACAGAAGAGTCAATATATAGCATCGTCGTATCGTTGATATAGGCACCAACAACAAATGTATTCAGACTCTTGAGGGTTGGATGGGTCAGAGGAAGTCGACCGGCATCTCGTGTACGCATCACAATCGGTACGGTCTTTACTCCAACATCTTCAAGCATATTCATTAAAACAAAGTTCAGGTCAGCATTACTGCCGGTTCCCGACTTGAGTACATCTTTCATAGACTCTCCCCAGAACCGGTACTTACCGTCCCATCGGAGATTCTTTTTCAGCAACATATAGGTTGCAGCCACCTTGTCCGCTATGTTATCTATCTTTCCTATTCCGGCAGCTGCCATCTTGTCTTTATAGGGATTGGACTTATGGAGCCTGCCACCAAACTCATTATCAGAGATCAGCATCTTATCGATATCTGTCCAATCTGACGTGTAATTATGGTACATCTCCCCGGGAACCTCAATACGACTTAGTTCAGCAACAATTCTACTACAGTAATCCTCGGAGTGCCAAACAAAATCATCATCCTTTACAGCAGGAAGTTCTGTTCCTATAAAATCATAGTCGTTACCTGTGCATTTCAGATTATCACTACCTATAAAAAAGGTAAGAGGTGTTGTGTTCATTGTCTTTTTCAAGGGTGACATACCAGTTTCTTCGATATTGAACTTAAAATATTCAGGTATGACAAGATGATATTCCGCATACAGCGTTGGTATACTAGTCTGAGCATACCAGTCATCAATCGTGTAATATAAAGAGCTCTCCAGTCTGTACTTGTATTCTATTACCGTACCCACTTTCACCTGTGGCACAGTAAATTTGAGAAGCATGTTCTGTTTGTCCAGCCGTTCCGTAAATATCATATCCTTCGTCATATTGGTTTTAACCACCTTATCATTCTCCAGATTATACGCGGTGGCCTTTATTCCATTGACACTTTCACGGGCATCAATATTTGTCTGGTCATAGATATACGGGACTTCCACATTTGCCTCATCCTTTCCATCAGATTTCAACACCTTAATCTTTACACGCACATCGGAAATGACCTTGAAATTTCCATTGAAAACTTCGTAACTCACGTCGGTTATCTTATACAAGATAACTGCGGGCGCATTCGCATCTGCAGGATAGGATGACATTTTGAGTTCATCTGTTGTAGGACTACCGAACTTCAGATTCGGTTTCATGGTTTGAGCTCCGGCTGACATGCAAAAAGCCAGCATGATTACACTCGTAAATAAAAGACAAAATCGATTTGTGGTTAATTTAATTCTACTTTTTTGGGGTTCATCATAGCACACAAATTGGTACAGTCTACATTTTTCCAAAATATTCATGTTATTTTCTTTAAGATTCTTCGGTGCAAACTTAACAATAATATTTTAAAAATGATAATAAATTTTCAATTTTATGCAGAATTTATAAAAATAAGTATGACAATTCCCGAAATGGCATTATCTTTGCAGTACAGACAATGAGTTACTTAACATTTAAATTCTTAAGATTATGATTATTGAAAAAGTTCACGCAAGAGAGATTCTTGATTCAAGAGGTAATCCTACAATTGAGGTTGAAGTCACCTTGGAATCGGGTATAATGGGTCGTGCGTCAGTACCATCTGGTGCATCGACAGGTGAGAATGAAGCTTTGGAGATGCGCGACGGCGACAAGAGTCGTTTCGGCGGTAAAGGCGTTCTAAAAGCAGTTAAGAATGTGAACGACAAGATAGCTCCTGCCATCATCGGGATGTCGGTCCTTGAACAGCGTGCCATCGACCATCAGATGATTGAACTGGACGGAACAAAGACGAAGTCGAACCTTGGAGCGAATGCGATACTCGGTGTGTCGCTTGCCGTTGCCCATGCTGCTGCAAACTATCTGAATATTCCTTTATATAGATATATTGGTGGAACAAACACTTATGTACTACCCGTTCCGATGATGAATATCATCAATGGCGGTGCTCACAGTGACGCTCCCATCGCATTCCAGGAGTTTATGATCCGCCCTGTAGGTGCTCCTTCCGAGAAAGAGGCTATCCGCATGGGTACGGAAGTGTTCCATGCACTGCAGAAACTACTGAAGAAACGCGGATTGAGTACAGCTGTGGGTGACGAAGGTGGGTTTGCACCAAAGCTCGACGGTATAGAAGATGCACTGCAGAGCATCGTTGACGCGATCAAAGATGCCGGCTACACACCGGGTAAGGATATTACAATCGCTATGGACTGTGCCGCAAGTGAATTTGCAGTAAAGGAAAATGGCAAATACTTCTATGATTATAGCCAGTTGAGCAATGGCTTGGCTAAAGATCCGAATGGTAAAAAATTATCCGATGACGAGCAGATCAAATATCTGGAGGAGCTTATCTCTAAGTATCCTATCGACTCTATCGAGGACGGACTGGACGAAAACGACTGGGAAGGATGGATCAAACTGACAGAGGCTCTTGGCAGTAAGTGCCAACTTGTCGGTGATGACCTCTTCGTTACGAATGTTAACTTCCTTGAGAAAGGAATTAAGATGGGGGCAGCCAACTCTATACTGATCAAAGTAAATCAGATAGGCTCACTGACAGAGACTCTTGACGCTATCGAGATGGCTCACCGTCATGGCTACACCACCGTTACCTCACACCGCTCCGGTGAGACGGAAGATACGACCATTGCAGACATCGCCGTAGCTACGAACTCGGGGCAAATCAAGACCGGTTCGATGAGCCGCACTGACCGCATTGCAAAATACAACCAGCTCATCCGTATCGAGGAGGAACTGGGTGCACAGGCAGTTTACGGATATAAGAAGCTGAAATAAATTATATCTCTCATCATATTATTATATCTACATATCATTCAGAGACTTCTGAAGATATGTAGATATTTTTATACTTGATGATGAGGATACAGATTATTTGAATTTGACAATAAACGTATGTCTGCCATCAACAAACTGGTAGTCAATAGTCCAATGATGGTAATCACATATTGCTTTGACAATTGACAAGCCAAGTCCATTGCCACGATTCCTCTCTCCGATATTACTGAACCGTTTAAAGAGTTTATTTTTATCCAACGTTATGGGCTCTACCCCTTCATTGATGACAGAAAGAGAGTTGTTATTTACAGAAATAATGATATCAGCGTTATCTTTCTTATGGCTCATGGCATTGACTACGAGATTATCGAGCATACTCTCAAACAAAGGAATATTAGCCGATATAGAAGCCATAGTCGAGGCTTTATCAAGCATCACTTTACCACCTCCGGCATTCAGGTCTGAGTAAATTGCTATACGCCTATTTACAAATGACACTAACTCTATCGTCTCAACCTGACTATACTGAGAGTTCTCTATTTTTGTCAGTAAAAGAAGATTTTTATTAAGTCGACTAAGCCTGTTACAAATATTGTACATATCAGAAACAAGATCAGCTTGACGTTGATTTAGCTCTTCCTGCATGAGCAGATCAAGCTTAGTCTGCAAAACAGAAATCGGAGTCTGGAGCTCATGAGAGGCATTCTCGGTAAACTCCTTCTGACTTTTATATGTTTCCTTATCCTTACGCATCAGTTGTTCGACCGACCTGTTGAGTCTCTCAAATTCTAACGTTCCATTATTCTGGAATTGAGGAATATCGCTACTATCAAGATTAAAGCGTTCTATCTTCTGCAAGGTATGATCAAAAGGCTTCCAAAGGCGACGGGTGAGAAATCTCATCACCAATAACATGGACAGACTTATTACAGCAAAGATGAGGACAAACTGAATGACCATGCCATCTACAATATCCGCTTCAAGATCAGAGGGCTCGAGCTTTTCACCTTTGCTTATTCTGGTTATTGCATCCATCATATCCTCTGCATAATAATTTTTAGTGAGCAGATAAAACAACGGAGTTGCCAGCACCAATATCACCAGCATCAGACTGACAAATTGTATCAGATTCTTATTCAGCAGACTTTTCATCCTCTATCCATTTATATCCTGTTCCGTAATAAGTGCGTATGCAGTTGTCGATACCTACTGCCGAGAGTTTTGATTTCAGATTCTTGATATGTGCGTAGACAAAGTTGAAGTCATCCATGACATCAGCCATGTCACCACTCAGATGCTCTGCCAACGCGTTCTTCGATACCACACTTTTTCGGTTTTCAATCAGAAAAAGCAGTAATTCATATTCTGATTTCGTGAGAACAATCTCCTGACCTTTTGCTTCTACTGTCTTATTGAGAAGATTGATGACAATACCATCCGACTTGATCAGATTATCATTCGAGAAGTTTCGACGGCGTATGAGTGCAAAGATTCTCATACTGAGTTCAGGCAGATGAAATGGTTTTGGAAGATAATCGTCGGCACCAATTTTTAATCCCTCAACTTTATCTTCAAGAGAATTTTTTGCTGATACAATGATAACACCTGCCTCGGGCGACACCTCCTTGATGCGTCTGAGTATATCAAGTCCGCTGCCGCCTGGCAGCATCAGGTCGAGCAGTATGCAATCATACTTATACTGGCTCACTTTGATCATAGCATCACTGAATGTCATGGCCTGTTCACACAAATAATCTTCGTGACCAAGATAACTCACAATGCTGTCAGATAGCGATCTTTCATCTTCAACAATCAACAGTTTCATACGCTGCATCTATTTTATTTCCTTGCAAAAATAATCAATAAATCTGTAGTCAATAGTCTGCTACTACATTTTTTCTGGATTTATTTTTAAAGATCTTTTTACTGATATAGGGGAAAAGCCAGTACGATGCCTTAGCACTTAATATACCGATGCCGGCACCGGTAATAACATCAGTAAGCCAATGGCGATTATTCGACAGGCGGAAAAAACCCGTACCTGCGGCAACGGCATACCCCGCTACTCCTATCCACGGAGACACATTACGGTATTCATGACGAAGCAACTCCGCGCCCATAAAGGCCGTGGCTGTATGACCGGATGGGAAGGAGTTATACCCGGAACCGTCGGGACGTTGTTCTCTGATAGACATTTTGAGCGTATTTACGGTGATGCCCATGATGATATACGAAGTTGCGAGTATTGCCGTATAGTCACGCAGACTGTGTTCACCCTTCACGCCGCATACGTTCAGACCGTACACGGAAACAAACGGTGCATACTGCGAGAAGTCATCAATCGTGACCTTCGTATCGATATCCTCAGTGAGTTCATTTTTAAGATCATGATTCTGCGACTCCATCCAGTCACTTGTGAGTCCCAATATTCCCGTGCCGATCAATATTGTGGGTAGGACAAGTTGTTTTGACTTGAAATGGTATCTGTCTGATGACGGATATTTTGCAGATTTCTGATATCTGATTGTCGAGGGAGACAAATGTGACAGTGTATCAATGCTTGATACAGAATCGTTACCCTGTGCACATATATTCTGTACTATCAGGAATACCGATGCGGTAATCATTAAAATTTTCTTCATTTTTTATTTTTATATATGAGCATGATTAGACTTGGAAGTACAATTAACAATAGAGGAAGCGCCACGCTAAAGCCACCGATCACAGCCACTGCGAGCGGTTGTTGCATTTGTGCTCCCATTTCAATTCCGAGAGCAAGTGGCATCAGGGCAAGTATACATGATATGGCTGTCATCAATTTCGGGCGTATACGCAGTGCTATTGCATAATTCACTGATTCGGTAACGTCTCCTCCTGCCTTACGGTTCATGTTATATTGATGGACAGTAAAGATGGCATTCTCGGCGATGATACCCACAATCATGATGATACCTGTATAACTGCTTACATTAAGTGGAACTCCGGTTATCCACAGGGCCAGAAGCGACCCGCAGATACCCAGGACAGAGATAAACAAAACGGCGAAAGATATCCTCCACTCACGGAAAAGAAACATCAGTACGCACATGACTAAAAGGATGGCGAGGCAGAGAATCATAATCAGTTCATGAAAGGATTGCTGTTGTTCCTGATATGCACCCCCAAAAGAGATACTGTAACCATGAGGCAGATGCAGGTTGCTGTTAAACTGCTTCTGAAGGTCCTTTACAGTGCTACCTAAGTCGCGGTTCTCTATACGTGAAGTAAGTACGATCACGCTTTTCAGGTTCTCACGACGCTGTTCTATTTCTCCGGATACAACCTTTACCTTACAGAAATAAGATAGCGGACGTGTTGTTCCGTCAGGCAGGAATATCTGTTGACGCATCAGTTTCTCCGGGGAGTTATCTTTATAACTCACAAACCGCAACAGGATGCGACGCATCTGTTCTCCATCCTGTATAGAACCGATTTGCAAACCACCAGTCATCGCTTTCTGTGATGGAAGAGGCTCGAGCACATTCTCATCTTGACACAAAGGTACACCGCCTGTGTATGCCGATAATTGTTCCTGAAAATCCTTGAGGGTGATTCCAAACTGAGAGAGCCGGTCGACATCAGGCATGAAAACAAGTGAAGAGCCATCCGCCACAAGTCCGTTCTCGATATCCACTACACCGTCAACCCGTTTCATCAACTGTTCCACCTTAGCGGCATTCTGTTGTAATATCTTATAGTTGTCACCGAAAATCTTCACTTCTATCGGTTGCGGGGTGCTCATAAGGTCGCCCAACAAATCAGCGATACGCTGACCAAATTCTACTTTCAGAATAGGTACCTTTTGCGCAATGCTCTTACGTAGCTGGCTGATCACCTCCGGAGTAGTGAGCTGATGGTTTTTCTTGAGTTGTATAAGGTAGTCACCATAATTGGACGGAACTGTACCAAACGCCAAATCCAATGCAGTACGTCGCTCATAAGTCTCCACATTAGGGTTCTCCATGATGATCTTCTCCATCTGACGACACAACCGGTCTGTCTCTTCAATATCTGTTCCCGACGGCGAGTAATAGTCAAGTACAATCGTACCCTCGTCAAGGTCGGGCAGGAATCCTGTCTGCATCTGTGTGGAAGCGAAATAGCCTCCGGCAATCAACAAGACAACAAACAGGACAGCCGCCCACGGTTTGCGATAAAGCCACGTGAGCCATGCAACCTTATTGACCGCATCCGTTTCAATCTCTTTATTACTGTGCTTTATCTTATCCATACTCCTCGGCCGTAGACGTTTCTTATAGCCAATCATCAGATGCAGTACCGGCAGCAGCAGCCATGTCACAAGGAATGACGCCACCATGGTTATCTGCATGGTATCAGACAATTCTCTGAAGAAGCTACCGGCCAGTCCACTCATAAGTCGGAACGGGAAATGAATAACTATCGTTGACAGTGACGAAGCAATCATGGCAGGGAAGAGATTCTTGATTCCCTGTTTTACGGCAAAATATTTATCTATCTCGGGATTTTCTTCGTGTTCACGATAAATCTGTTCAATAATGACTATCGCATCATCTATGATGAGTCCCACGGATGCCGCTATTGCTCCGAGCGACATGATATTTATTGTTATTCCGGCAAGATAAATGAGAAGTACACTTAAAGTCAACGTGACCGGTATGGTAAGTATGACCACGAGGCTGGCTCGCCATGTCCTCAGAAAAAGTATCATGACGATGGTGGCAAGGAACAACCCTTCGAAAATGGTATTGATCACACTGTGAATGCTGTTGCCCACGAATGCACTCTGGTTATAATAGGGTTTCAGCTCATAACCCGCAGGTAGCAACGATTGAGCCTCTTTGGCTTTAACCTCAACATCCTTGGCAAAATCAAGAAGATTAGTGCCGGGTTGTTTCACCAGATCAATCAGGACAGCATCATTTCCGTTCGCATTTATTTTAAGAAATTCCTCTTGTTCCTGAACCTCTACACGTGCCACATCACTGAGTCGAACCTTACGCACTCCATCATTGCGGATAATGGTGTTAGACAACTCATCGATGGTGTTGATTCTGGTATCGGTGAGCGACAGATAGAGTCGGTTGTATGCCCCTACATTGCCGTTTTCCATCACAAAGTTAGTTCCATTGAGGGCCTCCTTAATCTTTGAGGGTGTAATACCCATGGTTGTCATTTTCGCTACATCGGGAATAACGACAAACTCTTTAGCTTTCCCCCCATGTACCACAACATTACTCACGCCACTTACTCGTGAGAATACCGGTCGAGCGATAAGATTGGCAGCATCGCGCAGCTCAATCTTACTATGCGTCTTGCTCTCAAGGGTAAAGCCATATACAGGGTATACCGACTGGTTCATGGCCTCAGTGGATATGATTGTACCCGGAGGTAGGAAACCTTTTATCTCGTTAATGCGACTTTCGAGTTGAGTCTTCAGGGCATAGATATCAGTCCCCCATTTGAAATAGATATCGATATCACTGCTGCCACGTCCGGTATAACTCTTGACGACAGTAACACCCGGCACTTTCTTAACGGCACTTTCAAGGGGCTTGGTGACAGTGATCATCATTCGGTCGATAGGCTGTTGACCGGCATCGGCAATCACGGTAATCCTTGGGAACAAAACCTCAGGAAACAGATTCGTCTGCATCTGCATGTAACAGTATATACCGGCCATTAGTATCAGCAGACCGAGAAACATGATCGGCTTGCTATAAATCTGATGAAGACATCTCTTCTGTATAGGATTCATCTTCAGGTTATTTTATGATTTTCACTTTGTCTCCCTCCTGTAATTCATAACTTCCTGTAGTTATTATTCTGTCGGAGGAAGAAAGACGTGGAGATAAGATCTCAGTTTCGACAGTGTTGCTGTTGCCTATGGTGACAGGTATTTTCTTTGCAGTATTGCTATCTGATACTGTCATGATCCAGAACGAAGTCATATTATCATCGCTCTGGATTGCCGATTTCGGAACTAACTGAGTCTGATGTCTGTTGGATGAGACGGGGAGCAGTGCTTTCGCACGTAATCCTTCAGGTAGAAATGATGTCTTTACACGAGCAGGAATCTGTTGTACCTGAGCATTCACATCCATCGTGGCTAGTGGCGTAGACAGTACCGCAGAAAGTTCCCGACCGTCAGGCAGCGATATTCGACAGTGA
>DAIOSW010000062.1:0-12167 GCA_036752365.1 Prevotella sp.
ACTGAGAACCCCTGGAACAGTTTGACTGAGGCAGAGGTGACCTTTAAGATTCGTCATACTCCGGAGTATCATCCTGCTAAGTTGGAGTTATCCGAAGATGGAATTTTTAAAGTCCATTCAGAGACGTTAATTCAAGGTGTGGCTCCGGGACAGTTCTGCGTGGTATATGATAAAGACCATAACTTGTGTTATGGAAGTGGGGAGATCACTGTATAAAGTCGATTTTTCATGCATTCAATCTTTCTTATTGATTGCACGTATGTTTCTCATGAGACCTTCGTATTTGGCTCGTTTTACTGCTGATTTCTTAAAGATCCGGCGATACTCTTCTATCGTAAGGTTGTTCCACTGCTCCTTTGTTAGTTTAAATAACTCTTCAGTAGGTTGCAGTTGTGGTTCAGTAGTGGGAGAGGCAAACCTGCTCCATGGGCAAGATCGTATGCATCTGTCACAACCGTATATGTAGTTTCCCATTTTTTTGCCAAACTCATCAGGGATTTCTCCACGGTTTTCTATTGTGAGGTAGGAGAGGCAACGGTTTGCGTCAATCTCCTGATTGCAATGCAGTGCGTCTGTCGGACACGAATCTATACATCTGTGACAAGTGCCGCAGCGATCCTGTTGTTCTATGTCGTATTCCAGTTCAATATCTAAAAGTAGCTCACCTAAGAAGAACGTACTACCTGCATGTGGAATAATCAGTTGATGATTGCGTCCTGTCCATCCTAATCCTGCCTTTACAGCCCAGTAACGTTCCAGAATAGGAGCTGTATCGCAGAAAGCACGATAATTGGTTAAGTTTAATTCCGCAGCGAGGGTATGCAGCTTCCCTTTGATGATTTCGTGGTAGTCTTTACCGTAGGCGTAGTATGATATCTGATATTGCTCTTCACTAATGCTTCTTTTTGGAAAGTAATTCAGTGCAACGGATACGATACTCTTTGCATTTTCCATCAGTAACCGTGGATCAAACCTTTTATCCATGTTTTGGCACATGTAATCCATTCCGGCTTGTTTTCCTTCATCAATCCATTGGTGGAAATGTGCAGTCGTTATCTCGTCGACAGCTTCGGCTTTGGCTATGCCTATAGCAGAAAAGCCAAGACTTAATGCCTTGGCTTTTATCATGTTTGTAAGATCTTTCTTATCTGAGATACGACTGTTATGCGAAGGTTTTAAACTCATATCCTTGCTCTTTTAGCCACTTTAATGATTCCGGGAGGGCATAATGTAGTTTATTGACACTCTTGAGAGAATCGTGGAATGTGATGATACTACCGTTACGGGAATATTGTTTCACATTGTTGAGAATGTCATTTGCTGTCATCCATTTACTGTAATCACGAGTGACAAGGTCCCACATGACGATCCTGTATTTGCGTCCCAGCCAGAAATATTGTGACCATCGCATCCATCCATGAGGAGGACGAAAAAGATGGGCATGTATCAGTTCATTTGCTTTTGTCGCGTTAGCATTATATTCCAGCATGTTATGCTTGAAGCCGCTGATGTGGTTATAAGTGTGATTACCCACCTGATGACCGGCATCAACAATCTTCTGGTATAATTCAGGATACTTTCCGACATTGTCGCCCACCATGAAAAAGGTGGCATGTGCTCCAAACTCTTCAAGAGTCTTCAGTATAAATGGAGTGGACTCTGGAATGGGCCCATCATCAAAAGTCAAATAGACAGACTTCTCATGATGGTCCATTCTCCAAGTCGCTCTTGGATACATCCATCGTAACCATATAGAGGGTTGCTCTATAAACATCTCGTTGTTTTCTTCTTTACTGGTTTTGTCCTCCTAACTGACCACCTTTACTCTGATATGTCTGGACGATCTGTTCCAGTTCGGCAGCTTTTTTGTTTGACCATACCGGGTCTGTCTTACTTGAACTCTTCACAATCTGTTGCATGATATATATGTGCATTAAACAGTCGTTCTGTGAACCTGTAAAGCGTTGACCGCTCAGTGACAGATACCAGTTGATGTATTGTTGTGATTTCTTAAACAGATCCTGATATAGATTCATAGCCTTAGCCTTCTGACCAGTTAGAGCATAAGCTTGTGCCATGTCAAGAGAACCACTTGTGTAGTCATTTGGTACATTATAGGAAGGTATCTCTTTGTCACAGTATGCAAGCACCTTGCGAGCTTTGTCAATTTGGTTGTCTTGAATGAGTTGCATTGCCAATTGAGCAAATAGACGGCGGTGTGTGTAGCACATTCTCATGACTGTCTCGTCAATGTAAATGCCTTTCTTGTCAATACCTCCAAACTTAAACTTGCTCATCAGATTCTCATAAACTCGTTTCGTGTCGAAGTTCTTAACGCCAGGTTTCGTCGTTGTAAACGGAGTAAT
The DNA here is from genome assembly GCA_036752365.1 of Prevotella sp. GTDB lineage: Bacteria > Bacteroidota > Bacteroidia > Bacteroidales > Bacteroidaceae > Prevotella. The sequence continues at coordinate 2,367 of DAIOSW010000062.1, forward strand.
ACGGTTGGCAAGTCCTTCCTGTACGAAGTTATCTCCCAGATTCATATAGTTCTCAGAACCTACTGTGAGAGCTACATAGATAGGACGAGTCCAGTTACACTGTGCTATCATTTCCAACATCATCAGGTCACCCTTATAGAGAGCATCTTTACCCTTGAGGGAGATAACCATGCGGTCAGGTATTGTATCGCTAGCCATGAGCATACCACTCTTTCTGACTGCATCTTTGTCAATAGTGACAAATACTGTGTCTGTAGGTATCACATGATAGTCTGCATTCTTGCTGCGTACCCAGTTCTTCAGAATATTCTTCAGCTCGAATGGATTGTCGCCGAACTGTGATTTTGCTTCAGTAGGATTGTCTTTGTAATATTGTAGAACGGCAGCTTTCATTTCTGGTTTTACCTGAACATACTCATTCGTACCGGCACAATATTCAAGGCGGTTCCAAGTGATAGGAACTGACGGAGAATTATAGGCAGGACGCTTCATCTGATCAATGTACCAGTCTGTCTGCAGGTAGCTTAAGTTGCAGACGCGGGCATCTGTACGTACTCCTTCTGTGTCTTGGTTATACCACAATGGGAAGGTATCATTGTCTCCGTTGGTAAATATGATCGGATTGTTTGATTGTTGCAATGTCATTAGATAGTTCTGACCGAAATCGCGGCAGGTATATCTTCCACTGCGGTCATGGTCGTCCCATGTCTGTGAACCCATCTGTATTGGAATGAGTAGACATGCAAGGCCCACTACTGAAGAGGCAAGCACACCATTGATTTTGTATTTCTTGAGCCAGTCAATGATAGCTGCAACACCGATACCGCACCAGATTGTGAATGCGTAGAACGAACCCGCATAAGCGTAGTCTCGTTCTCGAGGCTGCATCGGCGTCTGATTCAGATAGATGACAATGGCAAGACCTGTCATGAAGAATAGGAAGAATACCACCCAGAATTGACTTATACCACGTTTCCCGCGGAATGCCTGCCAGAATAATCCGATGAGACCCAGAATGAGTGGCATACAATAGAAGACGTTGTGTCCCTTATTTTCTTTCAGCTCATCCGGCAGCTTGCTCTGGTCACCCAGTCGCCAGTTGTCAAAGAACGGAATACCTGTTATCCAGTTACCATGCTCCAACTCACCATTACCTTGGATGTCGTTCTGTCGACCGGCAAAGTTCCACATGAAATAACGCCAATACATGAAGTTGCATTGATATGACAGGAAGAAACTGATGTTCTCTACTTGCGAAGGAACTTTCACCATTATATTTTCACCACAGCGATCGTAAGGAACCTGTGAGCCATCAACACCACCCATCCAGCTTTCATAAGCTTGTGCATGAGACTGGTCGTACATACGTGGGAACAGCATGTTTTGCGCATATACATAATCGCTCTTATGACGAACGATAAAGTATGAGTCTTTTTCATCTGCGTTAGCCTTCTCCTTGCGCTGGTATACAGCTTCACCTGTGGTCATCTCCGGTTTGCATACATCTCCGTCTTTTTCCAAAGCCACTTGTGAAGTATAAGCCTGTCCGTAGAATAAAGGACGTGAACCATACTGGTCACGAGCAAGGTAGTCGCCAAGTGTGAAGATATCTTCCGGTGAGTTCTGATCCATTGGAGGGTTGGCTGTTGAACGTATAACGATGATGGCGTATGTGGAATATCCCACCATCAACATCAGCATACAAAGAAGTGCTGTATTTTTGAAACGGGCACTGATTAGGCCACCTTTGAATTTCTTTGAGAAAAGAAGTCCAAGAAGACAGCCTATAACAATAAGACCAATAATGATAGAGGTCGCTCCGTATCCATAAAAAGGAATACCAAGTATTGCTATAGAGAGAACAAATGAAATATTCTCACGAGTCTTGTTCTTATCGGTATAACTTTCGTATATACCCCAGATAACACTTGCTATAGCAACAAAGATATAAATAATAGTACCTGTGTTGAATGGCAGTCCGAGACCGTTGACAAACAGTAGTTCAAACCATCCTCCGATTTTCACAATACCGGGAACAATACCGTAAAGTACTGCGATAACTACGAGTACAGAACAGAAAAGTGCGATCAATGAACCGCGCAGGTTTGGATTCTCAACCCTCTTATAGTAGTAAACGAGCACGATGGCCGGAATACAAAGCAAGTTAAGAAGATGGACACCGATAGAAAGTCCCATCAGATAAGTGATTAGTACAAGCCAACGGTCGCTGTGAGGCTCGTCTGCGTGGTCTTCCCACTTCAGGATAAGCCAGAATACGGCAGCTGTAAATGCAGAAGAGAAAGCATAAACTTCACCTTCGACAGCACTGAACCAGAATGTATCACTAAACGTATAAATAAGCGCACCTACAACACCGGAAGCCTGAATGGCAATTAACTTACTGGTAGTAAGTTCACGCCAGTCCTTCAGAATTAATTTTCGGGTAAGATGGGTAATTGTCCAGAATAAGAATAAAATACAAGTGGCACTCAGAAGTGCACTCATCGTATTCACCATACGAGCTACCTGAGACGGGTCGCTGACAAACTGTGAGAAAAGATTGGCAAGAAGCATGAAAAAAGGTGCGCCCGGCGGGTGACCGATTTCCAACTTATATCCCGTTGTAATAAACTCAGGACAGTCCCAGAAACTGGCTGTCGGCTCAATCGTGGAGCAATAGACGAATGCTGCGATTGCAAATATGACCCAACCAAGCAGGTTGTTCACTAATTTGTACTGTTTCATCAATTAGCAATATTAATGTTTAATCTTAAGTACTATTTTTATTTACGAGTTGCAAAGATACAAAGTTTGATTTTAGAAAATACATATTTTCAATATCTTAACACTCATCTCTGTGAGATTTTAGTATTCTGTGCGGGATGTCTCCGTGGCCTACCATCTCAATTGGACACCCGAAGTGTTCCTCAAGCCATTCTCCAGTAATTCCCGCATCGGGATGATAATGCAGAGTTTCGTTAACGCATGCAATCGACTTTACATTTTGAATGACCGTTCCGATGTCGTGACTGACCAAAATAATAGCACATGTCCGATTGATGCTTTCAAGCATCTTATAGAGTTGTGCCTCAAAGCGTTTGTCTATATATGTGTTGGGTTCGTCAAGCACCAGTATCTCTGGGTTTGAGACGATTGCCCGTCCTAGAAGAACACGCTGAAGCTGTCCGCCACTTAGTGATCCGATTGCCTTTTTTTCAAGTCCGTTCAGTCCCATACGGTGTATCGTATCTTTAGCGCAGGCATGCTGAGCATCTGTATACGGGCGCATAAATGGTTTCTGACGGCTTAATCCTGACAGTACGACTTCATATACGGAGATGGGGAATTTCTTATCAATGATATTATATTGCGGAAGGTATCCCATTCTTATCTCTTTGACTGTCTTTCCTTGGTGATAATATTCGATTGAACCTTGTTGTTTGTTAAGGAGTCCTAATATTACTTTGATCAGAGTAGTCTTTCCTCCACCATTAGGACCGATGATTCCGAGAAAATCATTCTCATAGACAGTGAGTGACACATCTTGGATGGCTATCTTTCCGTCATATCCTGCTGAAACGTTCTTGATTTCAATGAGAGGATTCATACCCTTTTTTATTTTAGTTTTTCTGAGATATTTGTCATCTCTTTGCACCAGTCGTAGCTCAATGGGTTAATCTCAATTGTTTTTGCTTTAGTACTGTTGCAGATAACTTCAGTATTCCGCGATTTAAATTCTTTTTGGATAAACATCACTTTAACATCATTTGCTTTTGCCTTATTGATGATATCAAGCATTTGTGAGGCAGACGGTTCCTTACCTTCTTCTTCAATGGGAATCTGGGTAAGTTTATAGTCATTTGCAAAATAGGTCAGTGCAGGGTGGTATATAAGGAAACTTCTGTTCTTAATATGGCTCATATTATTCCTAATAGCGAAATCCACGGCATCTATCTTCTTATAAAGCTCTTGTAACCTTTTATAGAAGTATACGGAATCCTTTTCGTCCAAGTCCCGTAGGGAGCAGTAGATGTTTGCACATATTTTCCTTGCGTTTGCAGGTGATGTCCACGTGTGCGGGTCTGGCACTCCACTGATGGATTTCATCGTGTTTATTCCATCAGATGCATCGACAACGATGGTATGAGGAGCGTTGCTCGTCAGCTTCTTCATCCAGGTACGTTCAAAACCGAGGTTTCCCACCTTGATATAGATATCACTGCGTGAGAAGTCTATCATCTGTTTGGCTGTCGGTTCATAAGTCTCCGGATTGTTGCCTGATGGAATCATCGTCTTAACGATAAATTTATCACCTGCAATCTGTTCGGTGAAATAACGCAACGGTTCAATCGTGACGGTTACAATCCGTTTGTTGATATCCTTTTGACTGTTGGTACAACCGGCAGTTATAACTATTGCCAATAAGAGAACTAAATATTTCTTCATTTCTTTAGTTGATAAATAATGATACTCCGTAAATAAGAACTATATAGCGTAACAACTTTCCTATGAAAATGCTTATCGTTGTAATGAGAACATTGGCGCGCATGATGCCTAAGGCTACTGTTATTCCATCTCCAATTACCGGAATAAAGGAAAAAAAACCCATCATGGCTCCACGTCCATTCATGAATTTTACCGCTCGGTCAAGATCTTTCTTCTTGACATGGAGATATTTCTCAATCCATTCGAGTTTTGCGTTCCGTCCTATCCAGTAGTTAAACATGCTCCCCAGCACATTTCCCAATGTCCCCCAGATGAGTAGTTGAATGGGACTGGTCCCGGCTGTTTGTAGTGCCGCCATAACTACTTCACTACTGAAAGGAAGAATGCTAGCCGCAAGGAACGCAGCCACAAACATGCCGTAACAGCCGTAACTGATCAGAAAGTGAATGAAGGCATCCATAGATTATATGCTGTTAGGGCCAGGGCTGCAATTAAGATGAGAACAAATGAGATATTGGTTATCCACGTGCGTGTAAGCGTCATATAATGAGCTATCAGTGGGCTCGTGTTGATAATGATCAATCTAAGCAGTATGTCATAGTGGGTCGATTGTAGTCCCATGAACATGATGGAGATGACGTCCATAATCATAAAGATCTCGAAGAGCATGCGAACCTTGATCTTATCATTGAAACTTGTTCGTAGATAATGAATGATTCCAATAACAGCCATGATAAGCACAAAGAGGAGTGTAACGGATTTGTTTAATGGAATTTTTCCTAAAGATAGAGGAGCAAATTTAGTCAAATCCATGACATGCTCTAGGAGCGGATGCACATCTCCTACTATAGCGAGATAACCGGTCCATAACCAATAAGGTGTTACTATACCCAGTATCGATGCGATAAATGTTCTATTGCTCATCGCCCTCATGTTGATGATCATAACCAACCATAACACAGGGACGAAATATAATACTTGGACAAAGACAAGACTGCCCATACTTAGGCAGAAGAATGCGAAAAAGATCCAAGGCATAGAAGACTTATCCTGATAACTCTTGAAGAATAGCAGGTAAAATGCTATTATGCAGAGCTGTAGTATTGAGCCCTGCATAGAGGTAAATAGAAAACTGGCTGATGTGAAGAGAATTATGAACGAACACGAGACAGAACGGCTGTAAGTTCGAATCAGTGCGTTGATATTATTCAGTTCCACCATCAGGTAGGTGGATAAAGCAAAACAGACAAAGTTTATCCACAGATTATTGGAGATAAGACCTCCAATAATCCAAACAATGACGCTGAGAAGCGATACGACAGGTAAGGCTAGACGGCTCTGTGTTAATCTGTTTTGTAATCTCTTGATTGCCATTAAAGATCTTGACCGATATCGCTACGGAAATATTTGTCCTTGAATTGAATCTTCTGAGCTTCGGTAAAGGATTTCTTCAGCGCAGCTTCTTTGTCTTCACCGTATGAACTTACTGCGATGACCCGACCTCCATCGGTAACAACACTGCCGTCTTTCACAGTTGTTCCTGCGTGGAACACGATGCTGCCTTCTACATTCTCAATACCAGATATGGGATATCCCTTCACATATTCCTGAGGATAACCGCCGCTGACAAGCATCACGCAGACAGCAGAACGTGGATCCATTTCTATTTCGCGTTTGTCAAGGTCACCTTTGGCAACACCTTCAAAGAGATCGACGATATCGCTCTTGAGGCGTAACATCACACTCTCCGTCTCTGGGTCACCCATACGTACATTGTATTCGATGACCATTGGCTCACCTTCTACATTGATCAGTCCAAAGAAGATAAATCCTTTATAGTCGATATTCTCCTCGGCAAGTCCGTCTACTGTAGGACGGATAATGCGGTCTTCCACCTTCTTCATCCACTCCTTTGTTGCAAAAGGTACCGGAGTCACACTCCCCATACCTCCTGTGTTGAGACCGGTATCATGTTCGCCAATACGCTTGTAGTCTTTTGCCTCAGGCAGGATCTTGTAGTTCTTCCCGTCTGTAAGAACAAAGACAGAACACTCAATGCCACTGAGAAACTCTTCGATGACAACTGTTGCTGAGGCATTGCCGAACATTCCGCCCAGCATATCCTTAAATTCTTTTTTCGCTTCATCAAGAGTCGGTACGATAAGCACACCTTTTCCTGCACATAGTCCATCTGCTTTTAATACATAAGGTGGTTGTAATGTCTCAAGAAACTTGAGCCCGCTTTCGATATCCGTTCCGTTGAATGTCTGATATCTTGCTGTAGGGATGTGGTGACGTTCCATAAATCCTTTTGCAAAATCTTTCGATCCTTCCATGACGGCTCCTTTCTTAGACGGTCCGATGACAGGGATGTTGCATGTACGTTCATCGCTCTTGAAATCATCATAGATACCGTTGACCAGAGGATCCTCAGGTCCGACGACAACCATATCAATGGCGTTATCGATAGCAAACTGTTTTATTTTGTCGAAGTCGTTAACTCCAATGTTCACATTCTCACCGACCTCACTGGTACCGGCATTGCCTGGAGCGATGTACAGTTTTTCCACTTTCTTACTTTGGGCTATCTTCCAAGCCATGGCGTGCTCTCGGCCACCGCCACCTAATAATAATATATTCATTGAACTATGAATTGTGTATTATGAATTTAATCTCAAATACCTTTTATTTAAGGTAGTCATCGAAATAGCGTGATATCCTTTCATGTAGATGAACGCTCTTATGACCTCTCATATTGTGTGGTTCACCAGGATATACGAAGAAGTCCGGTTGTGTACCAGCCTGAATACAGGCTTCAAGGAATGAAAGAGTATGCTGAGGTACCACGACAGGATCGTTATAGCCTATGATTATTTGTAGTCTTCCCTTCAGATTTTTTGCCTTATTGATGAGGCTGGTTTCCTTATATCCTTCCGGATTTGACTGAGGAGTGTCCATATAACGCTCACCGTACATCACTTCATAGTATTTCCAGTCTATCACGGGGCCACCGGCAACTCCAACCTTAAATACGTCAGGGTAGGTTGTCATCAGCGAGATTGTCATAAAACCTCCAAAACTCCATCCATGTATACCAAGACGTGTCGTGTCTACATATGCCAGACTCTTCAGGAACTCCACACCTTTTATCTGATCTTTCATCTCTTCGACTCCAAGATGGCGGAATGTAGCCTGCTCGAACGCTTTACCACGGTCGCAGCTTCCTCTGTTGTCGAGAATGAAAAGCAGATAACCTTTCTGAGCCATATATATTTCCCATCCTCGAGCCATATAGTGGTATCTGGCCTCTACATTTCGTAAGCCGGGACCTCCATATACATATACAATAGTAGGATATTTCTTATGAGGATCAAAGTCTACTGGCTTAACCATCCTATAATATAAGTCTGTTGTTCCGTCAGCAGCTTTCAACTTTCCGCAACTTATTTCCGGCACTTTGTATCCACACCATGGATCTTTTGCTGTGAAATAGTTCTCATTTTTTGCATCAGAGGTATTGATAATATTGATCTTTCTGGCGATGTTCGGATCTGAGAATCTATCCCAGATATATTCTCCATCTTCGCTCATGTTGATACCGTGATGTCCACCGGCGTCTTCGCCTGTACAATGTACACCATTACCATTATCCAATAGAGTTCTTTTCCCACTCTTAATATCCACTGAATATAAGTTGTTCTGCAAAGGACTTCTTTCTGTTGAGAGAATAATGGCACTCCGTTTCTTGATGTTGAAACCAAGCAAGTCCATCACAATCCATTTACCGGATGTCAACTGTTTGATCTGCTCACCTTTTGTGTTGAACAGATAAAGATGCTTATAGCCGTCTTTCTCACTTTGGAGGATAAATTTCGATTGATCCCAAGGTAAAAAGGTGATGGGGTTGACCGGATGTACGTATTTGTCATCGTGCTCACGATATAGGGTAGAGATCTTCTCACCGGTGACAGCATCATAACATACCAGTTCTTCGTCGGTCTGATCACGATTGAGTTCAATCAGATAGATCTTTTTGTCGTCAGGACTCCAAGTAACGTTCGTGAAATATCGATCAGTAGGATCACCTGCTTTCAAATAAGTGGTCTTTCCATTCTTAAGATTATAAACACCGATTGTAACCTTGTGGCTGGTCTCTCCTGCCATAGGATATTTATCAGGTACCAATGTCGCAATACGAGTATCTATATCCACCTGAGGATAGTCTGCAACCATTGACTGGTCCATACGGTAAAATGCTAATTTGTTACCATCATTACTCCAGAACGTCCCTTTATAAATTCCGAATTCATCACGGTGAACACTCTTCCCGTAGACGATGTTACGACTGCCGTCAGTAGTGAGTTGGGTTGTCTTCCCTTCTGCATTTGTGATAAATAGATTGTCATCTTTTACAAAAGCAACGCATCTGCTTTTTTTCGACCACTCTTCTGAAGATTCGTCTTTGCATGACTGCATCCACTCAATCTTCTTTGCTTTCCAGTCGATAAGCATTCTGGTTTTACTATTGGATAATAGTACCAAAGACTTGTCAGAATAGGGAAACTCCGCATTCATCAGCGAGTGAATGGAATCTCCTTTTGTGATAAGATTAATTTCGTCAAGAGTAAACAGTTTACTCTCCATTCCATTAATCTTATTGATGACAGAACACATCTCAGCATCCGTACGTATACATTCGTCTCCCCACCATGTACTATACCGGTTTTCCGGAACCATGTTATGGTAGTTGTTCCCTCCGAAGTTCAAGTCTTCTAGGGTGAACTGCTTGTCTTGTGCCATTATATTCATTACTCCAAGAAGAGCAACGACGGTCAGTTTAATCCTCGTCGATATCATATTTGCTAAATTTCTTGCCGCCATCTTTCCCGTCTCGGAATTTGCTGCCTTTGTCAAATTTCTTATCGTAGCCTCCACCTTTGCCAAAAGGTTTCTTGTCACGACGGTCATTACCGTCCTTGCCATAAGGCTTGCCTCCACGTTTGCCGTAGCTGTCACCATTATATGGCTTCTTGTCACGATCGTATCCTCCTTTTCCATAAGGTTTTTCGCGACGACTCTCTTCAAAAGAAGAGTGGAACTTAAACGTGCGGATGTCAGCCTCTTCGTTCTCCTCTTTCTCGTCAACACGTTTTTTAAATTCCCTTATAGCTTTAAAACGATGTTTCTCGGCCATCGCTTTTCGTTCCTCGTCTGTTTTAATCTCATTACCTTCTTCACGGAAAGCCTTGAACTTTCCGTCAAAGATCTGATATTTGCGGAACTCGCACTCTAAAGAACCATTATATACGGGTATCTTTATGGATGGTTTGAGTCCTATCTGATCGAAACATTCCT
>DAIOSW010000063.1:0-12104 GCA_036752365.1 Prevotella sp.
TGTTACGCTCGTTACTTGTCTCCAAAGCACCCATTTGAGCTACGACAGCATCTTTCTTTGTAACCTTCTTGCAAGGATACTCTTTATGAGCAGTAACACTGTTAAAATAGAATTTAGCCGGCTTAGCTGAATCAACGCTCTCAAAATATACCTCGCGGTCACCGCGGCCAATATAGAGAGCCTCTTTATAATCAAGTTCGAATGTTTCGTCACCAACTTTTACTACACCTTTTCCGGCACCTACGTTATAGATACCTATTTCGCGGTGAGAAGTAAAGAACTGTGACTTAATCGGATCTATCGCTTCAAGTTTCAATGACTCTTTTACAGGCATCGCACCGCCTACAATCATGCGGTCATACATAGAATATACCATGTTAACCTCATCGGCAGCAAAAACCTTCTCAATAAGGAAGTCATGGCGGATTCTTTTGGTATCATAGCCTTTGGCATCCTCAGGATGAGCCGCATAACGAAGTTCATAATTAGTTTTCATATTCAGTTAATTTTAGTTATATAATAATATGTCATGCAAAGATAGCATTTTTTATTGAAACATGTCATTTGTTATACGTTCTTTATATTATAAATACTTAAAAAGGTCTCTTCTTTTTCAAGAAGAGACCTTTTCAAGTTGTCCCAGGCGGACTCGAACCACCACTGACAGAACCAAAAACTGTAGTGCTACCATTACACCATGGGACAAATTCGGGTGCAAAGATAGTAGTTTTTTAAGCTACTACCAAATTTTTCTCCCGTTTTTTATTTCGCTGTGAGCAAATAGTAATTCTTCTTACCACGCTGTACAAGCAAATATTTGCCGTCGATAAGATCCTCTACAGTTATGACCTGATCAAAAACGGTAAGTTTTTCCTTATTCAGCGAGACGCCTCCGCCCTGAACGAGTTTACGCATTTCGCCCTTGCTTGCAAACACCGGAGCATCCTCAGTAAAGAGATCTACCGCCTTTGCCCCACTGACAACAGCATCTTTGCTTATTTCAAAATGAGGAACACCGTCGAAGATACTGAGAAGGGTCTCTTCATCAAACTTCTGAAGGGTCTCTTTTGTTCCTTTGCCGAACAAGATACCCGAAGCCTCAACTGCATCATCATAATCCTGACGAGAGTGAACCATAATGGTAACCTCCTCCGCAAGACGTTTCTGAAGGACACGGAGACCCGGATCCTGCTGATGTTCTGCAACAAGAGCATCAATGGTCTCTTTATCCAGACTTGTAAATATCTTAATATAGCGTTCTGCATCACTATCACTTACATTAAGCCAGAACTGATAGAATTTATAGGGTGTCGTACGTTTAGGATCAAGCCATATATTTCCGCTCTCAGTCTTTCCAAACTTTTTGCCGTCAGCCTTCGTAATCAAAGGACAAGTGAGTGCAAAAGCCTCAGTCTCGTTACCCAAGGTACGATGAATAAGCTCAGTACCTGTGGTCATATTGCCCCACTGGTCATTACCACCCATTTGGAGTTTGCATCCTTTATGCTGATGCAGGTAAAGGAAGTCATAACCCTGAAGAAGCTGATAAGTAAACTCTGTGAAGGAAAGACCGTCACGAGCCTCACCGTTAAGACGTTGTTGAACGCTATCTTTCGCCATCATATAATTGACTGTGATATGTTTTCCTACCTCACGGGCGAAATCCAGAAACTTCATATCCTTCATCCAGTCATAGTTGTTCACAAGCTCAGCCTTATTAGGAGCATCACTCTCGAAGTCAAGAAACTTTGCGAGTTGGTTCTTAATACAATCCTGGTTATGACGCAGTGTAGTCTCATCGAGAAGGTTACGCTCAGCGCTCTTGCCCGAAGGGTCTCCGATCATACCTGTAGCACCTCCAACAAGCGCTAACGGCTTGTGGCCACAATGCTGCAGATGACGTAACATCATAATACCGCAAAGGTGACCGATGTGGAGTGAATCAGCCGTTGGGTCAGTTCCCAGATAAGCTGTCACCATCTCTTTCTGAAGAAGTTCTTCAGTACCTGGCGTTATCTGGCTTAGCATGCCACGCCACTTTAATTCTTCAACAAAGTTTTTATTCATCGAATGATATTTGTTTTTATTATATTCTGAACAGTTAAGGTACAGGGTCATAGCCGCTTCCACCCCATGGATTACAGCGTAAGATTCTCCATACCGCAAGTAGCAAACCCTTGAACGGGCCGTGCTTTTTTAGAGCCTCAAGGGCATATTGTGAACAGGTGGGAACAAATCTGCATGAAGGTGGAGTGAATGGAGACACGAACCTTCGATAAAAGAATATCGGTTGTGACAGCAACCATACAAGAGCCTTTGCTATTATTCGCATATCCTCTCACTAAGTCGTTGTAAAAGGTTCTTAACCTTATGTTCCACCTCGTTACTATTATAAAGTTCGTCTGCCAGCCATATAAAGGCAATAGCGACGCTTTCATTCTCCCTTCCGGCAAACACATTTGCCAGTATACTCTTATTATTTCGGAAAGCCTCTCTCACCTGTCTTTTGACCCGGTTACGTTTTACTGCCCGTTTAAAATGTCTTTTCGGAACACTGATCAATATCTTGGCTATGGCATCATCCTTTCGTTCTGTCACCATATAAACCATTCTCAAGGGGAATGCAGACATTGCATGACTGCTACCCCCATTGAAGAGCTTTTCTACAAGCGTCCTTCCGCTTATACGCTCATTCTTACATAAAGTAAGAGCTGACAGCGAAGACATTAAGTTTATTTATTTATCTCGAGATAATGCTTCAAAGCACCAGTCATCGAAGGATATTCTTGTGTAGGAGCCTCAAGATCAACACGTAGTCCGGCATCCTTGACAGCCTTGGCTGTTGTAGGACCGAATGTAGCGATAGAGACCTTTTCTTGATCAAATTGAGGGAAATTTTTCATCAGAGAATTAACACCTGATGGGCTAAAGAATACAAGCATATCATAATCGAACGGTTCATCAGGAGTAAAGTCATTGCTAACAGTACGATACATGACAGCCTCTTTATAGTGAAGTTTCTTCGACTCCATCAGTACCTGTATCTCATCAGAGTGGACATCGCTCATCGGAATAAAATACTTTTCAGTCTTATGCTTAACCATTGTAGGCAACAGGTCAGCAATCTTACCTGTAGTACCGAAGAATACTTTGCGTTTACGGAACAGTACATACTTCTGAATATAGAGAGCTATGGTCTCTGTCACGCAGAAATATTTCATATCTTCAGGAATACTGACCCGCAACTCTTTTGCCAGAGTAAAAAAGTGGTCAATGGCATGACGAGATGTGAAAACAACAGCAGTATAATCAAGGATATTAACGTGCTGCTGACGAAACTCTTTTGCAGTAATACCTTCGACCTTAATAAAAGGTCTAAACACCAATTCTACTCCGTAATTTGACGCAATCTCAAAATATGGAGATTTCTCACTTGTAGGTTTGGGTTGAGATACCAAAATCTTTTTAATCATCAGTGTCCTAAAAATTTATTTTCAAATAATTACCTATAAAAACCAAGACTCCCCAAAGGGTCAGTAATGGTATCACTTCGAGGGCACAAAAGTACAAAATTATTTGCAAAAATCCGCCAGTTTTGCGAAAAAAGATACTGTAACACTTATAAAATAGTGACATTTTGGACAAAAACATGACAATAAGGAAGCAAGTTATCGTATTTTGCATCGACAGATTAAAATATGCCAAGAGCAGGACAAGCGGGTACAAACAGACGCCTGTCATGGCTGTTACAAATACCAAAGAGTGCATCCATTGTCCATTTTTTTTCTTATCAAAAAAGGTCCAGTTGACCACACTATACAGCAAAGCCTTAAGCACGAAATAGAAGGTGATAATCCCCACATAGATAGCCAGCAACTGATAGGGTGATGAGAGCATCAGTTTGTCATAGAGATTAAGACCACTATAGAAGAAGTATAAGATAGAAAACAAAAGGCTCGTCTGAAAGACCAGGAACATAAGGAAACGTACCTCCCTTGATGTCTCCGAGATATCCGTAGACACACTATTGGGAGTATAAAAGAAGTTTTTCGCCTGTCTCAACACGAACTTGCGTGAATGGGCAAAAGCTACCATTGCAAGTATAAAGCAGGCAAGCAGGATTCCAGTTACCACGTTATCATTGCTTACCGTGTAAGGCACCGGATCACCAGCTACCCCATAACGTCCGCCATTCAACTCCGGATGTAACAGTGAGTTATTAGAAAAGAAACTCTCTTTGTAGTACTTAGGAATATTGACTTTCTTAAGATTCTTTGCAGGTTTGTCACCAGGCAGATGCAAAGTGTCCGGTTGGGAACTGTAATGCACATCCTTTGGTTGAAAGGTTGCCTGGATAGCAGAGTCTTGCTGGGCCGGGGTGGCATCATACGGCAGAGACCGCAGCACCTGATAAGGGTGCCGTGGCTTTGATTCGACATGCTGTATAGGCTCCTCTGGAGTAAACTCTATTGAATCTGAAGTCTGAAATGCCATATAATTAGAGTTCGAATGCAGACTTTATTTTGTCAACATAATCCAATTTCTCCCATGTAAAGAGTTCTACTTCAACAACTTTATCGTTAATGTATGGACTGTGGAATATCTTTTTTACAGTCTCCGGATTACGGCCCATGTGTCCATAAGCCGCAGTCTCGCTATAAATAGGGAAGCGCAGTTTCAAACGCTCTTCGATAGCCTTAGGACGGAGATCAAACATCTTATTGATGACCTTGGCAATCTCACCATCACTCATCTTCACATGACTTTTTCCGTATGTATCCACATATATGCTCACAGGTTTTGCCACGCCTATAGCATAACTGATCTGAACCAGCATCTCGTCGGCAACACCTGCCGCTACCATATTCTTCGCGATATGACGTGCAGCATAAGCAGCAGAACGGTCCACCTTGCTTGGATCCTTGCCACTGAAGCAACCGCCTCCATGAGCACCTTTACCTCCATAAGTATCAACGATGATCTTTCTTCCGGTAAGTCCGGTATCTCCGTGAGGTCCACCAATAACAAATTTGCCGGTAGGGTTGACATAATAGATGATATCGTCATTAAACAGAGCCAGTACCTTATCGCTGGTGATATTCTCCTTAACACGTGGCATCAGGATATGAATCACATCATGACGAATCTTTGCCAACATCTCCTCATCAGCCTTATCCTGATTTCCGTCTGTTGCCTGTACGAATTCATCATGCTGCGTAGAAACTACAATGGTATCAATACGCTGAGCTACTCCTTCATCGTTATATTCTATGGTAACCTGACTCTTCGCATCAGGACGGAGATAAGTCATTACCTTACCTTCCTTGCGGATGTCAGCAAGTACCATCAGGATCAGATGCGACAAATCAAGAGATACAGGCATGTAATTATCTGTCTCATTGACAGCATAACCAAACATCATACCCTGATCGCCTGCACCCTGTTCCATAGGATCCTTACGTTCAACACCACGGTTGATATCAGGACTCTGTTCATGGATTGCATTCAGGAGTCCGCACGAATTGCTGTCAAACATATATTCAGCATTGTTATAACCGATACGGCGTATCGTCTGGCGGGCGATATCCTGAAGGTCTACATAAGCCTGGCTCTTCACTTCGCCTGCGATAATAACCTGTCCTGTGGTAACGAGTGTTTCAACAGCTACCTTCGATTGGGGATCATACGCCAGAAGATGATCTAAAACGGCATCTGATATCTGGTCGGCCACTTTATCAGGATGGCCCTCCGAAACTGATTCGGATGAAAATAAATATGACATATTAATTTGATTTATAAGTTATTAAATGAGAACAGGGGTCTTATTTCGGATTCGTCTCCGGTAACATTACCACCTCTGTCCTGTTTCCTGATTTGAGAATTATATTTTTAATAAATGAAGATATGCTTTCAGGGGTCAGAGCTTCTACACTCTTCTTATAATCAGTCTGTACATTCACTCCGTATTCCTTATAGTCAGACATGACGTCTATCCAATGGCTGTTGCTCTTGGCTTCCTCGTCAGCCTTCTTGAGCATAAACTCCTTGACTTTCTGAAGCATAGAAGGATCCGTATTATTTGCAAGATTCTTAATCTCATTACGGAGAATAGATAAAGCCAAATCACTCTTTTCCGGTTTCATTGGACAGCCGCCATACAAGGTGATAACAGTTGTACTACCTACATGCTGAACAAATCCATATCCTCCGGCTGAATAAGCGGCACTGGCCTCTTCCCTGATTTTCTTCAGGAATATCATATCGAGTATCTGACCGGTAGCATCTGCCTTAACGATATTATCAAGAGAGTATGGAGCATCCTCTGTGTGCCAGAGTACGTATGCCATAGCCTTCGGAGTCTCCATCTTACGTGTAAAATGATTGATAAGCTCACCTTTCGGCATCGTTGTAACATCACGGAAGGTCTCTTTCTTACCTTTTGCTGGAAGTGATGCGATATACTGTTCGATCAGAGGACGAATGCTATCCTCTTCGAAATTACCACAGAAGATGAAGGTAAAATTAGAAGCATCCTCGAACCTTTCTTTTGCGATCTGAAGGATACGGTCGTAGCTCACATTCTTAAGGTCGGCCTCCGTCATGGGCGCATAACGACGATTGTGATTATATCGGGTAAACTTCAGAGAGTCCGAGAATGTCTGTTCCGGTGACAGCGACTTATTCTTCAAGACAAGCTCATTCTGTTTCATGAGAGTCTGGAAAGCAGCGTCATCACGGTTTACCTTAGTGAAATAGAGATAAGCCATCTGAAACATAGTAACCATATCCTTCGGTGTACAGTTTCCTGTTGCCACCTGTCTTGACACGGTGAGAGACAAGTTTACATTTGCTTCCTTGCCGGCAAGAGCCTTGGTAAGCTCAGTACTGCTGAAGTTTCCTATTCCGCTCACGCCGATGGCGTCATCAAACATCTGCACATTGGCAAATTCATCCTCACCGTAAAGTGAAGATCCGCCTTTAGCTATGGCTGTCATCTTGATCTCATCATTCTTGAAATCAGTCTTTTTCAAGATCACTGTAGCTCCGTTAGACAACTTCAGTTCTTTGTATCCCAGCACGGTATTTTCTTTTTCCTTTTTAATCTTACCTTTTGCGGGAAGTTCTTTTATCAGAGGTTCATTCTTTACATTATCCACATAAGCTGTGAGCCGCTCACCTCTTACGTCATTGATGATTTTCTTCAGGCTCTCTTTTGTGGGGTATTTAGCACCATCCTTTTCGTTATTGAAATTCATGACTACAATATTTGTGTCATTAGGGCTCACCCACTCCTTGAGACTCTCATTGATCATGTTGATAGAAATCATAGGAACAATCTGAGAGACCGTACGGTACATATCTTCCATTGAAGAAATCGGTTCATTGTCAAGAAAATGGTCTCGGTACATATCACCGTAAATACTATTCTCACGTTTGTCCCTATTCGTGTATTCCTTCTCCATATTGCTGAGATATGCAGCTTTGGCACGTGAGAATTCGGTGACAGTGAAACCAAACTGACGTGCACGCATCGTTTCGCGCATCAGAGCTGCCAGAGCCTGTTCTGTCTGTCCCTCTTTTGGCAAGGCAGACACAGAGAATGCATCCTTTGTCTTTGCTAAAATATACTTTCCATTGCTACATTCAGCCATGGCAAAAGGACAATCAGGCTTTTGAGCCATCTCAGAGAGACGCTGATTGAGCATGTTGCTGATCACATCATTAACATATCTGTAGATATAATATGACACATTCGACTTCATCTGAGCGGGCACAGCATCATGTTTGAACATCATTTCCACCATGCTATACTGCTGTTCCTTATCCTTATCGACAACGATGATTGGCTGATCATTATCAGGAACAGGCTCTTCCACCACCTGTGCAGCATTTTTGCGTAATGCAATCGGGGCGAACATCTCCTTAATCTTAGCCTCAGTACGATCCACGTCCACATCGCCAATTATGATAATACCCTGATTATCAGGACGATACCATTTTTCGTAATAATCACGGAGTTCTTTAGGTTTGAAATTATCGATGATCTCCATCTTTCCGATCGGCCATCTCAGACCATACTTACTATTAGGATACAAATCAGGCAGGTTACGCTCGAGCATTCGCGTCAACGCATTTGTTCTCAGGCGCCACTCTTCATGAATCACCCCGCGCTCCTTATCTATCTCTTTAGGGTTAAGAGTGAGCGCACATGACCAGTCTTTCAGTATCAGCATACAAGAATCCAAAGCAGCGATCCGTGTTGTCGGAACATTACATATTCTGTAGACGGTTCTGTCTATACTTGTAAACGCATTGAGATTTGAACCAAACTGCACGCCAAGTGTCTCCAGATATCTGATCAGCTTGTCATTGGCAAAATGTTCTGTTCCATTAAAGCACATGTGCTCCAGGAAGTGAGCCAGACCTCTTTGTTGGTCGTTCTCCTGAATAGAACCCACACGCTGGGCTATATAAAAATTCGCCCGATGTGCAGGATAATCATTATGACGTATATAATACGTTAATCCATTGGGTAATTTACCGATACGGACAGCCGTATCAACGGGTATAGAGGGCATCTGCATCTGCTGGGCAGACACAGCCGATCCAGCAAGAAAGACCATAGTGCTTAGAATAAATTTGATTATCTTCATGTTCATGAATTTATTATTGGGTGCAAAGTTAATCAAAAAATAAATTATATGACCTGTTTAACTTCTAAATATTGTATTTATTACGAATAAACACAAAAATTTATCCCATTGGATTAACCATGAAAGATGTAAAACAAATCATATTCTGCAATTCTCTATTTCAAAGGCAGCCATATCCAGAATGTAGAGCCTACACCGAAGGTTGATCTAAGCCCTATCTTGCCTTTCAGCAAGTTAACATTTGCTTTACATATAGACAGCCCGAGTCCTACACCCTGAGTAAATACATCTACCTTTTCAAAACTATTGAATATCGTCTCAAACTTTTCCCGTTGTATACCGATTCCTGTATCTTCAACAGATATATATACGCCATCATCTTCAGGGTGGAAACTGACCTTGATAGACCCCTTTTTCGTAAATTTATAAGCATTGACAAGCAGGTTAAAAAGTATCTGTGTCAGAAGTCTCTTGTCCGATTTTATAATAAGGGTTTTCTGCGGTAAATCCAATATCAGTTTAGGAGAATCCGGTTTAGCATTATATAAGAAGGTATCAGCAAGCGTCTTGATACATTCTGAGAGATTGAATTCGGTATTGTCTATCTCAATGATACCAGCCTCTATCTTAGATAGATCAAGGATGTTGTTAATAAGATGCAACAACAGATCATTGTTGGTCATGATAATATTTATCACCTTTTGACGGGTAACCTCGTCTTCTATGATTGGGAGCATCTGGGAGAATCCTATGATCGAGTTGAGTGGAGTACGTATCTCATGACTCATGTTTTTCAGGAAAGCAGACTTCAGCTTATCTGCACGTTGTGCTTTTTCCTTCTCCTCTTCCAGACGGTTCTGTACCAAAATAAGATCGGTAACATCATGACTTACCCCAGAGTAATACATAATGTTTCCCGCTTCGTCCTTCACAGCTGTTCCTTCAATTTTGAGATATGAATCTCGTCCATTGGCCTTAACTGTTAACGAAAACTTTTCTACAGTACGCTCCATCATTTGTGAGATGACCTCTCCCATTCGCTCCCTGTCTTTTTCATCAACGACATTGGCAAGCTTTATTTTACACTCCATATCCATGGAGCCTTTTGCCGAATGCCACCTGCACGTCTGCGTTTCAGGGAAGAACTCCCAAGCCTCAACCCCGCTCGACGAGAAGATAAATTTCATCTTGTCGGCATCATTCTGGAGGTTGACATTTTTCTCGTCGAGTTCTTTTCTTACCTTTTTCACTTTCGATTTGAGAATGAAGACAAAGGCCACCAGCACGAGGGCTATGATACCTATATAATAAAGTACACGACGATACTGTCTAATGTGTCCAGTATTATAAAACCACTTATTATAGATTTTATCATAAGTACCATCTTTCTTCATTCCTGTGACGGTTGTTTTTATCCGCTCAAGAAGCAAAGAGTCATTACCGGCCATACCATACTTCAAAGGGTCAAGAGAGGCATCTTTCCTTTCAAGTTGATCGGTCATCTCCAGCTCCTCAATAACATAGAAATCCATCTCGCCGGGACAGAAGACCACGTCGCACTTCTTATTCGATAGAGCTATAAACGCTTCCTTCAGATTAACAACAGGCATTAGCTCCTTAGAGAACCCCATCTTCCTCAACAACTGTTCGGAATAGGAACCATCTTCTACCATAATCCGTTTGCCCCGCATATCGGCGACACTATTATATAGGTGCGATTCCTTTTTTCGACAAATCAAATTCTCGAAAACATATCTGTATGACAGACCGTACTTGATTGTCTTATCCCGATCGCCGGCATAGATAAGCCCCATCGCAATTACTTGGGATTTATGATCATTAAAAGCTTCCAGCATTTTCGACTTTGTCATCATGCTGATTGTATAGGGCTTCTTCATCCGGTGCATAACTTCCCTCATCAGATCAACAACCATACCAGCTGGCTCCCCTTCATCATTAAGCATCTGATAAGGTACGTAATAGATATCACCGACAATTCTAACTGTATCACTAGGTTTTTTTTCTTGTCCCTGAGCAGAGAGAGAGAAACTCAAGGATAAGATTAAAGTAAGAAAAAGTCTTACGTAATACGCTTTCATCATGATCAGATTATTACAAATAACTTAATATACCTTACAAAGCGACAAATATAGAAAAAAGAATTATAATTTGCAATCTTTTTTCCGAATAATAATAAAACTTTATTCTAATAATAAAACCGACAGATTATTTTTGGATGTTCCGTGGATGATGATTCAGTATTTCTTGCCGCAGTTGATTCGTGGTAATATGCGTGTATATCTCTGTAGTGCCAATGCTTTCATGACCAAGCATAGCCTGAATAGCACGCAGATCGGCTCCACCTTCCAGTAGCACGGTGGCAAAAGAATGGCGTAAGGTGTGGGGACTGATTGTTTTCTTGATGCCTGCCTCTTCCGCCTGTCGTTTGATCATGATCAGTATCATCACACGGGTGAGATGAGAACCGCGGCGATTGAGGAACACATAATCTTGTTCTCCGGGCTTTATCTGCAGTTGATTGCGGTCTTGAAACCAGTAGCTGAGTTCCTTAATCGCCTTTTGGGATATTGGCACCAGACGTTCTTTACTTCCTTTTCCCATAACCCGCACAAACTGTTCTTCTATATATAGGTTTGAGAGTTTCAGATTTACAAGTTCGCTCACACGCAGTCCGCAACTGAAGAGCACCTCAATGATCGCCTTATTCCTCTGTCCCTCAGCTTTTGACAAGTCTATTGAACTCTCCAGCATATCTACCTCATCGGTGGATAACACTTCTGGCAAATGCTCTCCTATCTGGGGGGAATCCATAAGTTCGGTTGGGTCATCATCCATATAACCGTCAAGATTAAGAAACCGGTAAAAGGAGCGGACACCACTCAATATCCGGCACTGGGAACGGGGATGAATACCTATATCATGAAGTGTGGCTATAAATGTCTGCAAGTCCTCGAGTGTCACGTCGAGAACGCTCTTATTCTCTTTTTTCAGATAAGTCAGGAGTTTATCTATGTCACGCAGGTATGCATCGAGGGTATTAGGAGAATAATTGCGTTCCAGTTTCAGAAAGCGTTGATAATTCCTAACGATGGAGGTGGTATCTCTTTTCGCCGACTGATCCATAAGATAATAGTGATTCTACTTTAATGCTTATTCAGGATGACTAATGCGGCGATGACACCGGGCACCCAACCTATACAAGTCAGTATCAGTACGATGAGTACTGAGCCACAACCTTTATCAATAACTGACAACGGCGGAAATATAATGGCGAGTATGACTCTGAGTAGTGACATAATATATTTTTTGCAAAGATAATGTTTATTTTTGATTTAATCATTCTTTATCCTTAAATAACAAGAGAATCTCCTTTCGTAACTATTCAGCGATACCCATAATAATACTATCCGTGTCTTGAAATAGTGCACG
>DAIOSW010000064.1:0-12090 GCA_036752365.1 Prevotella sp.
GTGTCTTTAGTACGTCTCTATCATCATAAATCAATATTCATAGCTGATAAAAATCATATACATCATAAATTGATGCGTGCAGGGCTGACTCAGCATCAGACACTGATGGTCATTTTAATGCTAGCAATATTCTTTATTGTTATAAATCATATTCTGACAAGGTGCTGCATCTTCACATGTGACATATTGATAGATATAGTGATATGGGTTATATTTCATCAAGTTTTGAATTTCTTTATAGAGCGAAGAAATTCAAAAACGACGAAAGTTGAGCCGTAGTTCCTTTGATTTCAATACGATGCTTTTACTGTTAAGTGTTTCTATCTTGAAATGTTCCTCCAATGAATTGATACCAAGAGGGCGTAATCCTGTTAAGAAAGAATCTTTATGAGCATAAGTGTCATTCTGTGTGATATCGGCGGAGTAGAGAATCAAGGAGTCACAGGTTTGAGAAAAATGAAAGAAACTTTCTGGAGTAATATATTCATTGTTTACATTTCGTGCATAGATATTGACCAAGTGAAATTGCACAGCATAAAAGATTTGCTTATCTTTCACATTGTTTATTCCATTTGTCTTTAATGTATCTATGGAAAGTAATTGCCAATTACCGTCTAAATCACCATTATCGGAGGTTTCAAGTTCGCAAGAACTAAATCCGAATATAATACAGGTTAGGGTGATGATATATAATAATCTTTTCATTTCCGACTTTTTTTGTTATTTAAGATGCCATTCTTGATAATAGTAAATTGGAAACCTGTATTGTTACCCAATATAGAACCGTTGTCAAGTGCAAATGCTCCCCTTATACTCCAGCCCTGCGTGTTTATTTTTGCTATATAATTAGGAAGCTTATATGTTGTTTCTATAAGCATACTTGTATTTCTTTTGATGTCTGTATATGGGTGGTCATAAGTACCCCATCCTTCTTGAGTTGTTAGCATGACTTTATAATGGAGGTTCTTATATGGGTCTCCATTGAAACCAAGGTGCCATGCGATGAAACGGTTGTCTTCTACACTGATAAATCCATCTTTATTATAAATAGGTGAACGATATAGAGGGTTTCCTATTACCTGCCCCCAGTGTTGCCAACCAGTGTAGACAGAATGATTGTAATAATTGTCAACACCTCCGATATGGTCGGAGAGTGTTTCTGAACGATCGTGGTATATAGGTCCGCTTTGATATTTTGTATAGAGATATTCACCAACAATGTTGCTTACGTAATGATTCTTGGGCAATTGAATTTCAAAACCAAGTAGAATATCTTTAAGGTCATAAAGTACATATCTATTTTTTTCTTTACTATTCCAATTTACCCCAGAACCATAACCGTCGTAATCCAGGAAAAACATACCGGACTGATCCTCGAAGAAATGATCAGCGTATGCACTGATTTTCCAGCCATTATTTTCCCAGTTGACACGTAATAAATAACTGCCAAGATGGTCACCTTCGGCATTTGACAGAACTCCTTTTTCTGAAGCGTCTTTTCCCTCACCGGGAACAAAGGCATTCCAATAATCTTTTATAGATGCCCCATTTTTTTGTGCAGAGATCTTGTTTCCTTCTGTATCAAAAATATTATAAGATGTTCCGCCAAAGATACAAGCCATCTCTAAGCCAAATTCCACACTAAGCCCACATTGATTTTCCTTGCCTATTTTAATGAATCCAGCCTTGCTGTGATAAAGGGTATTTGTGGTATATTTCTGATCTTTGCCAACAACATCTTCTTGCCATTTCCCGTCAGTGGTTTTCCCGAAAGCGATGTGTCCTTTTATCCCTAACCAACCATGTGTACCGGGTATATTCAGATAATCGGGGAGGGCAACACGAACTTGAGGGATAGGTCGTGCATTAATTCCTAAAGTTTGTGAACCGCTACTTAATTCGTTATTCTTAAGTTCCATTGGCTGTTGTTTACTGCCAATGGTAAATTCTCCATGCAACCATTTACATTCCATAAATGCCTGTTGTATGATCATCGAACTCGTAAAATTATATGCCGCAGCAATGTCAAGTCCGTATCCGATCGAAAATTTGTGGATAGAATCAGCAATAAGAGGGTGGAACACGCCCCACCTTATATATCCGTTGTCGTTCTTTACAGAACTAAGACCATATTTGTTGGCATTCAGCCAAAGCGGATTGTTGTTGCCCGTTGACACAGTCGTTTGCATTTCTACGTTGTATGTCAGTTCATTAGCTTGTAAACATGACTGTTGTGCTTTCGCAACACCTATAAACATCAAGAAAGCAATCAGGACAAATGACCTTTTATAGTTCATTTATATAAAAATCCTATTGGTTATATTTTGCAAATGTACAAACATTATTTATATTTCCCAAACATTATAGGGATTTTCCTCTTCCTATTTAGGGAAATTCCTTTTCTTTTCTAAAGAATAGTTTGCATCTTTGCAGCAGAAATAAACAAAGACATGATGATGTCGAAGGATATAAAGAAATAAAAGGTCTAACAATTAAAATTATACAATTATGAAAAAGTTAATGATTGCCTTAACGATGCTTCTTACCTTTACGGTATCAGCTAACGCAATGAGTTACGAACAGGCCCGTAACGAAGCCGCTTTCTTAACAGATAAGATGGCTTACGAATTAAATCTTACTGACGAACAATATGAAGCTGCTTATGAGGTAAATCTTGATTATCTTATGAGTATTGGCAATTATGATGATTTGTATGGTTCGTATTGGAATCGTCGCAACATGGATTTAAGTTACATATTATATGATTGGCAATATAATATGTATTGTGCCGCAAGTTATTTCTATCGCCCATTGTATTGGGATGGAGGTTTCTGGCATTTTGGAATATATGCCCGTTATCCGCATCGTGATTATTTCTATTTCGGCCGTCCTAACGTATATGCAGTTTATCGTGGCGGACACAGCTGGGTTAGTAATGGTGGCCGCAGTTACTATCGCGGCCGTAGTTTTGACGGTGGCAGAGGATTGCGTGACGAGATGGGACGTAACAGATTTGGTGGCAGCAGATATGAGCGCGGAAGTTCCACTCGTACAACAGTGAATAATAGAAACTCGTATGATGGTAACAGAGGTTCCTATGGTGGCAATAATGGTACCTTCGGAGGTAATAACCGTAGTTCCTTTGGAAATTCAAATAATGGAAAGTATTCTCGTTCAGGTGGAACAAACAATGATAATTCTTCTTCGAATAAATCTTTTGGCACATCATCTAGCGGATCTTACTCTCGCGGTACTTCATCAAGTTTCGGTGGATCTCGCAGCAGTGGTAGTTTTAGCTCAGGAAGCAGTACTCGCAGTTCTGGAAATACTACAAACTCAGGTGGCAGCCGCGGAGGTTTCGGTGGTGGCAGTCATGGAGAATCCCGAGGTGGTGGTCACAGATAAAAGTCTATACTTTCGCCAAGAATTTAACTTGGGCATATAATTCAGGATAATTAATGACGAGGGCGGTGACGTTCTCGTCATTTGTTTTGATAGAATGGTAACTGATAGCGTTTTTATCAATGACAGTCTGGTCTTGTATCCTTTTTGAGGTAGTGATAATATACGAGGCTTTTGTTGGTAAAGAAATGATATCACTGAAATTGCCGATGTAATCTTCTGCGATAAATAAGAGATTGTTTTTTATTTTCTCCTGAGAGTGAAAAAGTGTTTGTGATGCTATTCCCACATACATATATTGTCGTAATGAGGGTGGAAGTATCTTCAGAGCCCATGCTGTCTTTCCACTACCCGAATCATCAGATTGTAATATCATGATATTAGCCTTATCGATACCTTTCCCCAGCCATAAACGATACATGTTTACCAACCATGATTTAACATCGTTTGCAAAAGCATGACTATTGTTGGTATTTAGACTATTTGCAAAAGCCTCAATGCGGTCCTCACCATCCCATTCAGGTAGATGGCTGTCGAATTCCTCAATAGGATTGAAGATATCTGCTATATAGTTATTGTCGATTATCCATTTAAACTGATTGTAAGTTACTTCAACGCAGTTGGCGTTTATATCCGATACGATCTGGTCATTTAATCTGTCGTTAATGTTCATCCAGTGTGTTGAGATCGGTATCGCATGTCCCAGATTTGGTTTGATTCTGTATTGTAAAACCTGAGCCAGTGCATCATATCTGAAATCATACGTCTTGCCAAGATATTCAGAAATCTTCTTGATAATTACACTTATTGTTGGTATCTCTTGATGACTTTTATTTTTGAAAGGGATTATACTCTCTATTTTGAACGTTTCTGAGCTCTCAATACTTCTGTAAAAACAGTCAGGGTCGTATGAAACAAAACTCAAACGAGTGATATCCCTATATTTGTCATCAGCCTGTAGACCGAGAATCTGTTCGAAATACTCTTGTATTGGGTGATAGATAATTTTATGTTCATCAATATTCGAATTGACCAAAACAAAGATCCTGAATCCACGTCCACTTTTCGTTATATAAAAGCCCACTACAGAAGGAATACGACAGCATATCTCACGACTTTGAGCGATCTTCTCGGCCCCGTCGTTTGTGTCAGTAATAGCCTTGTTAAAATCAATGCTTACAATATGGTTATATTTTACCACGTTTACCGCCTCATCACCACCAACGAATGTGACACTTGTTCCAAAAGCCGGTAACTGGTCTTTCAAATCGTCTCGTCCGAAACATTCCCGTCTGCTCTGTTCTACGATGTCACGCCAGAATCCGTCGCGTATTCGTTTCATCAGATCCATCCATTCTATGGAGGAAATAATGGTGTGGTCAGCTTTTTCGAAGAGTGTTACTTGCATTGCCTTGTATTTAATTGGAGTTCTGGATTCTCACGTATAAATTGTAGCTGGTCAGGAGATAGATTCATGATGATACTGTCATCATATAACGACATCTGATAAAGGATAACAGCAGCAAGGGTACTCGATGGAGACGGAGTGTGACGTGCCATCCACTGAAGATAGTCTATCACATCCTTGTCTGTTAAGTTCTCATCACATAGTTCTGTCTGATGAATTGCAAAGTCGCAGAACTCTTTAATCCTCGGATTGTTATTGTCTCGAGCGTTAAATATTAAAGATTTAAGTTGCCGGGATTGGCAGTTTGAGCTTTCGTAATAGTCGAAAAGACCATCCACATGTTTATCCCTGATAAATCTGATTTTAAATTGTGGACTCACTCTCTTCCCGTATGCTTTATAATCACGGGCAATAAAGGCGTCAATCAGTTCTGTTTCCTTTAGCTCATCTCCGTATAAACGCTCAAAAAACCATAACATACTTTCTGCAGACAGTGGAAATAGGGTAGCGGAAGGTCTAACATACCGATCAATCAGGGAGGTTAATATGTCGTGTTTGGTATCTTTCATATCATATAAAACCGTTACAGAAGCGAGCCTTTCTATTTCTTACAAAGGTAATAAATGAGAGGTAAATAACAAAATAAATCATCAGATATTTCTGATCTTTCTTTAGAAATGTATACATTAAGAATATGGATACATAAAAACCCTGCCTCTTGAAGAGAACAGGGCTAATGAAAGGAGGAGTGGTGCCAACGGGAATCGAACCAGTGACACAAGGATTTTCAGTCCTTTGCTCTACCAACTGAGCTATGGCACCTTCTTTGTTTTGCGGGTGCAAAGGTAAGTATTATTTTTGAACCCGCAAAACTTTTATAAGATTTTTTTTATTTAAGTGGATTCCAACCTTGTGCTTTGAGTTCAAACTCATTGTCATCACGTGTCACGAGGATATTTCCGAATTCCTTTTTCGTAATATGTCCGATGAGTTTTACCCCTTCCAGAGATTCGATTTTCTCATGATCACCGATGGATACGGTAAACAGCAGTTCGTAATCCTCCCCACCATTAAGTGCGCATGTGGTCACATTCATATTCAGTTCCTCAGCCATGACAGCTGTTTCATAGTCTATTGGAATATTTTTCTCGAAGACCCGGCATCCACAATTACTTTGAGTGCATATATGCATCAGTTCACTGCTCAGCCCATCGCTGATATCCATCATTGCCGTCGGTTTGATGTTGGCTTTCCGTAACAGGTCTATAATATCTCCACGTGCCTCCGGTTTCAATTGTCGTTCCAGTAGATACTCACGTCCAGCAAAGTCCGGATTAAACTGAGCCAGTTCTTCCAGTCTTTTCTTATCGCCCTTTTTACGGGCTTCATTGACTTGCTGGTCGTAAACTGATTTTTCCCGTTCCAGTAGCTGAAGTCCCATATATGCAGCACCGAGGTTACCGGTTACACATATCAGGTCCGTCTCTTTTGCACCGTTGCGGTAGACGATATTGTCTTTTTCGCATTCACCGATACAAGTGATATTAATAGCCAATCCCGTGTATGAAGATGTTGTGTCTCCACCGACAATGTCCACACCCCATTTATCGCAAGCTAGTCGGAGCCCTGTATAGAAGTCTTCCAGGTCTTCGATACAGAAACGTTTGCCTAACGCAATGCTCACTACCATTTGGCGGGGAGTACCATTCATTGCGAAAATGTCACTGATGTTAACCATGGCAGATTTATACCCAAGATGTTTCAAGGGAGTGTAGGTAAGATCGAAGTGCACACCCTCCATCAGCAGGTCAGTAGTCACTAACACCTCACTGTTAGGGTAGTGAAGTACAGCACTGTCATCACCGACACCGTATAGTGTCGATGGATTTTGTATTTTTATGTCTTCGGTGAGACGGCGTATCAGACCAAATTCACCGACTGTAGATATCTCTGTTCTTGCCATTTAAGCGCGTTTTATCATTTCTCTCATTATCTCTGTCATCAGTGGCTGAGCTTTGTTGGCTGCAATCTGTACCTCCTCATGACTTACTTCCACAGGTTGATCTTCCAGTCCAAGGTCAGTGATGATGCTGACTCCAAAAACCTTGATGCCACAATGATGGGCAACGATGACTTCGGGTACAGTACTCATGCCCACAGCATCAGCTCCCAGGCGGTGATACATCTTATATTCAGCAGGAGTCTCGAATGTCGGACCTTGTACGCCCATATAAACACCATGCTGCACCTTGATTCCCTTCTCCTTCGCAATCTCGTCTGCTTCAGCTATCAGGGCTTTGTCGTAAGCCTCGTGCATATCCGGGAATCGGGGACCCGTAGGGAAGTTTTTCCCGCGTAAGGGATGTTCGGGGAAGAAATTGATATGGTCAGTGATGATCATCAAGTCACCGATTGAGAATTCAGGATCCATACCACCCGATGCGTTGCTGACAAATAACGTTTTGATACCCAGTTCGTACATCACACGAATTGGAAATGTCACTTCTTTCATGTCATAGCCTTCATAGTAGTGGAAACGACCTTCCATCGCGAGAATGTCACTACCGCCCAACTTTCCGAAAATCAGTTTTCCGGCATGTCCTTCTACTGTAGATACGGGGAAATTTGGTATGTCTTTATAGGAAAACTCGTAAGAGTCAGTTATTTCTGAAGCTAATTGTCCGAGGCCTGTCCCCAGAATGATTGCTGTTTGCGGCTTTGTTGTCATCCTTTCTTTTAGCCAGGATGCTGTTTCTTGAATTTTTTCGTACATAACCTATTATATTTTCGTTAAACATTTTACCCTCTTCCTGCATGAATTTTATTTCAACAGGCAGGGTGTATATATTACTCTTCACTTCTTCGCTAAGTCCGTTTACGTCAAGAATACGACTCTCATCTTTTTCCGTGGTGATAATCGCCTTCGGTGGGGGAAGGGATGCAAACGTATTGTTGATCGTTTCCACATCTTTAGTTGTAAAGGCATGATGGTCACTGAAACTAAGCGGTGTTATATTTTTGCAATAAGGTTTGATGTCAAGGATCATTTGCTGTGGTGATGCGATACCTGTCAGAAGCAGGATATTCGTATTCTTCATCTCATCAAGTTTTCTGTCACTCCCTTCGAAAATAGGATGTAACTCTCTATATTCCAGTGTCGTGAAGAATAGGGTCTGATATGGAAACAAATCCATTGCTTTGATAAGAACCCTTATCTCCATTGGTTTCAGATCTCTTGGGCATTTTGTGATTATCACAATGTTTGCACGGTTCTTACCCTTTTGGTGTTCACGTAACCGTCCTGCCGGCAATAATTTATCATAAATAATCAGACGGTGGTAGTCAACCAGCAGGATATTGATACCCGGATTAACATACCTGTGCTGGTAAGCATCATCGAGTAGCACCACATCGGTGCCTTTAGCTATATTTTCGTCAGTAAGTTTTCTGATACCGTGGCATCTGTCTTTGTCCACAGCCACGTAGATATCAGGAAATTTCCGATGCATCTGGTAGGGTTCATCGCCGATCATCGCCTGCGGCGTATCTTTTTCTGCCAAAACAAATCCGTGACTCTTTCGCTTGTATCCCCGACTCAGTACAGCCACCTTGACCTTGTCCTGTAACAGACGGATCAGATATTCCACATGGGGGGTCTTGCCTGTGCCACCAACTGTTATATTTCCAACAGAGATGACCGGAGTATCAAAACTGCGACTTTTCAGGATGCCTATTTCAAACATGTAATTTCTCAGCTTTACTCCCATTCCATAGAGCCAACTAAATGGTAGTAGCCAGTCATTGATCTTGATAAAATCGCCTTCCATCCTCAAATCCTTATTTCATATTAACATTATACATGATGCGAGCCTGCATGGCATCCTGTTTGCCTATGCTCTTCAGGAACATAAAAGGCTTGTAATACTCTCCAAGGGTCGCATGTAGATGATCATCTATGTAATTATGCTTTTTATTTTCGAATAACTGGGTGAGGAAATCGGTCTTCGCCGGATAGGAATAAGTGTGGAACTCTTTAATTTTTGCCAACTGAGCTGCTTTTGATACAGCATCGTCAATAGTTCCCAACTGGTCTACAAGACCATTTGATAATGCAGCCTTGCCTAACCATACACGACCCTGAGCTATTTTCTCTATGTCGTTCACATTCTTGTGACGACCTTGAGCTACACGACTGCGGAAGAGCTGGTAGCCACGATTAATGTAACTGTTGAGGTATGACATCTCTTCTTCAGTAAATGGACGAGCAGGGGTTCCAAAAGATGAGTTCTTATTCGTTTTCACTTCATCAAATTTAATGCCTAGCTTATCGGTTAGCAATCCACTGAAATCAGGGAAGAGTCCAAAGATACCGATACTACCGGTAAGTGTAGTCGGCTCAGCGACAATCCAGTTGGCTGGTGCACTGAGGTAATAAGCACCTGATGCAGCCATGCCACCCATTGAGATGACAACCGGTTTCTTTGCTTTCAACTTCGTGACAGAATGCCAGATCTGTTCCGATGCGTAGGCACTTCCGCCACCCGAATTTACTCTGATCACCACAGCCTTAACCTCATCGTCGTCTGCCAGACTTTGCAGTTCCTTACACATCTTATCAGCAGCGATATAATTATCCGACATATCATCAGGTGTTGTCTCCACTACATCTCCATAAGCATAGTATACGGCAATCTCGTCACCACTCTTCTTTTCGTCTTTCACGTTTGCCATGTCAGCAAGTGTCAACTGTTTGATATCATCTTTCTTGTCCACTTTTAGCATCGTTTTGATGATAGACTTGATAGAATCAGTGTAGACCAGTCCGTCTACCATCTTATATTTTAAGTAATCTTCCTGTGGCGCAAATGTTATCAGGCGGTCAGCATAGTCATTAAGATCCTTGACAGAGATATGTCTGCTTGCAGATACATCTTCGCATATCTGCCCCCAGATACCGTTGATCATCGCGCCCACCTGTTCACGGTTGGCATCACTCATCTTGTCAGCGGTCAGCATTTCCGGTGCACTCTTGTAAGCACCAACCTTTGCCAATTGCACCTTGACGCCAAATTTAGCGAGCATCTCTTTTAGAAAATAGGGTTGTGACGACAGTCCGTGCCAGTCTATCTGACCTACCGGGTTGAGATATACCTTATTGGCCACAGAACAGATATAGTAAGTTCCCTGAGTATATGTATCTCCATAGGCAATAATCCATTTGCCACTTTTCCTAAAGTCAACCAAAGCCTTACGTAAGGTTTGCAGTGTGGCAGGTTCACCACCGTCAAACATTCCGGCTTCTATATAGATACCTTTAATTTTGTCATTGTTCTTTGCTTTTTTGATGGCTGACAGAATATCCTCAAGTCCGAGTTTATTGTCAGTGACACCTAAAAACTCACTAAAAATGTCTTCAGAAGAGCGTTCCTGTAAAGATCCGGAAAGGGGTAATACAAAAACAGAATTATCATCTACCGTTTTAGTAGATTCTTCGGAGGCAAGCATACCGACGATACTACCCACACCCAAAATACCGAAAATAAGTGACACAATAATGATTCCCACTACAGTGGCTAAGGTGTATTTAAAGAATTCTTTCATAACTAATTTTGATTTTTGGTAGCAAATATACATATAATTTTATGATTATCGAATATTTTATTTGTATTTTTGCAATCGTTATGCAAAAAGAGGGATTACGTTCATCAATATTATTTGCACATGTTGTAGCATTTGTCACCGTAGCGATATGGGGAACTACCTTTGTTTCGACAAAGGTTCTTATCAATAACAGCCTTACTCCGGCCCAGATTTTTCTGTTTAGATTTATATTGGCTTATCTGTCCATCTGGATCATCAGTCCGAAGCGTCTGTTCAGTGATAATATTCGTGATGAACTCATCTTCCTTGCTCTTGGAGTCACCGGAGGTTCTCTTTATTTTATGACAGAGAATGAGGCTTTATGTCATTCCACTGCAACCAATGTGTCACTCATTGTCTGCATCTGTCCGTTGCTCACCACCTTGTTGCTCGGACTGTTCTATCACAGTGAACGACTGTCAAAAGTGCAGTGGCTAGGCTCATTGATTGCCTGTTCCGGAATGGCACTGGTGGTCCTCAATGGCCACTTTGTCCTTCATCTTTCACCATGGGGCGACACACTTGCTTTTTGTGCCGCACTCTGTTGGGCTTTTTACTCTCTGTTGATCAAGAGAGTATCAGCCTCTTATCCTTCGGTATTTATCACCCGTAAAGTTTTTTTCTATGGGTTGATAACGATTATCCCTTATTTCATCTTCGTACCAAGTATGCCCTCTCTCCATTTGTTAATGGATATACCTGTACTGGTAAATCTGTTATTCCTGGGATTTGTTGCATCCATGTTGTGCTTTCTGACTTGGAACTGGTGCATCACGCGTCTAGGAGCCGTACATGCAACCAATTATATTTACTTTAATCCTCTGATGACTATCATCGCCGCACAGATTGTCCTCAATGAGCGTATCACCCTTTATATTATAGCAGGCACTGCCCTGATCATTGTCGGGATGTATCTGGCTGAGAGAATGAGGAGATAAACGAAAAAAGAATACAGAACAATGAAAAGAGCAATCATTATCGGAGCCTCATCCGGATTGGGGATGGAAGTGAGCAAACTCCTTCTTGCCGAGGGATGGAATCTTGGTATTGCAGCCCGTCGCATAGATGCTTTGCAGAAAATCAAGGAGATAAGCCCAGATCAGGTAGAGACTGCAATCATAGACATCATGGATGCCGATGCCCCTCAACATCTGATGGAGTTGATTGACCGTATCGGAGGTCTTGACCTGTTCTTTTTAGCATCCGGTATAGGCAAACAGAACACAGCTCTGAAGGTAGACATCGAGATAAAAACCGTAGAGACCAACGCACTGGGTTTTACACGGATGGTGGACACGGCATTCAACTATTTTTCCTCTCATCACGGCGGACATATTGCCGTCATCAGTTCCATCGCCGGCACGAAGGGTTTGGGTGTCGCACCTTCTTATTCTGCCACGAAAGCTTTTCAGAACAAATATATAGAAGCTCTCGAACAGTTGGCTAACATGCGTCATTTGCCGATACGGTTTACCGACATACGACCCGGCTTCGTCGATACAGCCCTTCTCGCTGATGGTAGTAACTATCCCTTGCTCATGAAGCCGGAATTTGTTGCCCGTAAGATTATGAAGGCAATCCACGCCCGCAGACATGTTGTCGTCATTGATTGGCGATATGCTGTCTTAACAGCGTTATGG
>DAIOSW010000065.1:0-4715 GCA_036752365.1 Prevotella sp.
CAACCATATATCATTATCTTGAAAGAAAACATCTATCTTTGTGTCCCCTTTCTCACTCTGATAAATTAATATTTTTCCTTTATTATCTTCAAGTTCTCTCATATATAGTCTGTTAATTTAACATTATTCAATTTTATACGTTTCATCTTCTAATCTTATTATTTGTATTAAAATTAGTCCGATAGAATCGATTCATGAGAAAATCTAATTGAAAAATATTGGTAATTTCATGAATATGTTCAGTCCCATCAACTGGTATCAATAATTTATTAGCTTGTTCTTGTAAGTAAATATCTCGCGTTAGAGCGCATTTAATTGGATCTGTTTCTAGGAAGAAATTATGACCTTTAAAATAAAAACAGAAGAATCCATACGCATCAATATCATTAATCAATGCGTCAGACATCGGTAAATCTACATAATTATCATCAGGGGCAAGAATTATCTTATTGTATGCATAATAAACTTTCAGGTCAGATACAATATCTGAATATCGAGCAAATGACCTAACATAGTTAAATTTTCTATCATGACCATTTCCAGTTACATAATGGTATTTTTGAAGGAATACTTCATATAGTGAACGTTTAAATTGCGTTGTAAATGTCTTTACACTTAATAAGAGCTTCAATTCTAGAGCGTTTTTACTATAGCTGTATTTAAAATAGGCAGAATGATATTTTTTATATGAATTAGGAGTTAATGTTCTACTAAAGAAACGAATAGTCTGAAAAACCTCTTTAAAGACAAGATTGGTGGAAGGTGTGTGTGTTGTCGAAGTACCAAAGTACGAATTACATTCATCGCATACGTCAACTCCAATACAATCTCCTCCCATATTGTGGGGCACAATATGGGGTTTATTGTTGAAAGAAACTTTAGGGTAACTTCTTCCACACCAAATACATTTGCCTGTATTTATATAGTCTCTTTTAGCCATTGTAATTAGCTATTTAATTCATCACTCATTCAATATTTATCACATAGTTGATAATGAAATCAAACTATTAATCTGTAATACCATAATACTTGACTAAGACTTTGTCTGAATCATAATAATCATTTTGATTTTTTGTTTATAGATTAATGCCCAACATCTTTAGATATTCCTCCATTTTATAAATAGGCACTGAAGAATCATATTCTTTTACTGCTTTATACATTTCTTTATCTTCTGTTACAAGCATAAAACGTTCACCATTAGAAGTTTGCTGATTAGCTAAATGTAGTATCATCTCATCCCATAGATAATTCGCTCGGCTTTTTCCATCCATAATATAATTTTCACGTGAAAATCTCATCATTAGATTTTTTCTAAAAATGAATGGTATTTTAAAATTATCCTTATAATCATTAATTATATAATCATATTTAATTCCTTTTCTTTTTTCTTCTGGTATGTAATCTTTCAAAGTATTAATCATAGAATCAATATAAATATTTTGAAAATCGTCAGAGTTAATAAAATCTGTGTATTTTTTTCTCTCTTTTGGTGAATTAAACTTGATTTGCCAATTTGTAGTTGTCTTATCAATTTGAATAATAAAATCTCTAATTGAATTAACAAATGATTCTTCCCCTAAAGAATTTAATTTCTTAATAGATTTAGATATCATTTTATCTTTATCACTAATACTTTTATTTTCAGAAATATCATTCATGGCTGCAAATAATAATTTCTCGATTTCATAAAAACTGGGTATGTCAAAATTGAAATATTTTCTTGCTAATAAATTATATGATAAAGATAACCATGTTAGTTTTTCATCCTTATATATATGCAAAATCATTGCATAAGTGGCTTTTAAACAACTATTAGCAATTCTAATATTTGAATTTAATATGTTTGATACCAGTTCAAGACCGACAGCAGCACTTGCGTTTGCAATAATATTTTTCTTCGTTTCGGCTTTTTTTATAATGTCAAAACATGATGAAATTTCTTTATCACTCTTTTTTTGAATCAGAGTTCTATATATATTTGTATCAAAAATAACAATCATATCATTCGCTTTTATATATCTGTATTATTTAATTCATCTCCCATACGATACTTAATATCGTAATTAATTATATAGTCTAACTCTTCTTCTGTAAAGTGATAATATCGGGCTAACTCAATATCTATCTTGTCTATTTTACTTTTTGAATATTGAGGGAAATATCTGTAATATTCTTTTATAGTACCATCTTTTTTATTTTCTGTTTGAATATAACCATTCTTTTTATATGAATTTAATAACTTTACAGATAATTCTCCCCAGTTAAAATCCGAATAGTTTTTAACAGGCTTGTACTCGTTGATTTTTATTAATAAATGATAGCAATCTGAATATGTATTCCACATCATAAAAAAAAGACTGCTATTATAGAAACAAATATAATAATCCCTTAATTTTTTCGAGAAATATGAAAGAGAACTAACTGTACTAGAATGACAAATGATACCATTTTTCTTATATAAGGGCTCTTCATCAAAAGCTAATTTCCAAAAGAAATTTCCCATATTTCTATAATATAAGATATTAGAACCTTCAATTTTAACTAAAGTCCTTACTTCATTCCTTACTTTATTCTCAATTTTATATAATATGTCATTAGAAGTTTTTGGTATAATTTCTAATTTTTTATTAACTTCTACATATTTTATCTGTTTAAATAAAAGGTTTCTTTCGTTGGCATAAAATCTATTATAATGTGTTGTAAACAACGATTCAGTGCCTTTTTTCCTTCCAATTGCTATACATAGCTGCGCTTTTACTCCATTAAAAAGAACTCCAGGATTTGAAGTTCCCTCATAATGTGAGAAATATACGGAGTTGTAATTTTGCACAAAATTCAACAAATAGGTGTGCATTCTTTCTGTACTGGTAAATGATAGTAATACAATCATTCCAAATGATGAACTATCATTTAAAAGATAACGACATCTATTAACAACTAATGGATATAAATTAATTGTTTTTTCTATATGTGAGATAAGATAATTAAACTTTTTAGGATTATATTCTACATAAGGAGGATTCCCAATAATCACATCAAATCCTTTATTTCCATGCATTATCTGATAGAACTCTGCCAACCAGTTAAACGGTTGATAATCCTTTAGCCATTTATTATAATCAGCATCTGCATTGCCAATAGAAGCAAGGAATTGTTTATGATTCAGTGTGTCATTTAATTTTTCCAATCTCTTTCTTAATTCAGATTTTGCCTGTTTGAAACTAACAATATCTTCATCTTGAATCAGTTGCAATTCTTTGAAATGCTCATAGGTCATAGCAACCTTTTCCATTCCTTCTTCCACTTTGTCTTTAAATTCTGCGTTGGCGAACATATCACCTTCTGTTAGATCCCGTTCGAGTTCTTCTTCAGTGGCATAGCCAACAAGTGTGTTGCCACAACGGATGTTGAAATCAATATCAGGTAATGGGTCAAGACCTAGATTGTCTGCGCGTTTATCAACTTCAACCACAGCTACCATCTTAAGAAATAAACGAAGTTTCGCAATTTCAGTAGCTTCCACCATAATATCCACTCCATAAAGATTACGGAGAATAATGCTCTTATAGATGAAATATTGAATATTACTGCGATACTTGTTTTCTATCTCACCGAGTTCGTCAACAAATAGTTTGTCATTCTGCTCATGAAACTCCTGCATACGGTCGATACATACTTCGTAAAGTGGTTCGAGAATGTTCATCGCCGCAAACAGAAAGGCTCCGGAACCACAAGTAGGATCGAGGATGGATACGTGTTGCAGGACTGCATAGAAATGTTTTACAAACAGATGGTCTTGTGTGTTTGTCAACAGGTCATAGGCGAACTGGCGTATGTCGAGATTATAGGTTATAAAATCGTTGATCTGTGTTATTTCTCCACCGGTTATTTTGTGCAGTACGTCATCACATCGCTGTAGGCGTTCTATCGTTTCGCGCCATATCTCAGTGGGTAAGGCGAACTGTTCCGGTGTCTTTTCGTTCCAATGACTGCGACGCTCTATCAGGTCAGGCTTCGTTGTGTCTATGCCGACAGCAATTTCTTCCGGTATCTTATCCATCAGTGGATAGCCTTTCTTTACAGCGTCATAGATGTAGCTGTCTCCACTATCTCTTAGCGAAATCCATACAGTACCATTCGGTTTAAAGTCTTGCGGTGACTTCTTGGCTGTTTCATCCATAAGAAATGGAATAATGCAGTTCTTGCTGATATATTCGGTGATATCTTCTTTGGTATAGTAGGCACCCATGGCGGCACGGTCATTGATATACTGTTCGAAGATATATCCTAAAACATCAGGGTTAATGTCTTTGCCCGAAGCCGTAATACGGGTATCGAGATGCCAGTGCCACTTGTCGAAGAAATCAAACAGGCGTTCAAAAGCTTTGTCATCAATGTCAAGATCGGCATATTGTTTCTCTAACTGGTGTTCATCGAACATGCCACCGTTGAGATATGGTATGCGACCGTAGATGTTTTCGAATTCATCCGTATGTTTCGGTGCGTTGAGACCACCATGAAACAGTTGGCAGAGAAAACCTTTATAAAATGAAGTAAAGAAAGTGCCTTCACCCTCTTGCTGCTGTACCCGTTTCAGTTTATTGGGCAAATAGTCGGTATCACCATCCAGGAATCCTTTCTTCTGAATGAAATAACAGAACATCAGACGGTTGAGCATCACGGATGTGTACCATTGCTTGTCTTTCTTCATC
>DAIOSW010000065.1:4815-11905 GCA_036752365.1 Prevotella sp.
AGGTCGCGTTTATCCACCTTCTTTATCGGTGCCACCCACTGGTGGTGCTCACTCTCGGGAACAATATAGATGCAGATGTAATCGAAAGCGCTACGGCGCAACTTGATGTCGATCTTTTTGCAGATAGTGGCATTCGGTATTTTGGCAACATGACACAGGATTATCTGAAAACCGTTCTTCTCTGCAATAATATTAAATCCGTATTCGGTTTCATCAACGGTTATCGATGGCAATTGTGTCTGCCCCTTGGGATTGTTCCATCCCATCTCGGTGATAAACAACTCTTGAAAATTTGATTCCCTGATATATTGGTTGAATGACTTTCTATTCATGGTGTGTGTCTGTTAGTCTGTTTTTAATCCCATGGAGCATATAATCTTTGGCTCTTTGGCGGTGTTGGTGTCTTCGTCTATATGGCATAAGTTGCCGTTTTTGCGCATCTCCAGAACATATTCTACAATATCTTCGGCAGAGCCTGTGCGGAGCATACGCCCAAGAATAAACTTGGTGCTCTCGAAGAATGGGTAATTGTAAATATCGTCGATGGCATATTTAAGCATCTGCCGGTTATCTTCGGTGAAAAACAAGGTGGCCGGACGGGCGTAATAGTTTTCAAGCAGAGTTACCATCCTGTATTTGGTGCTAAAACGACTGCCTAAGACACCACCCACATACGTATTCTCATCCTTTACATTTTCAACAGCCTTGTTGACTAAGTCAAAATGGTTGGCTTGAGGCGGGAGTGCAGGCTCATTGATG
Organism: Prevotella sp.; assembly: GCA_036752365.1. GTDB lineage: Bacteria > Bacteroidota > Bacteroidia > Bacteroidales > Bacteroidaceae > Prevotella. The sequence goes on from DAIOSW010000065.1 coordinate 5,575, forward strand.
GAGCAAGCCATTGCCTGAAGTATTTTCTTTTGAGACTGACTGATCATCTCCCCTTTGGAATTATACCACGACAAAAGGTCAAAGCCACTGTGGGTGCGGATATAGGTAATCACACCATCGTTGATAGAGTCGTTGCTCTGTTTGGTGGAGTAGATAATGTCACTGAGATTGGGTATAATCCGTTGCAAGTCAGGGTTTGCGTCTGTGGCATTCTTCCATATTTGGTAGGCTTGTGATGCCAAATCAACATCGTTGTCATCTTCATCTTCAAGAACTCCGCTTTTCTCATTGTACATATCGCGCAGGTTCTTCTCATTGCCCTCGAAGAACACCTCATCACTGCCCACAATATCAGCAGCCTGATTGATTCGTTCGTTCAAGCGCTTGCGCAACTTGATGATTTCTTCCACGCCATCGGCCGGAAAGAATGAGTAGCAGTTTATCTTTTGCGACTTCTGACCGATACGGTCTACACGACCGGCACGCTGGATAAGGCGGATGATAGCCCAAGGTAAGTCATAGTTGACGATGATATGAGAGTCTTGCAGGTTCTGACCTTCACTGAGCACATCTGTCGCTATCAATACGCGTGTCTGCTCTTCTGCCGGTATATCTGCCTTGTCATTACTTACAGGCGAGAATTTCTCTACAATCGAGGTGGTATCACTGCTGCTGCCGGTAGCAACGTCAATATTGCTGACATTGTGCTTTTTAAGTTGTCTGTAAATATAGTTGGCTGTATCTGAATATTGCGTGAATACGATAATCTTGTCATCGTGATGTTTGCTATTAATCAGATATAACAGTTTGTCCAACTTTTGATCAGTATCCGGATTCCATGCCCCACACAGGTTTATCATTCTTATGATGGTATCGCAATCGTTTTGAAGCTGAGACTTTAATGTGCGTTTGAAGTATTTGGAATCGATCCATGCCACATTATTCTTCTGCGTAATAAGTTCATAATATTTTTTTGCTTCACGCATATATGTGTTCATGTCTTCAGAAACGGTGATAAAATCGCTATTGTTTACTATCTTATCTTGATCTGAGTCTTTTCCAAATGCAGTTTGATTGATGTCCTCATCTTCATAGAAGTCTTCAGGCAGACTGTTCTCATCTCCTACAGGCAGGGGTAGTTTGTTATCAATGGCATAAATGTAGACAGCATTACGCAAGATATGACGATACAGGGTAAGCAAGAACGAGAAACCGCTACTGTCTATACGCTTGAAGAAGGTACTTTTGCAGAATCCCATCATGCGTTGCCCTGCACGTGATAGGTTTTCTATCAGTTGTTTTTCATGGTTTGGAGCATTTTCTGCCTTTGCCTTATCAAGATAATGAATCAATCCGTAGCGTGGAAGTTTCAGCGAATCCATGATGCTGACCATCTCTTCAGAATACAAGCGACTGTACTGATCGTTAGGCTCTGTCTTGAATTTCAATGCGCACGGAATGCGCTCCGGAAAGTATGAACGTGAGCCGTCAGGGAACAATAAATATTTACGACCGTCGTCCTCATCTGTTTTGGCAAAGTTTTCCTTAATGAACGAACGTGTTCTTCTAACAAGGAACATCTTCATCAGTTCGCTCCAGTCATCAACAAAGGAACTGTATTCAAAAGCTTTGATACTGCGTATAAATACATCACTGTGCTTTTGTGCAAATTGATGGTCACCACCAAGGCTGCGGATATAGGCCTCCGGGCGCATACCTAAATCCTGATCTTCGCTGATAAATAGTTTCAACTGACTTGCCAGATCTGAAAAGTCTTTATTGTATGGGGTGGCTGTAAGTAGCAAGACCTTGCTGTCCTGATGATTGATAAGATCCTTGATGTTACGGTATCTCTTGCCATTCTCATTGCGCAGGTTATGACTTTCATCCACGATGATCAACCTGTAATATCTGGAACTGTCAACGTCAATGGGCTTCTGCATGGACATGATATCTGCCTTGAGGTCATATTTCTTCACATATTTCTTCCACATATCCTGTAATCCTGCAGGACAGATGATAAGTGTGCTGCTTGCAAATGTCATTTCGTAAATCTTGGCGATGGCACAGGCAGTGATGGTCTTGCCAAGTCCGACAACGTCTCCGATCATTGCGCCACCACGCTTCTCGTTATTCAGATGCTTGGCGGCTATCTTCACCGCATTCTGTTGAAATTCAAAAAGATCTTTACGGAATTCAGGTGTAAGTGTGAACTCTTTGATACCTGAGCGTGCTTCCTGACTGAGAAAATATGCTGTTTTAAGATAGATGTAATAGGGAGGGATTGTGTTTTCACCGGCCCAACTATTGTCTATGGCATCAATCAGTTGCGTAGTGATGTCAATGCAAAAGTTATCATTCCAACGGTCATCAAACCAATGGGAAAGTTTCTCCGCGTTATCGCTGTCACCAAATTCGGCATTGAGTTCACCCTGCTTGGTCAAACCGCTATAAGTAAGGTTACTGCTACCCATGATGGCTTGTATCTTATTGAAGTTATCATCAGGGCGATGCGCAAGATACAGTTTGGCATGAAGTGGTTCTTTAAGATAGAGTTTCACGCATACCTTCTTATCTTTCATCTGTGCGGAGAGTCTCCTCAGTGTCCACTCATCATTTTTGGTGGGTAAACCTAACAGCAGTTGCTTTTTAAACTCGCGGGCAATTTCCAGTTTACACTGGTTCACATAATCAGCGTCCGGCAATTGCTGTTTACCTGAATACAGTTTTCGTACCAATTCATCATTGGGCCTGTGCATTCCAATCAGTAGACGGCATATCCGAAATTCTTTATTGTCATGTTCGTAAACATAATCTCCGGGGATAGTATCTATCTGATTAACGATCAGATTCCAGCCTCTTAAATTAAAGTATCCAACACAGAAGTCAACACGTTTAACACCTGCGTTAGTGATTATTCCCTGTAATCCTTCCGTGAACTTCGTTTCTATATTATCGTAAATTCTTGCCATTGCCTGTCTAATGTTCTTCTATGATCGTTGTATAACAAATGTACAAATATAATGAAAAATATTAAACATCGAAGCTCTTGATGACGTTTTTATACAAGCGCGGTGTACAGAACAGGTTGTCTGCTAAATGATGGATACATCAGTAGATTAACGTCAAGCCATCCACTGATGCACAAATGGAGCTATATTGGTCGGCAATATAGATGATATTGGCCAACAAAGTTATTGACATTGGTACGCATTTTGATGATTGTGCAAAATGTTTGGCCGGCATCGTTCTCATCGGTCAGCATTTCGTTTCAAAAAAGCGAGTTGCACCGTCAAGTACAACTCGCTTTAGTGATCGGCCTTTCATCTTGAAAAGCCCGAAATAAGATGCAACTTGTTATAAATCTACCGGTAAAACAACCTTTATAGAGATGTTTCTTCCCATATTGAAAACACCCTGGCGACCGGTGGCATTGTTGATGTCCGTATATTTTAAACGGCTCAGATGACTCTGGTAGGCACGGTCGGTAAGATTGTCGCCAATGAGGAAGATCGATGCCACCGTGCGCCGATGAGACATGATGTCGGTACCCACGCTCATGTTCAACAGGGTGTACGACGGCGTTGCGGTCTCGGTATCGTCTGCCGAATAGAAATGATCTTGGCGCAAATTACATTCCAGGCCAAGCTTAACGAATGTATTATTCAGCACACTTCCGTCACGCACAAGGTCGTAACGCAATTCCGACGTCCATTTCGGTGCCGGCGTAAGCGGCAGATATTTGCTTTCCTCGGGCTGCCTTAGCTGTATGGCATTTACATAAGAGAAAGAATTCATGAAATGCAGGCGTTCAACGGGATGTACATCCACGCTGACCTCGCCTCCCTGCAAACGGGCATCGCCCTGTACAAACCTGTAAGTGGGAACACCGTCTGTCATTCCCCCTGTTCGATGAGAGAAAATGTAATTATCTATCAGGTTCATGAAAAGCGACGCCTGAACAGAAACGACGGCAGAGGAATAGTCGAAACCGGCGTCTATCTGCCAACTGTATTCGGGTTTCAAGTCGGCATTACCGGTCTCATATCGTTGTGTACCTTCATGCTCCCCGTTGGAAGCCAGTTCGCTAAGGTTAGGAGCACGGAAGCCACGTGCCGCATTCAATCTCACGTGCATATTATTCAGAATATCATACACCGCACCGATGCTGCCCGTTAGACCCGAAAAGTTTCTCGAAATCGCGGCAAACCGGTTCTCCAACGCCTCACTGCGAAGACTCCTATTGTCAATTCGTGCGCCACCGCTTAAATGCCATTGGTTCAAGGTTAACCCCGATGTAACAAAGGCACCGATATCAAACAGATGATAAGCCGGAATCAAAAACTCGTCGCCTTGATTCAGAGAACGTTGATACATACCATTCGCGCCACCGGTAAACTTCCAATTGTCAGATAAAGGCAATGCATAATTTACATCATAATTTACCGTATGCAGCCTGAAATCCAATCCACTTTTATCCGGGGTTTCCACATCCTCAAATTCCTGCCTGCGATTCTGTTGATACCCCACGATAGCCTTTAGATTACCCTTTCCGATATAAAAAGAATTGTCAAGCACCGCTTTGTAATGATGAATTTGCTGATAAGGGAGTCCGTGCCCATACAGATGCTGATAGTCGGTGGCAATAACCTCATCTTCCTGACCGTTGACCAGGGCTGGCTTCAGAAACGCTCCGGTGGTCTCGTCACGATCTCCTTCCACCATACTCGGTGTAAGATGATAATAACTGAACTTAAGATGCGAATACCCCCAATTGCGGTTCAGACCGACCATGGCAGAAGCTGCCTTCTCCTTAAATTGCGAATTAAAGACATATCCGTCATACTTGTTTTGATAGGCATGCGCCATTTTATCGCTATACCGGAGATCCCATACGATATCTTTCTTATTTCCGGCAAAATTCAGGGAGTAATCGAACAATCCGTTATTGGTTTGATATTCAGAAGAAGCAACAGCCTTCATCTGCCCCTGGGCCAATACCGGATCGCTGTGGAATATAACCACTCCGGCCATGGCATCCGAGCCGTACATCAAACTTGCAGGACCCTTCAACACTTCTACATTATTCACTCCCTGTCCATCTATCTCTATACCATGTTCGTCTCCCCATTGCTGACCTTCCTGACGCACACCGTCATTAACCACAACAATACGGTTATATCCCAAACCTCTGATAACAGGTTTGGATATTCCGCCACCGGTCGTAATCTGTGATATACCGGGCTGACGGGCAAGGGCATCAATCATATTTGTCGACGAGGTTGTCAGCAAATCGCGCTGAGAAATCGTTGACACAGGCGTCGGCGATTCTTTCATCAGCAACTTGCCTGAGAGTCCTGTTACCACAACTTCGTCTATCGTGGCATTACTTTCTTTCATCACGAAATTCATGGATGAGACTGTTGCCAGATCCACCGTCTTTATAATCGTCTGATGCCCGATGTAACTCACCTGAATCGTCACTTTTTTGGAGGGCAATGCTTCGAAATCATATTGTCCCTGCACATTGGTTACCACAACTTTAGAAAGTTCCGGTATTGAAACCACTACGCCCGTGAGGGGACTGTTATCCACCTTGTCGGTAACAACGCCCTGCAACCGTCCGTTTTGAGCCAAAGGCTCGGCTGTCACTCCCATGCATGTTGATAGGAGAAACAGAAATATTTTAAAGAATTTCATTCTGTTACGTATAATTTTTGTTACAAATAAAAAATTGTCTATCGTTACAGAACAAAAGGAGGAGCACGTGGAGAACGCGTAGCAAAAGCGGTAACACAATTCGTTTTTGTGTTACGCACGAAAAGACAACGCCACGCGATCGATAATACGGATAAAACAAAAAATGGAATGAACAGATAAGGCAAACTGTGAAACTGGCATAAAACACACGAATGCCAGTTAGAAGTGCCTGAAGAGAAATGACTGGGATGGGGTAATTTATAAAGACAGCTATAGCATACATTCTGCATGCCACAAGAATCCTCATGGTGGTGCAGGGATACCATGGCGATAATCGTGATATAGACCGCCAACAATATCCTTGCTGCAATTTTTCTTCTGCTGTTAATCTTCATTTCCCAAAAACAATGGAGTACAAATAGCCCCATCTCTCTGCATCCTTTAAAAAGCAACGGACACATGAATTGACTACAAAGATAAGGAAAAATAAAATATCCGAAAAACGATTATTGTTTTTTAAGAATAACAGCATGCGACATTACCGTTGTATTTGTAAGGCTGCGCATCAGCATAGTCTATGCCGAAGAACCAGCCACCGAAGGGATAGTAACTATTGGTCTGCTCCACCGTG
>DAIOSW010000066.1:0-11821 GCA_036752365.1 Prevotella sp.
GAGGTGGACTTATGCGGGCACGCTACGCTGGCGTCGGCCTTTGTGCTGTTTAATCTGCTAGGCTACAAGGAGCCTGCCATTCGGTTCTATTCGCACAAGAGCGGATTACTAACGGTGAGAAAAAAGGATGATCTGCTGATGATGGACTTCCCCTCTGACCGGCTGGAGTTACTCCCCGAGGAACAGAACGCCGTGATAGAGAGGTGCATCGGCAGGAAACCGATAGAGACCTATCAGGGAAAGATGGATTACATCACGGTGATAGAGCATGAATCTGACTTGGAAAGTCTGCAACCGAACCTGAATGAGATAGCAAAACTGAAAGCAAGGGGGCTGGTGGTCACCGCCAAAGGGGAGCAGGTGGACTTCGTTTCCCGGTTCTTCGCTCCTCAATCGGGCATAGCGGAAGATCCCGTTACCGGCTCCTCACACACATCGTTATTGCCTTTATGGACAAAGAAGCTGAACAAGACGACCTTTACCGCACGCCAACTTTCAAAACGGGGAGGACAACTCATCTGCGAGTACCGGGGCGACAGATGTTTGATTGGCGGTAACGCAAGATTATATATGACCGGAGAAATAAAAATATAAAAGAAGAATAACTGATCTCTATAAGCAATTTTATTGCATCAAAACTACTGCACATTAAGATATTTGTAGTAACTTTGCGGCATCTAACATGATATCGTATGAGAATTACAGAATACATAGCCAATAATGGTGGTTACATATCATCTACAGATGCTAAGAAAGCTTCTCTGTACAATCAACTGTTGTATGAAACAAGGATTGGACGAATTGTGCGTGTGCGTCGTGGTGTATATGCACTAAATGATGGACTAGCTAAACAGATGATAGACGTTGAGACGTTGGTGCCAGGTGGTGTATTGTGCCTTTATTCCGCATGGGCGTTTCATGAGCTTACAACTCAAATTCCACAATCCTATAATATCGCTGTGGAGCGTACTCGTAAAATAACACTTCCTGACTTTCCTCCGATTGAACTTAGTTTTGTGTCAAGAAAAGCCTATAATATAGGTATTAAAGAATATGAGATTGATGGCTTCAAGGTTAAGATATATGATTTGGAGAAATCTGTTTGTGATGCCATCAAATATCGCAATAAAATAGGTTTGGACGTAAGTTCTGAAATATTCAAGAATTATCTTTCACGCAAAGATCGAGATATAACGCTCCTCTATGAATATGCCACACAACTGCGAGTTGGAAAAAAGATTGATGAACTAATTAAATATATGCTGTAATGAGCAAAACACATACAAACTCAGGCAAGTCTGTTAGTGAACGATTGCTAAATCTATCAAGAGCGGAACACTATAACCCTCAAATGATGATTTCTCGATACATGCAGGAACGGTTACTATATCGACTGTCTATTAGTAATTATCGAGAACGGTTTATTCTCAAGGGCGGTGCATTGCTTTATGCTCATGATCGTTTCGAAGCACGTCCAACGTTGGATATAGACTTCATGGCAACACACATCAATAATGACAAGGAGAATATTAAACGTATTATCAAAGAAATATGTAGTGTGGATAGCGTGACAGATGGTGCAAGCTATGATTCCAATACAGTAGAGGCAGAAGATATAACGGTAAATAACGAATATCACGGAGTGCGTGTATATGTTGTTGCTCTATTAGATACAGCTCGTCAACGTATTTCTATGGATATTGGATTTGGAGATGTTGTTACTCCTGCACCTCAAAAACTTGCATTTCCTACATTGATAGATACTGTGCCACAAGCTGAAATAATGGCCTATTCGTTAGAAACTGTTGTCGCAGAAAAATTCCACGCTATGATAGCACTCTCACTGGCAAACAGTCGAATGAAGGATTTCTTCGATGTTTACTCTATTTTAATAACCGATAGGGTGGATGGAGAGATATTGGCTGATGCTATCAAGTTTACATTTGCCAATAGAGAAACTGGCTTTCGAGAGAATCATCCATTGTTCACAGAAGATTTCTTTACGTCAACAGACCGTAAAGCCTTTTGGGATGGATTCTTGCGAAAAATCAAATACAAAGAATCTTTAGACTTTCCAACAGTAGGCTTGCTGATTAAACAAAGACTGCAACCTTATTGGGAATCGCTGAAATGAACTTAGAGATTATACATGACCGGAGAAATAAACATATAAGAAAAAGAATAACCCCGCCGCAGAAACTGTGGCGGGGTTATTCTTATGATTGGGAAAGCCATCGAGGGGTCTACTTCATGAGAACCTTGCAGGTTTTTACCGTACCATCATTATTGGTTTGTTTTACGATATTAAGTCCCCTACTCAATCTGCCGGTTTCCGCACCGGAAGGAGAATAGAATTTCTCTCCTACAGAGAAGATATTACTGGTCTGTGCTTTCACTCCCGTCGGTTCATACCCTCGGATGTTGCGGAAACCACTCCATCCCTTGGCTGCGGCATAAACTTGTTCTGAACCTTTAGGCACATTAAGTTCTGCGGTTGTCTTATCAACGCCGTCAAATGAAGTCTCGGATGCTGCAGGTGGTGTGCTACTCTGGGTTGTGATAATGGCCAATTTGGCACATCCTCTAAATGCACTTGTACCCACTGAAGTTACAGAACTTGGAATGATTACCGATCTCAGGTTGGCACAGGAGGTGAATGTTGAATCATCGATGTTCAACAGAGAATCAGGAATTGTTATTGAGGTTAAGTTGGTGCAGCCATAGAAGGATTTGCTTCTTAAAAAAATAATGTCGATTAGGATGCAGTATTTACAACTTTTCTTCATTCTATAGATATAAACTAATAAATCAGAGATATGAAAAAACTATTTTTATTGTTAATTCCATTAGCACTTATGGGCTGCACTGACAACGACAACACCAGCTCTTATATCATTGATCCGCCAACGATTCCATTCCCGCCAAGCCTGTATGGTTTTGTGAAGACGAATAATAACTTCGGAGATCAGATGCTCCAGAAACTATGTAATGACGAGAATAACAAGAACCAAAATGTGACATTCTCGCCTTACAGCATGAATATGCTGCTCTGCATGATCACTAACGGTGCAAGTGATGAACCACAAGAGGAGATGCTCAAAGCAACGGGTATGAGTAAATACGGTATAGACAGTCTGAACATGTACAACCATGAACTTTCAAAAGTGATTAAGACATACGCCGGGACTGCTACTTTAGAAGTGGCCAATGCCGCATGGATTGAAGATGGAATGGCAGTAAAGGATTCTTTCACAAATGTGATGAAAAACAGTTACTCCTCTGACGTAAAGAATATAGACTTCCATCAGACAGAAGCAGCACAGAACACCATCAACAACTGGTGTAACGAGAAAACCAACGGGATGATCAAGAAGACATCACTAGTGGTTACACCGGACATGAGGGTGGTGCTAGCCAACGCAACCTACTTTAAAGGAATATGGAAACAGAAGTTCAATAAGGGTCTAACTCATCAAGCTGTGTTTACAAACCAGTCGGGAACGAAGAGTGAGGTAGATATGATGACTACTGAAAATGATTTCTTCTACACAAAAACGAAAGATTACGAATCTGTAGAAAACATGCTGTATGCCGGCAGCCTGCTGAGTATGAATCTGGTTCTGCCTGCTGAAGGTGTGGACGTAGACTCCCTCATAGGGAAAGTAAATCTAGGCTATCAAGGAACATCACCGATGAAGGTGAATCTCACTATGCCTAAATTTAAAATAGAGAATCACTGGAAAGAGTTTGATAAGACCCTCAAAGCCTTAGGTATCAACAAAGTGATGATGACAGGTGACAATATGAACAGAATAGCAAGAGATCTCTTTGTATCTCAAATAGTTCAGGACGTGGCTGTGGACGTAAACGAAGACGGGACAGAAGCGGCTGCTGTAAGCACGGGTGGAATAGCTACAACATCATATAATCCTAACGAAAAGGTAATTATCAACTTCAACCGTCCATTCCTGTTTTACATCAAAGAAAACGCTACAGGCACGATACTCTTTATGGGTAAGATTGCCAATCTATAATTAATTAATACACAAAAAAGAAGCATCTGACAACTATCAAGCTGCCAGATGCTTTCATTTTAAGCTATACCTATATTAATCTATTTTGTCTGTATCTGTAATACTGTCACTGAATAAGGGGCAAAGACGTGAGTGAACTGTTTACCCACCTTGGCACTTGACTTGACAGGGACTATCTTTGTAGGATTATCAATCGTGTTGGTATCTTCAGGCTTAGCTGAACTCAACTGAACCTTCAATGCCTTTGACACAACCTTATCTGCACCTTCGATATTGATATCGAGTGTCTGTGCCTTGCCTACGGCATTCACAACTTTGAGATTGACAACACCTGTTTTGGAATCCTTTGTAGCAACATAATAGAGTTCAGGAACTGTAGATGGTTTTGCACCACGAATAGAATCAAAATGATTCATCGGTAGATTAAACTGGGGTATATTCTCTGCTGAAACAGGAACAACCTTATCACCTAAGTAATTTCCAAACATCACCTGAGCGTAATATGACGGAGAGCCATAAGCGTTCAGCGCATTATAACCCATCAGGTCAGACTGCCACTGTGAACCACCGGGGTTTACATTCACAAAGATAGGAGCATAACATGAAGCAATCACAACATCGGAGTTGCGCTCCATGCAGGTCATCCAAGCGGCATCACCCAGAGCAGCATTCATATTGGTTGTAGGTTCACCCTCACGTGTAGCCCACTCGCCACAGAACACCTTCGGACCTTTACGGTCATAATTGTCATATTGGAATGCAGCACGATACATATCACCTGCACCACGATAATAGTGCTCATCGATGATATCAAGCTTGATTCCGGGTTCATTCATGATCTCGGACATATTTGTACCACGACCGGTAGTTGATATCAGATGAAGCTGAGGATACTTAGCCTTGATAGCCTCATACATCTGACGGTAACGCTGTGCATAACTGCCGCTACGATCGAACCAGTCCTCATTTCCGATCTCTACATAATGGAGATTGAAAGGAGCCGGATGGCCATCCTTGATACGCTGGGCACCCCATTTCGTATCAGCACCACCGGTTACATATTCTATTTCGTCAAGAGCATCCTGGATAAACGGTTGGAGAGCGTCACCCTCAAGATGGTCGCCATTAAGCGTGTAGCCGGCAAAGACAGCCAACAGTGGCTCTGCGCCCATATCCTCAGCCCAATTCAGGAACTCAAGGAGTCCGAAACCGTCAGTAGAGGTATAACCCCACGGACTCTGATGACCGGGACGCTGATCTACATCTCCAATCGTTGCCTTCCAGTTGAAACGGTCGGCAAAACGGTTACCCTCCAGGTAATTACCTCCGGGGAAACGCAGGAACTTGGGATTCATGTTCTTCATCATCGTCATAAGATCAATTCTGCTGCCGTTCTCACGGTTATTGAATGTCGGTGGGAAGAGGGTTACGCGTGTAATCCAATATTTACCATTGTTATCAGCTGTGATGCAGAAACGTGCATCTTTTGTCGCTGTTATTTTCTTGCCTGTGGTAAGAGTAAAAGAAAATTTCTGCCAGTTCTTACCGATGTTCTGAATCTTTGTTGAAGCATAGACAGTTTTTCCGTCAAGACTTTCCAGACTTACTGTAACTGAAGCGTTGGGATTTTCGCTCTTCAGATAAACACCGCCTTTGTATAAGGTTGTGGAACGGATAGGGAATCCCCAAAAACCATCGTTGACCAAACCCGCTTTTTTACTTGCATCTTTGATATTCAGACAGAGAGCACTTGAGTTTGCCTTGTTGATACCACCGTTGTTTTCAACCTTTGCTTCGGCTGCTGTAGAGTCTGTAAGAGCCCAATGGTCAGGACTTTGTGACTCAAAGGGTGGACGTCCGGGTCTGCGTTCGCCTCTCTTCATGTCTTTGAATGAGGTATTACGGATGAGCTGTGCGTAAAGACCTCCTTCATAAGAGTAGTTTATTTCTTCGGTCATCAGGCCATACAGTGTTGGGCTGACCGATGTCGCAGCTTTATCCAACTGAAGATTCAGCTTTGGATTGCTCTGCTGGGCATTGACACCCATACTCAATATGAGGGCCAACGATAAGATTGATACTTTATTCATTATGTTATTTTTGAAAATGGATGTGCAAAATTAGCAATAACCTATCAATAAAACAATAGAAATTGTCTCATTAAAGATATTATTTGTTGCATGTCAACAATATATTCTACACATCTCCTACATTTCCAGTGCGTTTCAGAACGCCCCAGGTCTGCAGTTCGCCTTTGATAGCCCGTTTATAACTCTTGAAAAGTACCACATACATGATCCAACGATAAGCAAAACGCTGCGGAATTATCCACAACAAGACCTTTAATGACTGTTTCTCAAAGATATAAGCAGCTACCGATACGCTACAATCTACGGCTGTAAACATCAGATAATAGATGAATATCTGCCAGGCGTTACCACTGAAGAGTCCTATAAGCATAAACAGGTCAGCGAGTGGTGAGAAGGTTGGTATAATAAACTGGAATATCAGCATGTTAGGTATTGCCCAGAAACCAAGACCTCTGTATTTTCTTACCATCAGGGCGTCACGATGCTTCCAGAAGGTCTGCATCACACCGAAGCTCCAGCGTACACGCTACTTCATAAACTGTTTGAGATGCTCGGGAGCCTCTGTCATGGCCACAGCCCGGTTCTCGTTTTCGATCACATAACCTGCACGACAGATGCGTATGGTCAAGTCGCAATCCTCAGCCAAGGTGTCGGTAGTCAGTCCGCCGGCATCCTCGATAGCTTTTTTACGGAAAGCACCAATGGCACCCGGCACTACTGTGATGGCATTGATGGCTGCATAAGCCATTCGGTCGAAGTTCTGACTAGTGGTGTATTCTATGGCCTGCCATTTGGTTAGCATATTACGCTGGTTACCCACCTTCACGTTACCCGCCACAGAACCTACGTGTTCCGAGTCAGGACGCAGGAAATGGGTCATCAGCAGTGATACGGCATTCGGATAGAGTTTGGTATCGGCATCGATACAAACAATATAATCAGCATCAGTATGAGAGATACCATAGTTGAGTGCAGAGGCCTTTCCTCCATTGGGCTTGGTAAGAAGTCGCATTTTGGAGTTATCGGAGAAGGCATCACACACGCGTTTATAGGTTTCATCCTTACTCCCATCGTCAACGAAGATGATATTAAAATTAGGATAATCCTGTTTTAGAAGATTTTCCAGAGAAGAGACAGCATCCACCTCTTCATTATAGGCAGGGACGATAATCGATACCATGGGGGCATCATCAGGTATTGATTCGTTCAGATGCATACGACGTTCCTTACGACGTTCCTTCACTGAAAGATAAATCATAAATAATAATCTGCCAAAGCCCAGAAGAATAAATATGATAAACAAGGCAGTCAAAAACTGTATGATATCATAAGTGATTGTTACCAGAGCCAGATTTGCCTGCATCGCATAATACTCCTTGCCTTTCTTCACGTCAGGCATGAGCTGGTTACGATCTCTATCAAGAATCTTATCGAGGGTAACAAACTTATATCCACGCTTCTGAAAATATTCGATGATACGGGGTAACACTTTGATCGTCTCTTCACGTGTATCGCCACCGGCATCATGGAGCAGAATCACATGTCCTGAACCTTGCTTGATCTGCTTCACCACACGATTGAAGATCTCATCGGCGGTTATTCCGGGTTGCCAGTCTTCAGGGTCGATGCTCTCACCCACATCAATATAATTCTGTTCGCGTGCAAGTACCACAGGTACAAGTTCCTCCATGTTGGCCGGCTCACTGTCGGCATTATATGGAGGTCGGAACAGGATGGTGGTGTGTCCGGTGATACATTCTATCAACAGTCGTGTCAGCTTAAGTTCCGCAAAGGTTCTTTCGGGTGATACATTTGCCACATTTCTATGGGTGAACGTGTGATTGCCGACCAGATTTCCCTCATCATAGATACGTTTCACGAGCGGCACATTACGCTCGGCCTGCAAACCGACAACAAAGAAAGCGGCATTAATATGGTATTTCTTAAGGATATCCAGGATCTGAGGTGTCCATCGGCTATCAGGACCGTCGTCGAAGGTAAGCAACAGTTCTTTGTCTCCGGCCTCGCCATACTTCATAATCTGATAGGATGTAGGTATCTTGATGTATTCCTCTTCAGCAATGAGTCCTTCGTTATCATCCATCACAAGCTTTATCTTACCGTCTTGAGGGGTCTTCTTCACATCCAGAATCTCACCGTCGCCAAGGTAATTGATACCGCTGTTGATCTTAACTTCCTCAACGACATGTTTACCCATATTACCCAATGGGTCATCCTCCATATCTTTGGCATAGTATCTCCATATTCGGTCATCTTCACTTCCCATACGCCATAATCCGAAACCGGCAAGACCATATTCCGCACCGAAGCGCATCACGTTAAAAGTGGTGGCGGCATCGGTGAAGTAGACCTGATGCAGGAAGTCACGCTCGTCACGGTAGGCATAATTCAGATTATAGGTATCATTGTCGAAGTTTATCTTTGAGGATCCTTCAGCAGCCTTCGACAGTGCCGCCTGATAAGTGAGGCTGACATTGCCGTCAGGACTGTCGCTCCAGTCATAGCCGAATGCGGCAAGACCGAGGATGATCTTATTATTAGGTACATCCTTAGCTGTTTTGTCAAGTGCAGCCTCAATCCATTTCTGTGAACTTACTGGTCCGGGGTCACTTGACATTGAATACTCATCATAAGCCATCAAGACGAGATAATCCACATATTTGGCCAGTTCCTTATAATTGTAATCTTCATTAAAAGGCTCTACGTCCTCTGTGACAAGGAGTCCTTTGCTATGCATGGCTGTAGACAACTCTTTCATAAAAGCAATGAGATACTCATCGCTGTTCTCGATCATCTCCTCAAAGTCGATATTGATACCAATGAACTTATTCTTCTGACACAGTGTGACAATCTGATTGACCAAAGCTTTACGCTTTGAAGGGTTATGGAGGATACGACTGACAAGATCACCTCGGAACACCTGGTTCACATTGTTAGTGAGCATTGGCATGATCGGCACGCCACTCTTACGCATCAATGTCAGTCCTTTGTGATCGACATTCATCTTGATACCGCCTGTTTTTGGGTCAAGAAACATCCACTCCGGCATGACTAGATTCAGATTGCTGATATTACGACGAAGTGAATTGAATGATTTAGGATCCCATGACACATAGAATCCCGCACGAATGCCGGCAGAGAAGTCTGTCCAACTGTTCATATTCTTCTCGAGAAGAGAATCAGAGTTGTCGAACCGACGAAGACGGCGCAACTTTTTCATCTTTTCCTCAGCATAATTACTATGTTGTTTCTTTTCGGAGATGAATTTTCGGAAGCCTTTATATTCGCGTGAATATTTAGTCTCTTGCAAGAACGGTTTCGACGCAGTCATGGCACTACGGTAATCCTGCCGGAACGGTACATTTGGTATTCTGTCTATAATAAACATCGTGATAAAGACAGCAATGAGTATTACTGCAATAAACACGATGACTCTCGTAGTCCACTTAAATTTCAACCAACGGGACTTATTATCTGTTTGGAAAACTTGTTTATCCATATACGCCTTTTATTAAAATTACCGCAAAGTTACATCTTTTCTAACTTATTTTCTAAAAAATACCATACAATTAAAATAAAAATAGAATTAGAATATACTAATAGGAAGCAGACTGATACTCAAAAAAGCGTCGAAGATTTAATCTGACGCTTTTTGAATTTATGACTTTCATCACTTTGCATATCCCACAGGATGATAGATAAGTGGCAGATAGTCAGCAGATAGACCTAAGGCTTTCTGCACAGCTGCCTCATCCATCGGAGGGGCACAGGCTACTGTCCCCAATCCATTAGCGGCACAATAGAGATAAATATTCTGAGACACATAACCTGCATCCATTGCACCCAACTTCTGACCGCTCTTCATTCCACCAAACTTCGACTGATTGCTCATAAGCAAGACAACCACCGGCACAATATTTATATAGGCATTATGCGCTGCTATAATCGGACGGATATCTGTGTCACTCACTTTCACCAGTTTATTATCGGTGGGTACGTAATGGTAAACTCCATTATCTTTCTTATAGACATACAGTTCGATATCCTGTGCATTGATTGCCGACGGAGCTGTACGTTTGCCATCCGTTCGGTTAACGCCGTTCGCAGCCCAAAGCAGATCAGACAACATCTGGTCGGATAACGCCTTATCGGTATACGAACGCACAGAATGTCTATCCTGCAAGGCCTTGGTCAGACTGGACTGTTCGTTATTTTTCTGAGGAGCAGGGAGGTTGACTTCCTGTCCATACGCTTGATTGATTCCTGCTATCATCGCTAAAACTATTACTAATAATGATACTCTTTTCATCTTCATCTTATTAAATTTAATTTTTAACCTTGCAAATATACAGATAAAAGATGTATTCACATCATCAATTTGATGAATATTAAGTAAAAATTGTATTCAGGGCCTTCCATCAAAAATAATCACTATAAATCAAAAAACCACATTAAGTATATACTACCAACTAACCATACTGTAATAATCACATACCAAATCACACTTACATATCGAGTTTCATTTTTTGAAGATACTCTCTCTGCATTTTACTACGTTCCAGATATTCATTGATGGAATAATGACTGGGATCACATCGTGTCTCAATCTTTACCATCGGAGCACTCTTTTTGAACAATAAAATTCCATCTGTCGCATGTCCAACATTATATGATAAAAACTGATGACGGCTACCTAAAGAACCCACATAGCGCATATAACAATAGCCATCAAACCCCTTTGTTGGTAAAAATGCAATAGTATCACTTGTTTCATCTATTACTTGTTCAACGCTCCCACATACAGGAGGTTCTAGTTCACAAAGTTCAAGTTCTCCTTTTTTTCCAAGATTCAGCGTTTTTCCTTCAGCTGCTGTCAACGAAAGAGTACGGTAATTATCTCCATATTCCTTTCGAATGTAATAACCCATCTGACATACGTCTTTCTGATACAATTCAGGATAACCATAATTAATATGCCCATAGTGAAAGTACATCGTCGCCTTTGCTTTGGGAACATCGTACATCTTCGCAAAGAAAAGGAAGTTCGCATACATCATCGAATCAAGCAAATCAGATGGTTTTCCTATCAATCCATTCTTACGCCAATTTTCTTTCTTCAGATTAAACACATGGATCAGGGTTTTGATATTGTCCATCCCCATCAGTTTTCCAAACTTTTCGGTGTTTTCCTCTAAATAACTGATATAATCAGACGGGATTCCTCGTGAATCTATATCATTATAAATTTTGTCACATAATGTATATAACAACGGGCTGTGTGTTGACTTGTGATACACTTGTACGAAATCAAACATATTACGCTCATTATATTTCCCCTCTTCATAAAAACAGCCCAATAACTTTACCTTTTCTTTCGCACTCTTCCCTTCATTATAGCCCTTTAACCATTCTATGAAATGCAACCATCCGTCAGATAACAAAGCCATAGACAGATATTCCTTTACCATATCCACATTAAACCTGGTATCACCCTGTACATACTGATTTACATATAACATCTGTTCAATAGGCATCTCTAGAAGCAAAAGCCTGCATCCACACTTCTCCACACGGTACTTCATCATATCTATAGCCTCAGCATTCAAGGTTTCGCTGCCATGAATAGTCTCACCAATGCCTAATATCGGACATGTCCGCAACCATTCTATTTTATTA
>DAIOSW010000067.1:0-11793 GCA_036752365.1 Prevotella sp.
ACATCGGATGGTTTCATAATGTGATGTCGCTAGTTCATGACTGGTATATGATCCAGGCAGGATGTATCGACAAACGTGCCGACAAGATGAAATTCGATGATGAGTTGATGGGACAGCTCATCCGCTTCGTCAGTTCACATGAGGTGGGTCACACACTCGGGCTTCGCCATAACATGGGAGCCAGCAGCACCTCCCCTGTTGACAGTTTGCGTAACAAGAAGTGGGTAGAGGCAAACGGACATACCTCATCAATCATGGATTATGCTCGATTCAACTATGTGGCTCAGCCTGAAGACAATATCAGCGAGTTAGGTATTTTCCCGCGCATCAATGATTATGACAAGTGGGCAATAAAATGGGGATACATGCTGTTGCCAAACTGCAAAAATGCAGAAGATGAAAAACAGGAGCTCAACAAGCTTACTATCAAACAGCTGGCAAAAAGCAGGCGTTATTGGTTCGGCGGCGAGGGATACGACAACGATCCACGTGCTCAGACTGAAGACTTAGGCGACGATGCTATGAAAGCCAGCGACTATGGTATCATGAATCTGAAAAGGATTGTCAAGAAACTACCTGAATGGACATACGAAGAGGGGGACATGAGCGAAAACCTGAACCGCATCTATAGTAATGTCATCAGTCAATATATACGTTACGTGGGACATGTTGGGAAAAATATCGGAGGTATCTACACTAACTATAAGAGCGTGGAACAGCAAGGAAACATCTACACCCCAGAAGAGAAATCAAAGCAACTGCGGGCTATGACATGGTTTAATGCAAACGTATTTACAGAACCGACATGGCTTATTGCCGAAAAATATATGACGAGAATCAGCAATAATCCGGAAGAGGTACTATATCCGATAGTACGAATCTGCCTCGGACGGCTGGTTTCCACATATATGTTCAACAATCTGTGTGACAATAGCAATGCTGCTGATACCTACCAGCCGGCAGAGTATGAGAAAGATCTCATCAACATGGCATTCAAGGAGACAGTATCTGGTGCAAAGGTGACTTCGTACCGACGTTTTCTGCAACAGAACTTTGTAAGCATGGCGATATCTGAATGGCAGTACGGGACTAACCAGCAAGGTAATACCTATATGTATGACATGCTCTCAAAGATTCGCACTCGGATCAATACCGCCAACTCTTCAGATACCGACACCCGTGCTCATTACAAATACCTGTCACAGATGATTACACAGGCATTCAACAAGAAATAAATGAGGATAAACTTAAAAAAAACAATAAATTAAGATGATTTTTCAACACTCTAAAATCAAAAAGGTGATCATCATGAGTGCTTTTTTCAGCGCTATGTCATTAACATCAAACGCACAGCTGAACCTACAGCTGCATCACGACTTCGGTAAGGAACTATACGGCAGTGAGCTACAGACTCGTCCAAAGACTACTCTGACCGTGGAAAACTTCACAGCGGACAAATGGGGTAGTACTTATTTCTTCATCGATGCTGACATTACTGACGATCAGGTGAAAAGCGCTTATGGAGAATTCTCACGTGAACTGCAATTCTGGAAAGCTCCAATAGCTATCCATCTTGAATACGACGGAGGCCTTAACTCAAACACCAGTTTTCAGGGAGCATACCTCCTAGGTGCCGCATACAACTGGAATAGCAAAGACTTTAGACGCGGCTTCTCTTTGCAAGCCATGTACAAACACTATGCAAAAAGTAAAGGACTGAAAAGCTTCGAGAGTTGGCAAACCACTGCAGTATGGCATATTATCTTCGCCAAAGACCTGATGACATTCTCAGGATTCGCGGATTTATGGCATGACAATAGCGTTAAAGGTAATCTTGTATTCATCAGTGAACCACAGATATGGTTTAATCTTGCAGCACTCAAATGTGTCGACGACAACTTCAAGTTGAGCGTTGGAGGTGAGCTGGAATTAAGCAACAATTTCATTTGGCCTAGCGATGGAGGAAAGAACGACAAATTCTATGCAAATCCCACTCTGGCTGTGAAATGGACCTTTTAATATTTAACTCATAATAATTTGGGACATATTTGTTTTATCACTATTTTTGTCCCCCAATATAACATGTTATGAAAGAAGGAATGCCCTCTGTATCGACAGATGAGCTGAAGACTAAGATCGACAAACTCGAAAAAGAACTGGAATACTACCGTAACAAGGAGTATTCGAGTAAGGACTCCACTGCCGCAGAGGACTATCCTTCTTACAATAATATGTTATCACGTCAGAATGTGATATCAAACCTGCTCCTTGAATTTCCCAAAGAGCATGATCACAAGAAAATCATCAATGGAGTGCTGAGTGAGATTCTTGAGGTATTCGACTCTTCACTTACCTATATTTATATTCTTACTCCGGACCAAAAGAGATTAGCGATGAAATACGGCGCAACAAGAGGAGGAAAGACTTTGGATATAGGAAGTTGCATGGAGGCAAGTATCGATGCCATACCATGGTGGTCAAAAACCATTCTGGCGGGAAAAGAAATCGTGCTTAACGATATAAGCACGATTAAAGAAGAGGCCCCCGATGAGTACGATAATATGAGTAGGCTGGGTATTAAGTCAGCCATATCCTATCCCTTGACAGATAATGGTAAAGTATGGGCATTCATCGGAGCTTCTAACGACAAGCTGAAAGTATGGAGTAAAAATGATATTCAATGGTTCTCATCAATTGCCAACATTATCAATCTGGTGGCACTAGTAAAACGCAATAGAGAGAATGCGGACAGATACAATGAAGAACTGAAGAAACAGAAATCGTTCTTAGAAAATATCTTCGACAATATTCCGATAGCTATCAGTATTTTCGATGAAAATACATATCTGAAGAACTTCAACAACAAATTCATCGAGATGTTCGGAATAAACGATTCCGAAGAAGTCCTTGGCAAGGGATTCTTCAGAAGTCAATGTTCACAAGACACAATGGATCATGTGGAGACAAACGACTCGACCGAGGTGCACATTGACTTCAACTTCGACAAGATCCTTTATCATTCCAGCCGAAGCGGAAAGATCAAACTGAGTATGAAGAGTATCAAACTTTATGATGGTTCAGGGAAACATTACGGTTTTGTGAACATGAGCCTGGAAGACACCGACAGATTCCTTGCCATGAACCGAATACATGAATTCGAGAACTTCTTTTCCATCATATCAGACTTCGCAAAAATTGGCTATGCCAAGGTTAATATATTCAACCACGAAGGTTATGCCATAAAACAATGGTACAAGAACCTGGGCGAGACAGAGACGACGCCCCTACGTAATATTGTGGGAATATATAAAAACATGCATCCCGACGACTGCGAAAAGATGAAAGAAAACCTCGCCAATGCGCTCAATGGAAAAATAAAATCTTTCAGTTTGGAAACAAGAGTGCGTCGTACCAGTTCAAATAACAGCTGGAACTGGCTACGTTACTATATAGTGGTAACGAACTATGCACCGGAAAATGGTATCGTTGAAATTATCGGAGTCAATTATGATATCACTGAACTCAAAGAAAAGACTGATGCACTACGGAAAGCACGTGATAAGGCCGAGGCTACAGATAAGCTAAAAAGTGCTTTCCTTGCAAATATGAGCCATGAGATACGTACACCTCTCAATGCTATCGTAGGATTCTCGAGCCTGTTATGCGAAAGTGAAAATGCCACAGATAAGGTAGAATTTAGAAGTATCATACAGAGTAACGCAAAAGTGCTGCTACAACTCATCTCCGATATTCTCGATCTGTCGAAAATGGAATCAGGCTCCCTGGATTTTGTTTTCAAAAGAATGGATGTGAACAGCTTGTGTAACGAAGTTATCCGTTCACTTCAGAACCGTTTAAATCCAAACGTGAAGCTCACTTTCGGAAAACATCTGCATGAATGCCATATCGTTAGCGATGTGACACGACTCCAACAACTACTCACCAACTTCCTCACAAATTCCATTAAGCACACAAAAAAAGGTGAGATACAACTTGGTTACAATATCGTAGGCAGTAATATCGTATTTTATGTATCTGATACCGGTACAGGCATTCCGAAAGATTTACAAAGCAAGATCTTCGACAGATTTGTAAAGCTCGACAAATTTACTCAAGGTACTGGACTAGGACTATCTATCTGTAAGAATATAGCCAAGCAGTTGGGTGGAAAGATTACGTTGGAATCTATAGAAGGTAAAGGCTCTACATTCCGTTTTACGATGCCTTACGGAAGTCACAACAAATAATCATCTATACTGATGAGTAGACCCGCACTTTATAAAAATGAGTAGTCCGGGTGTTACTATCACAGTAAGCCCGGACTTTATCTCTTATAGTTACTAAGAGAGAGATTAATTAAACTTCTATTTATCTACCTTAGTGTTGCCATCATTGAATTGCCCATCGGTGCATAGATCGCATCGCGACTTGCCTGTTCAAATGAATTTGTTGTGGTATTCCATTTATAAATGGCAACTTCCATTATATTGGTATCAACTAAGGTGTATTCACATTTCTGACGAATATCTGAATACTGATTTGCATCTTTGTTCCAGTAAACCAGTTCTACAGAATATCCTTCGGCACCATAAGTATAATTCATCATACTTTCGTTGGTCCACTTTCCTTCTTCTGCGTTCCATCTGAAGGTCTCCTTAGAGGTAAGACGTTTCTGGTCGTCGTATGTGAAGTTATACTTCAACTTGTTTGTTAAGTAACGTCCGCTATAGTCAGTCTTGTATACAGTCTGGTTCGTTACTACATTATTGCTGTCACACTCAGTATTATAAACATACTTACCATTGATACCTGCATTTGTTGTCAATGCGAGGATTGTTGCTGCTGTAATCTGAATTAGTGTCATGATGCTTACTTTTTTAGTTTTTAATTTGATGCAAAGATACCTAGCATTCTTAACCTTTTAGGTTATCACTACGTTATCTTTACGTTAATTCTTTTTGTTGTAAGGTTCATCACATCATCCTAGTTTACGGCCGTTTCGCTTGGACTTCTGTTGTGAATATCTTATTTCTTTATTTCTATTTATTATTAAACCTTTATGAATGTCTTTTGTGACATTTTTCACTTATTAGACGCAACAACACGTTTGAAAGTTGCATCATCCACAATCTTTTTTCATCTATTTTCTTCATACGGCAGAATTTGTCGAATGAGAAGTTTTTATCTTGAGAATAAGACAGCCCCTACGCACGTTCCTATTATAATGAATATTACTATCATTGTTTTCATGTTAAGTTTCATCTTCTTTATATTCCAATATATCAGCAGGTTGGCAGTCAAGCACCTTGCAGATAGCATCGAGGGTAGAAAAACGTATAGCCTTCGCTTTCCCTGTTTTCAAGATAGAGAGGTTGGCATTCGTCAACCCCACCTTCTCTGCCAGTTCGTTAAGCGACATCTTTCGCTTAGCCATCATCACATCCAAATTCACTATTATTGCCATAATATTATATCGTTAATTCCTGTTCCTCCTTCATTTTAATTCCGATGGAGAAGACCTCGGCAAATAAAAGTGCCGTAAGTCCCATAAAAACCTCTGTTGAAGCAAAAGGATGATAGGGTTTTATTTCAGCATAACTGAGAGAGAAATATTTCGTCATATCATAAAAATCAAGATAACTTGATATCAATGTGGTAAAGAAAACAATAATAAAGCCCCACCCTAACTTACGTAATTGGATAATATTACGTTTATCGAATATTATATTCCTATTGATATTCCGTATGAACCTAAAGAAATAAACCACAGACCACACATAAAAGAAGTAAGATATTAGATTCAATAACATCAAGATCATCTGAAGAACAATACTTCCTCTGTCTAGAAAGACCATCCCGTTTGTTAGGACATAGTCATCATCCCTATTCAGTTTCGCATTCTTGATCTTGTCATATTTAATATGACCTGTAGAAGGTACTATCTCAAAAGGATGTACAAACAGTTTTGATTTTGATACTAAATCGGACATAGACGATTTCTCATGATTCATATTCTCACTGGTACTATGTGAGTATCCTTCATTAAAACCTGCCATGAAACTGCAAAACGTATCCTTCAATTGATAACCAACAATTACAGTAAAGACCAATACGATAAGCACACAAAACGCATTTAATCTATTCTTCATTATTTTTCTAATTTATTTGTTATTTGATTACTTCTAATTTATGTTACAATACAAATCTTATATATTTATCTTTTCAGGATGCAAAGGTAAACAACAAATATCAAATAACAAAATATTTTTATCGAAAATCAATAAATATTTTGCGTTTTAAAATAAATTAATAAAGATAGGACTTGTTTATTGCACCATCATCTGCCAATAACCCACGTCACGCCACTCACCAAGTTTAAAGCCAATCTGCTTATATAATCCGGCCAACTGGAATCCGAAACGCTCATGCACTCTGACGCTTGAGTCGTTGGGTAAAGAAATACAGGATAAGATGGTGTGTATCTTTTCTTTGTTTACATTCTCAAGCATGTGTTTCATCATCACAACTCCAATACCGCGGCCTATAAAGTCTTTATCCACGTAGATAGAAGTCTCTGCGGTGAAGCGATACCCTCTACGTGGTTTCCATTCATTCAGATGACAGAAACCTAAGATTAAACCATCGACTTCATATACCCAGTAATCATATCCTCCATTCATTAAACTCTGTATCTTGTTTTCCATCATTTTTAATGTGTATGGTTCCGTATCAAAAGTTACGGTGGAATTCAGTACGTAATAGTTATATATCTCGCAGATTCTCTCCGCATCTTGTATTGCTACCCTTCTCATTACGTTTGTTATTATTGGTTTTTCAATATATATTTTTGCTCTCGCCATTTTTGTGGCATACAAAGGTATACGAATAACTAATATTTTATCAATTTAGTAGCAGAAAAATTTGTCTCGTTAAATATTTTTAGTAAGTTTGTATTTAAATCGAGTATTTATAAAAAATGCCAAAAAGTTAATATCTATATCAGGTCTGAATAAAAACACATCTTAGTTATGCCCAAATCGTGATGTATCAATATCCTTACGTTCTTTTTCTTTGTATCCACCAAACCGGTACGAGAAACTTAGCGTGAAGGAACGCAGATAATATGTAGTGTTCATATCGAATTTCTGATTAGCATAGTTCACCTTAGTTTTCGGAAGACCGGTATTGAACATATCGTTAAGACGAGCCGTGATATTACATTTATCATTGAGAAATTTCCATTTTGCTGCAAAATCCACCCTCATAAGATATGTCAAATCATAAGTACCCTGAATGAGTGGCGATGTATACATACCGTTAAGTTGAAAAGAAAGATGTTTGGAAGCTGTAATGGTATTATCCAGGCTTATCTGATATAGCCATTTGCTACGGTCGAATGGAACATCGAAATAATCATCACACTTCTGATGCATGCGCAGTCCCAAAGCCGAGATTTCAGTAGCGAACCACGAATCTACCTGAAAAGGAGCGTTGATCACTAATCCAACCTGTCGGTTAAAGTTCCAGTTGCGCGTCTGAAAGATAAGTGCCAATCGTTCCGACGACTGATAGATCGACTGGGTAAAATAATCTTTCATATCTTCGTAGAATACAGTCAATGTATATTTTCTATTCAGAGCGTATGTCCCTGTCAATTTGTACGTACTAAAAGGCCTTAAGTCGGAAGAGCCACGAACTTCCTGATAACCGTCAAGATGAGTCACTGAGGATTGCATCTCCCAATAAGCCGGGTATGATTTATCCGATGATAGTGAGAGGACAAAGACATGCTTTGGTGTTTTAAAGTAAGTGAACGATGCTTGTGGATAAAATGTCCATTTATGATAATTGCCGATTGTATAATACTCGCCCGAAGCAGAAACAGAGAATGACTGCCCTGTCTCATAATTCTTACCCATGCTTACATAAAAGTCGGTGGTCTGTTCAGTAATCTTTGTATCCGTGTTTTCTGTCTGCAATGAGCCTTTTACATCATTATAATACTGATTATCCTTATCGTAGGCATTTTCATAAGAGACACCATAACCCAGAGTCCAATTGCGTTTCAACGAATGCTCCTGATCAGCAGTGAATGTCATCTTACGCACATCCTGGCCACCATTAATATTAAACCTGTTATTTTCTCCATTTATATCACTCTGAAGAGTTTGGCGGTTTACTGAGTGATAATTTGTATAATCCGCCCCAAGCTTCAGTCCGAAAGCAGACTGATAAGCAGTCGACACATTATGCAGATAGCTCCGTTCATTCTTTTCGAGACGACTTATCTGATAATTACCCGTCACATCATTTATACCTTGATCACCAGGTGATATAAATGTAGTGTAGGCAATATTAAAAGTGCTTTTGTCCGAGATATTATACTCGTATGCCGCACGCAGAGAATGATCCCAACCACGATGTCTCCCCCATTCAATTTGCGATATATCATACGTCTTATTTTGGTATTGATGGTGAGAATTCATCGTAAAATGGAGCATTCTCTTAACATCATCGGCATCATACATCAGGTCGAAGGCCATCTTAGGTGTTGACAGACGGAAGTTAGCCCCACCCTCAAAACTATTAAAATACCTATTTTTATAAGTGCCCTTCACTTCACCTTCGAAAGAATAGGCATTAGCCTTTTTTGTGACGATATTGATTTCCGCTCCGCGAACGTGATATTGAGGCGGTGCACTATACATCACCTCCACCTTTGCCACTCTGTCCACCGGCATACTATGTAGCAGTGTACTCAGTTGTTCCGGAGTCATCGTCGTCGGCCGTCCATTCATAATCACTGTCACGCTTGAAGAACCGGCTAATACCACAGTCCCGTCTTTGTCCGTTATTCCGGGAAGAGAGGTTATTGCTTCATAAACATTGTTTACCGCTTTCTTCTCTGTAAGCACAGATAGATTATAGTTGAGCATCCCATTCTGCACTTTAACAAGTGGCCTATTTCCCTTCACCGTAATTTCACCTAGTGTGGCCTCCTTATAAATTTTCATCAATGCAGTACTGTCACTATCAGATTTCTGAATATGATTATTAAGCTGATTATTTGAACCATCATTGTACGCATGTGCACTTACGATCAAGTCCATCGACAGCATCATAAGTATGATAAGACATTTCTTCATTCTTCCTTATTTTATTGATGGGACAAAGGTACAACAAATATTTGAGCATAATCTTAACGAATAATTACGAAGTCTTATTTAGTCTTATCTGAGGAAGATAACAAAAGAGAATACATCATAGGAAGTGAGTTATTCTGCACGATTCTTCTTTGTAATATGGGAATTTGCACAAATGAAACATGTTTTTGTAATATTGAAACATAACACCAGACTACTTTACGTCGTTTTCTTCATAAATTTGCAGAAATATTATTCTTAAAACATCTAATATAGGGAAATGACTTATGAGAATAGATCTCTTTCTGTTAAGCTAATATCTGTATTGGATTAAAACAGAATGTGATTAAAATCACCAGCAAAGAAACTAAAATATAATATATGGAAAAAACAAAATTAATAGCAACAGTTATTATCTCAATTGTTACGTTTATAGGATGCACAACATCTGACAATGAAAATGATCCGAATGGGGACCGTACGGAGTTAAGTATTACCGCCGGCATTGCCACTACACGTTCAGCATATTCACAATGGAAAAACGGCGATAACATAGGACTCATTCTGTTTGATCATGCAACGACAAACATTTATGACGGGAGAACTAATTTTCGCTATATAACAACAGAAGGAAGCTCCATCTTCAATGCTGATGGAGAAGCAAACAAAGCTTATTTACCTTCAGGTGGCAAACAAGCCGATCTAGTGGCTTATTACCCTTATTCAGATCAGGTGTCATTATCTAACCTGAATGTTCCAGTGAATGTTTCATCACAAAATAATCTTTCGGCTATTGACCTGATGGCAAGCGAAAAAGTAAATGGACTCAGTGCAAGCAATAATACAGCCTCGGTGACATTTAGCCATAAGCTTTGCAAACTAATATTTAAAGTACTTAAAGACAGTACATCGAGTGATATAGATCTCAGTGGTTCCACAGTCGTATTAAAAGGAACAAAAGTGAATGCGACGTGGAATCTTACCACTTCAACACTGACACAGGATGGTAATGCCTCTGATATTTCTTTGCCAATGAATGCCGATGGTACAGAAGCGACAGCCATCGTGTTACCAACCACCGCCGGCAGTGGAGTATCATTTACCTTGACGACAAAAGACGGTCATTCTTACACAACCTCTCTAAATTCCACATTCGCTTTAGAAGCTGGAACAAATAATATCTTCACGATGACCATACACCGTCACACTGCTGCCATCTCAACATCCGTCTTACCCTGGATTACCGGTATAGAGACAGGAGAAGCAACGCAATTAGATGTAATAACAGGAAGCAGCATTACATTACCAACAGGAGAAAAAGGTACCTTCTATATATCCACTGTCGAAAATGCAAATACTCTAACTGGAATTTATGATTGGAACAAATCATCACTCACAGCATCATCACCCATATATTGGGAACAATTGTCACAGAGTAGTCATACCTTCAAAGCTTCATTTATTCCGTCGGATAACGCACCGGCAGGAAATCTTGAGAAAGACTATTTAACCGCTACGTCACAAAGTACCGGATTCGGAGATCTCATTTCACTTCAGATGAAACATACCATGGCAGCCATCACCGTAAATCTCTCTTCAAGCAACACCGACAATGATACTATCAGTTCAAATCTTTTTACCTCCGAGGAACTGAAATCTGCAATAATATCCTTTGTTTCAACCATGCAGAGTAAAGTTGATTATACGACAGGAGAAGTCTCTATAGAATCATCTTCACCCGCAAAGACAGTAACACTTCCACTCTACGATGCGTCAAAAGCCACATTCACAGGAATGACAGCTCCACAAACACTCTCTTCTATTAACATAATGATCAACGGGAAAAGCTATACTCTGAATAAGAACATAACACTCGCTGCAGGCACATCAAACCAGCTTACTTTAAACATCACAAAGAGTAGTTTGGGAATGAATGCGACCATTACCGGATGGAGTAGCATAGAACTTGGTAACACAAATATTGATATTGATAAATAAAACACAAAGATATATTATCTTATTTAACACAAAATAATATGATGACAAAGAATAATTTACTCCTAGTGACTGCAATAATAACTATGCTAACAGGATGCAGCAATGTTGAAACAACGGATGGAACACTGACCGAAGGTGCAGTAAATTTCAATGTCACAGTTGAATACAGTTCTTCAACCCGTAGCAGTGACAACACTTCGCCCTTTACTGGTTCTCTCACCTTATGGTACGGCACAGTTAAGGGTGACAAAAATGCAGACTACTCTTTTAAAGACAACCAATGGACAGCCAATCCCCCTCTTTACTGGGACGACCTGACACCTGCAAATAGTCAATTTACTTTCTTTGCAACTTCATGCGAATCAACACTTGACAGTGATGGAAAAGGTGGTGTTGTAGCAGACGATCAGAGTATCAATGACAATTATGCCAAAGCTGATTTACTCGCAGCCTATTGCGAAACCACAAAACGCAAACAGACGCTCTCTTTTGGCCTTAGACACATGATGTCTCAGATGACCATCACATTAAACAACACGCAGGATGCTGCTTCTGCTTTTACGGCAGAACAGTTACGAAAATCCCTAGTAACAGCGAAATCCATGCATGCAGACTACACCGCAATCTGGGATGAATCTATATCCGTTTCAGC
>DAIOSW010000068.1:0-11628 GCA_036752365.1 Prevotella sp.
TACCCGGTGATGAAGTGATCGGTTTTAAATCGGATAACGGGAAGATATCCGTTCATAAACGCAATTGTTCTGAAGCAATCAGACTGGCTTCGGAGAGAGGTGATAATATATTGAATGTGGAGTTTTTGGAGAGCAGAAACTTATATCCTGTCACGATTAATGTTATTGCGATTGACCGATATCATCTGCTGATAGATCTGGTACATGTGATCACAGAGGATCTAAAACTGAATATCGACAGTCTGCATACTGTAACCACAGATGAACTTGTTGACTGTACCATCAACTTTAACGTGCATTCTGTTCAGGAACTGGACAAGGCGATCACGCACATCAATGATATCTATGGTGTGGATGAGGTGAAAAAGATAGAAAAATAACTTGTTTGGATCAGACAAGCCCCATCTCTTTCGCCTTTTTCATCAGAAGCTGATATACGGCATCATGCTCATTGGGAATGACATTGTCTAAAATGGCATTCTTCAGAGTCTGTTTGAGTGTACCAACTTCGCGGCTTTGTCCGAGGTTGAACATTTTCATAATCTCATTACCATCAATACAAGGCTGCAATAAACGCTTATAATCACGTTCCTTGAGATCCTCCAGTTTCGTACGAACCAAACGGAAGTTATCAAGGAATTTTTGTTTTCTAGCTTCATTCTTGCTCGTGATATCTGCTTCGCAGAGAGTCATCAAATCATCGATATCATCTCCTGCATCATTGATGAGGCGGCGTACAGCACTGTCTGTCACTACATCATCAGCAATGACGATGGGGCGCATGTGGAGATCGACCATCTTTTGGACATAACGCATGTTCGAATCCATCGGTAATTTCATGCGCCGAAACAGTGTAGGTACCATTCTGGCACCGATAAAATTGTGATTGTGGAATGTCCAGCCGATAGCAGGATCCCACCGTTTGCTCTTAGGTTTCCCGATGTCGTGGAGCAGTGCTGCCCAGCGCAGATATAATTTATCTGTCTTCTTGCAGATGTTATCCAAGACTTCCAGAGTGTGATAAAAATTATCTTTGTGTGCCCTTCCGTTCATGGTTTCTACACCCTGCAAGGCCGTTATCTCCGGCATGATCAGTTTGAGAAGGTCGCAACGGTCAAGATCGATGAACCCTTTGCTTGGAGTCTTTGTCATCAATATCTTGTTTAATTCCACGATGATACGCTCACCGCTGATGATATTGATACGTTCGGCATTACGTTTCAGGGCATCAAAAGTCTCGTCGTCAATAAAGAAGTTGAGTTGTGACGCAAAACGTACACAACGCATCATACGCAAAGGGTCATCAGAGAACGTGATATCAGGGTCCTGAGGTGTTCGGATGATACCGTCTTCGAGGTCGGCGATACCGTCGAACGGGTCGACAAGCTCACCGAACCGTTCCTTGTTGAGACAGACAGCAAGCGCATTGATGGTAAAGTCACGTCGGTTCTGATCGTCTTCGAGAGTTCCGTTCTCGACAATCGGTTTCCTTGAGTCGTGGCTGTAACTCTCCTTACGTGCACCGACAAACTCAATCTCCTGATGGTGATATTTGATTTGAGCTGTTCCGAAATTCTTAAAAACAGATAAGTAGGCACCTCGTCCTAAAATGGTCTTCAACTCTTGAGCCACTTTAATACCACTGCCGACGACAACAACATCAATATCATCTGACGGACGTTCAAGGAAAAGATCACGTACATATCCTCCTACGACATAACACTCATATCCGAGATTATCGGCAGCCTGAGATATTTTATGAAAAATGTCTTTGTCCAGTAATTGAGCTAATTCCTCGTTTGTCAGTACCTTCATTGCTTATTGATTTTGCGGGTGCAAAGGTAATGTAATTTGAGAGAAGAACAAAATGAATTCATTCCTTTTTTATTTCATGACGCCATGGAGAATGTTCAGGGTATCATAAAAAGTGACTATTAAAACAAGATTAACACACTTCAACCAATTGTTTTGATAATGTGAATTGATGTGGAAAGAAGCTTTTTTTTCGTAATTGAATGTGGTTATTGTCAGTTTTTTCTTAACTTTGTCGGGAAAATAAATAGATAATGAAGCAAAATATACTTATATTTTTTATTTTGGTCTTGTTCTTTACTGCCTGTGGAGGTAATGATGTAGACAAAAATGCAGAAGTTTTGTATCGGAAAGCCGAACAGAATTTTCATGAAGCAAACTTTGCTCAGGCCAGAGCTAATCTGGATGACATAAGACGTCGTTATCCGAATGCAATTGAAACACGCAAAAAGGCTATCATTTTACGTCAAAATCTAGAATTGAAAGATGCACAGATGAAACTGGCTGTTGTCGATAGCGCTTTGCAAGCGACCAACCTGATGTATAAGTATTTACGTAATAAGGCGGAAACCGATAAAAATAGAGGTGTTGCTACCCGTGAGCAATTGACGGAAGTGATAACCACGAGGATCAAAAGAGATTCTCTTCAGGTAAAATTTGATTTACTTTGTGGACAAATCAGATATATTCATAAGAAACAAAAAGAAAACTAGCCCCCGGTAATAAAGATAAAAAAATCATATTTTATTTTGTATTACCGTCGGTTTGCAGTATCTTTGCACAAATTTTTAGTAATCTCGCGCAATGAGAGAATATTGATTTTGCTTGAATTGCATTTTATCCCGAGATTTATTTGTGTAGATCATGACGAAGGAAGTTGAAAATACAACGAAACAATTTGAAACAGTGATGGCTGAATGCCGATCATTGTTTGAGAAGAAACTCCATGATTACGGAGCTTCTTGGCGCATTCTCAGACCACAATCACTTACCGATCAGATACTTATTAAGGCAAAACGCATCCGTTCTATAGAGGTTAAAGGAGTTTCCATGGTGGACGAAGGTATTCGTACGGAATTCATCGGCATCATTAATTACGGAATAGTAGGGCTGATACAGTTGGCAAAAGGATATTCCGATGCTGTCGATATCACGAATGAAGATGCGATGCTGCTTTATGACAAGTATTCGGAAGCTGCTCTTCAACTGATGCTCAAGAAAAACCATGATTACGATGAGGCTTGGCGTCTGATGCGTATAAGTAGCTATACTGATTTTATTTTGACAAAGATACAACGCACAAAGGAAATTGAAGATCTGGCGGGAGCCACACTTGTTTCCGAAGGTGTGGATGCCAATTATATGGATATGATCAACTATGCCGTATTTGGCGTTATCAAATTGACTAACGGCGAGAAATGAAAGTCGGAACTAACATAAGTAAGACAATTACCAACATTTGCCGGCTGATACTTTCACTGACGTTTATTATCTCCGGATTCGTCAAGGCTGTTGATCCGCTCGGCACACAGTACAAGATAAATGATTATCTTGAAGCGATGCATCTTACTGCATTGCTGCCAGATTATCTCACGCTGTCTATGTCTGTGCTCTTGTCTGCTTGTGAGTATACGATTGGAATTATGTTGCTTTTTGCAGCTCATCGGCGCGTCGTTTCCAAGTTGATTCTACTGATCATGGTCATCATGACCCCGATAACCCTTTGGTTGGCTCTCTTTAATCCGATAAGCAACTGTGGGTGTTTTGGTGATGCAATAGAGTTGACCAACTGGCAAACATTTTTTAAGAATGTGGTTCTCTTGGTAGCGGCTGTCATTGTTTGGCGAAAACCTGATTATATGCATCGCTTTGTGAGTCAGAGCAATCAGTGGATTGTGCTTAATTATACGATTATATTTGTTTTATTCATTTCAGGATACTGCTTGTATAAATTACCGTTGTTTGACTTCCGACCCTATCATATAGGAGCTGATATTAAGAAAGGTATGGATATACCTAAAGGGGCAAAGAAACCCGTGTTTGAAACTACATTTGTTCTCGAAAAGAACGGTGTCCGAAAGGAATTCTCACTTGATAATTACCCCGATTCAACGTGGACGTTCATTGACAGCAAGACGGTAGAAAAGGAAAAAGGATACGTTCCTCCTATACACGATTTCTCTATACAGAGAGTATCCGACGGCGAGGATATCACCCATCTGATATTAGATGATAAGGGGTACACGTTCCTGCTGATTTCACCTCATCTAGAGCAGGCTGATGACAGTAACATCGATCTGATCAATCAGATTTATGATTATAGCAAATATAATGGATATGGATTCTTCTGTTTGACAGCCAGCGCTGAAAAAGCGATTAACAGATGGAATGATATCAGTGGAGCTGAATACTCATACTGTAACACAGATGAGACAACCCTGAAGACGATTATCAGAAGTAATCCCGGGCTGGTACTGCTTAAGAATGGAGTCGTTATTAGAAAATGGAGTCATAATGACCTCCCGGATGAGTATGAGTTACATGCGAGACTGGAGAAACTGGATATAGGAAAGATGCCTACAGACTCAGTGCCACAAAAGATACTATTGATTGTATTATGGTATATTATGCCCCTGGCACTTCTCACGTTTGCTGATCGAATTTGGGCATGGACACAATGGCTTAAGAAGAAAGAAGAAAAGAATAAAATATATCAACTTTTAAAACATAAGAATATGAGAAAGAAAATCGTAGCAGGTAACTGGAAAATGAACATGAACCTGCAGGATGGTATTGCTTTGGCAAAAGAGTTAAATGAAGCATTGGTAGCAGACAAACCAAACTGCGACGTAGTAATCTGTACTCCGTTTATCCACTTGGCTTCAGTTGCTCAGTTCCTTGATCAGGACATCGTAGGTCTTGGCGCAGAAAACTGTGCAGACCAGGCTAAGGGTGCTTACACAGGTGAGGTTTCTGCTGAGATGGTTAAGAGCACAGGTGCTCAGTATGTTATTTTAGGTCACAGTGAGCGTCGTACTTATTACAATGAAACTCCTGAGATTCTGAAGGAGAAAGTGCTGTTGGCACAGGCTAACGGTCTGAAAGTAATCTTCTGTATCGGCGAAAGTCTTGAGGAACGTGAAGCTAACAGACAGAATGAGGTAGTTAAGGCAGAACTCGAAGGTAGTGTCTTCAATCTTTCTGAAGAGGATTTCTCAAAGATCGTTATCGCTTATGAGCCAATCTGGGCCATCGGTACAGGTAAGACTGCTACATCTGAGCAGGCTGAAGAGATCCACGCTTATATCCGTAGCTGTGTAGCAGAAAAGTATGGCAAACAGGTAGCTGAGGAGACATCTATCCTTTATGGCGGTAGCTGCAAGGCTTCTAACGCTCCTGAGCTGTTCGCAAAGCCTGACATCGACGGTGGTTTGATCGGTGGTGCTGCTTTGAAAGTCGCTGACTTCAAGGGTATCATTGATGCTTGGAAGAAATAATTCTAGTAAATAAAATAGAAGAAAATATGAGAATCAGACTCGTTATATTGATTTTGACATTCTGTGCAACCGGTTTAAATGCACAGACATTCCTTAAGCACCTTCAGACGAAGGCGCCTAATGGAGCTGTAGTAACCGTTCACGAGAATGCCAAAATCGACGAGCTGATTAATAATGCATCTAAACCTGTTGCTCCCGCAGCAAAACCGAAATTAGAAACGGATACTAAGAAACCTTCTGGACGGAATACTACGGTGACAACTCCTTCAAATAAACCTTTGACACCTCTGACAGATAAGACACGTCAGATAGAAACTGAACGTTCTCGTACGACCGGAACTCCTGTCGCAAAGGATGAAAATGCCGAAAATAAGACTCCCGAGGAGAATGATGAGGATATCGAGATTGCAACTGTCGATATGCGTAAGAAGGTGATGCGTAACACTTATAAGGTGACTGGTTTTCGTGTGCAGGTCTTTGCCGGTGGCAACTCACGTCAGGATCGCCTGAAAGCTGAACGTATAGGTAATGATGTGAAGATGAACTTCCCAGACCAGCCTGTCTATACTCATTTCTATCCGCCACGGTGGATCTGTCGGATGGGTAACTATCGCAGTTACAGCGAAGCGAGTGAGATGTTGCGTCAGATCAAACGGTTGGGTTATAATCAGGCTTGTATCGTAAAGGGGAAGATCAGTGTACCGTATTAATCATCAATCAGAGGTAAAAGATAAAGATATCATGAATCCTGAAACAGAATTCCGTGACGGACTAGAGGAGCTTCAGTCACATTATAAGAGTATTCTCGGCCTACTTGGCGAAGATGTAAACAGAGAAGGTCTGGTGAAGACTCCCGAAAGAGTGGCTAAGGCGATGCAAGTACTGACCCGCGGTTATACAATGGATCCACACAAAGTCCTTACCGATGCTTTGTTTAAGGAAGAATATAGTCAGATGGTGATCGTTAAAGATATCGATTTCTTTTCATTATGTGAACATCATCTGATTCCATTTTACGGTAAGGTACATGTTGCTTATATCCCTAACGGCTATATCACGGGACTGAGCAAGATTGCCCGTGTTGTAGATATCTATTCTCACCGTCTTCAGGTGCAGGAGCGTATGACTCTACAGATAAAAGAATGTATTGAACAGACCCTCAAACCCCTTGGGGTAATGGTCATTGTTGAGGCTCGTCACATGTGTATGCAGATGAGAGGTGTGGAGAAGCAGAATGCCGTCACAACTACAAGTGATTTCAGTGGTGCTTTCAATCAGGCAAAGACCAGAGCGGAATTTATGAACCTTCTTAATAACAGGGGCTGATAACTTCCTTTTATTTCCTTCGGTAGGAAAAATCTTATTTTGTTATCTGCTTACAATGTCGCTACCCAGCTGTTGTGCCAGTTGGTTACGCATCTCTTGTGTCTCTTTGTAGGTCTTCATCAGTTCCAGCATTTTTGCCATATCGCTGCTAGCCTGACTTATTTGGTCTCGTATCTCCTTGAGCTGATTATCTACAAAGTTTAACTTGAAATCACCAACCAGATGGATCACCCTATTCCGTAGGTCTACAATTTCGGTAGACACTTGTTGGCTCCGGCTCAGCTGGTAATGGTTGATGGCCAGTTTGCCCGCTACCTGACTGATGTTGACATCGTGGTGATTCAGGAAATAGGATTCGGCACAGAACTCTTCGTCATTATTGTGGAGGATAGCCTCATCAAGAATCTTGTTAAAGAGGTTATTGCTGAACACCAGATTGTCACGGCTAAGGTCAAACTTCACATACTGCGATACTGACATGTCACTGACGGTACCGTCATCCATCTCGACTCCTTTATAAATGATTTGTTCGCCATCACGTATCACTGCTTGTATAAGCAACTGTTCTACCTTCTCTGTCTGTGTGTTGGTGGAGATATCGACGACAGCAGCTGCTGCAATATGGTTATTGCCGGTATTTTCAGATGGAGAGTTTTGTCTTTCTCTGTTTTCTGATTTCTCCTGTTCATCACGATCATTACGGATAAACTTATTCATAGTCGAAATCAATGTACGCTCAGCTATTCCCAGTCTGTTGGCACATTCCCGCATATAGGTGGCCCGTAGAATGGCATCGGGTATTACCGAGATGCTCTTTACGATACTGCTTATGGCCTCAGAACGTTTGATAGGATCAGTCACACCATCAATGAGCAAGTGTGTTTTAAACTCAATGAAGTCCGTTTGATGTTCTTCGATGTACGTTCGGAATTCTGTAGCTGAATGTTTGCGGGCAAAACTGTCTGGATCGTCATTGTCGGGTAGTAGCAGAACCTTGATATTCATACCTTCAGTCAAGAGCATGTCTGTTCCTCGAAGTGCTGCATGTATACCTGCAGCGTCACCGTCGTAAAGCAATACGATATTTGAGGTGAAGCGATGGAGAAGTCGTATCTGGTGATTGCTTAGTGCCGTACCTGAATTGGCTACCACATTTTCAAGTCCGCATTGGTGCATGGATATAACATCAGTATATCCTTCTACCATATAAACACAATCTTCCCTTACAATTGCCTTCTTTGCCTGATAAAGTCCATAAAGCTCATGGTCCTTGTGGTAAATAACAGAGTCGGGGGAGTTCAGGTATTTCTGGTTAACACCCTTCGTACGTGAGTCAAGGAGGCGTCCGCCGAAAGCACATACCTTTCCGCTGATATTGATCCAAGGGAATATGACACGACCGGAGAATTTGTCCATTAGTTCACCGTTGTCACGTTTAAAACAGAGTCCGGTGGCAGTGAGGTACTCAGCCTGATAACCTTTGCCCAGCGCCGCTTGAGCCAGTTCATCTCTCTGGTTAAGAGAATAGCCCAGTTGGAATCTTTTGATAATATCATCTCTGAAACCGCGACTCCGAAAATACTGCATACCGATAGCACGACCGTCTACATGGTTGTTGAGAATGTCCTGAAAGTGGTTCATAGCCCATTCGTTGACAATGAACATACTCTCTCGTTCATTCTCATGTTTCTTCTCTTCGTCAGATAGTTCGCGCTCCTGTATCTCTATGTGATATTTTCGGGCGAGCCATTTGAGAGCCTCGGGATAAGTCATCTGCTCATGTTCCATAATAAAACCTACGGGGTTACCTCCTTTTCCGCAGGAGAAACAGTGGCAGTAGCCCTTGGATGGTGACACAACAAATGAAGGTGTCTTTTCATTGTGGAAAGGACACAGACCTTTATAGTTGATGCCAGCCTTCCTGAGCGAGACAAATTCAGAGACCACATCAACAATGTTTGCGGCCTCCGTAATCTTATCTATCGTAGCGCGATCGATCATTATTATTTATTCTCCTTGTATTCTAAGAATGTTATTTAAGATATTTTTCAAGAGGACTCTTGATCTTCTTGAGACCCTTGGCCACACTCTTCGCATTGTTTTGCGCACCTAGCAGTGAAGTGTGTGTATGGTCGTGATTGTAATAAGCTGCAGCTTTCTTCTGACCTTTCTTATCCAGAAAGTCTGCGGAGATATTATGAACATCCACAAACTCGCATCCGGTTTGTGCTACAACCTCGCGGTACCATTTTCCGTAAGAGTCGTTACGGCGTTCGATCTTTCCATCTTTCCATTCATTCCGCGGCGTCAGTGACAATAGGATAGGAGTTCCACCTTTCTCGCGTACATCTTCTATAAATTTACGCAGGTACCATCCGAAAGTGTAGACCACTTCGTAAGTGCCGTTGGATGCTAGTTTATAAACATGGCTAGAATCGGCAGTGCCTACAATCTCACCACGTTCCTTATTCTT
Organism: Prevotella sp.; assembly: GCA_036752365.1. GTDB lineage: Bacteria > Bacteroidota > Bacteroidia > Bacteroidales > Bacteroidaceae > Prevotella. The sequence goes on from DAIOSW010000068.1 coordinate 9,109, forward strand.
GTCAATGTCGCCTACGTCATTATGCCCGAACTGGATCAGAACGAAATCACCCGGTTGAATACTGTTGTAAACTTCCTCCCAGCGATTCTCGTTCAGATAAGTGCGGCAACTGCGTCCAGCTTTGGCACAGTTGGCTATTGTGATTTTGCTTTCATCGAATATTGTTGGTGCCTGACTGCCCCAACCCCACATGCCGTTCAAGTCTTTATCTTCGTTCTTTACCGTGCTGTCGCCGGTGATGAATACGACGGGTTTCCCTTTCTCACGCCTTATGCTTACCGCAGGCAGGGTAAGAGGCTTGATACACGACTGTAGAAACGCCAACTGTGGGTCTTTGCTGTTGGCTAAGCCTTCAGCAGCTGACCGGGCATTCATTTTTGCTCCGAAGACACTGCTGTGGATATGGTCTAAATAGAAATGATAATCCACTTTATGGTGACCGTATCTCTCAAATTTTCTGGCAGAGATGTCGTTAAGATCGATAAAAGGAACATGCTGTTCTTCAGCAATCTGTTTTGCCCATAGTCCAAAGTTAGTATTCACACGCACAATCTTTGTCGTGTCATCTTTTTCCCATGCGTTGCGTGGAGTCAGTGAGAAAAGTATAGGATGCGCACCTGCAGCCTTGATGTCGCGAATGAATCGTCGCATATATTCTCCGTAGCTATACACGACCTCCTTTTTCCCATTTCTGTCGGGTGTGGCGTCATGGATAGTGACGATGAGAGTGTCTTTGCCAATACCCATGATACTTGAGCGGGCACGACCTGAGTCATAAGGTCCGTTGTCATTATGTCCGAGTTCGATGATGACCCAGTCACCCGGTTTCAATGCTTTACGTATGTCTGGCCACAGAAAATTATAGAAAGTGCGGCTGCTGGTTCCGCCGAGGGCCTGATTCTCAACGGTTATCTTGTTAGAATCGAAAAACTCATGTTCAAAAAATCCCCATCCCCACTGGCCGTTATTACCGTTACCCATTGTGCCTGTCCGCATCGTTGAGTTGCCTACAAGGAATAATACGGGATTGTTTCCCACCCGGCTTGATCCAGGAATGGGACGTGCAGTTTGGGCTTTGTTCAGACTGTCTAATGTCAAGTCGGTTACATGGTTCACGTCTTCCATTGGTTTCGGGGTTACCTGGGCCATAGTCAAGGTGAAGGATGAGATGCAAATAGCAATAGTAGTAAGTGTTTTCTTCATTGTAACAAATTTCTTTATTTGACTGCGAAGGTACATTTTTTTCTGTACATGCACAAAATATGGGCTCAATTTTTTTGTTTTCATCCCGATTCTTCGACAAAGGAAGAGCGATGAAAATAAAATAAATGTTCATCATCCTTTGCCATATAATAATCTCATTCGTAGTGTTATATCTTATTTTTTAAGATGTAAAAAATGTATATAATGCTATAAAGAAGATGAAAAATGATAAATCAGATTGTTTTTGTAGTTATTAAAAGTGAAATCGTTGCACACAAATATGGTGTTTGTGTACTTTTGTTGGGTTTTATTTTGTCAGAACATTATTTTTGAGTAATTTTGCAGCCTAAAAAACAACAATTATAATTTTAATTATGAGTTTGAAAATAGTTGTACTTGCTAAGCAGGTACCTGACACAAGAAATGTGGGCAAAGATGCAATGACTCCCGAAGGGACTGTCAACCGTGCTGCTCTGCCTGCAATCTTCAATCCTGAAGATCTTAATGCCCTCGAGCAGGCTCTGCGTCTGAAAGACCAGAATCCTGGCTCTACCGTAGGAATTCTCACCATGGGGCCTCCCCGTGCCGCTGAGATTATTCGTGAAGGACTCTATCGCGGTGCTGATACTGGCTGGTTGCTTACCGACCGTCTGTTTGCAGGTGCCGATACTTTGGCTACATCGTATGCCATTTCAACAGCAATAAAGAAAATAGGTGATTGTGATATTATAATAGGTGGTCGTCAGGCTATCGACGGTGATACAGCTCAGGTTGGTCCTCAGGTGGCTGAAAAGCTGGGACTGTCGCAGATTACTTATGCTGAAGAGATCCTCTCTTGCGAAAACGGTAAAATCGTTGTTCGTCGTCATATTGACGGTGGTGTTGAAACTGTTGAAGCTCAGCTCCCTATCGTTATTACGGTCAATGGCAGTGCGGCTCCTTGCCGTCCACGTAATGCCAAAAACGTGATGAAATACAAACATGCCATGGTACCTATGGAGATGGAACCGATGGGTGAAAATCTTCCATACAAGGACCTCTATGCGAAAAAACCATATCTTACACTGAATCAGTGGAGTGTAGCCGATGTTGACGGTGATCCTCAGCAGTGTGGACTTAGCGGTTCTCCTACCAAGGTGAAAGCTGTTCAGAACATCGTATTCCAGGCAAAGGAAAGCAAAACTCTTACATGCAGTGATGCTGATGTTGCTGATTTGATGAAAGAATTATTGGCAAACAAAATAATCGGATAACAGAAGGAATTATGAATAACGTATTTGTATATTGCGAGATCGAAGGCACTACTGTTGCCGAAGT
>DAIOSW010000069.1:0-7610 GCA_036752365.1 Prevotella sp.
CTCTCCTATCATTTTCCTCATTGTGATCTGGCTATTCTTCATGAGACGAATGGGAGGAAGCGGCGGAGGCGCCAGTGGCGTATTCAATGTAGGTAAGAGCAAGGCTAAGATGTATGAAAAGGGGAATGAACTGAATGTAACTTTCAAAGATGTTGCAGGACAGGCTGAAGCCAAACAGGAAGTACAGGAGATTGTTGATTTCCTCAAGAGCCCGAAGAAATACACCGACCTTGGAGGAAAAATACCTAAGGGAGCGCTACTTGTTGGCCCTCCGGGAACAGGAAAGACCCTTCTTGCAAAGGCCGTAGCTGGAGAGGCTGGCGTACCATTCTTCTCAATGAGTGGTTCTGACTTCGTAGAAATGTTTGTCGGTGTAGGAGCAAGTCGCGTTCGTGACCTGTTCCGTCAGGCAAAAGAGAAATCACCCTGTATCATCTTTATTGATGAGATTGATGCCGTTGGACGTGCACGTAGCAAAAATCCGGCGATGGGTGGTAATGATGAGCGCGAAAACACTCTCAACCAGTTGCTTACCGAGATGGATGGCTTCGGAACTAACAGCGGAGTTATCATATTGGCAGCAACTAACCGTGCCGATATGCTTGACAAAGCGCTACTCAGAGCAGGACGTTTTGACCGCCAGATACACGTTGAACTACCTGACTTAAATGAACGAAAACAGATATTCAAAGTGCATCTTACACCGATCAAAGTGGACGACACCCTTGATATGGATCTCCTTGCACGTCAGACTCCCGGATTCTCGGGAGCAGATATAGCAAACGTATGTAACGAAGCTGCCCTGATAGCAGCCCGTCATAATAAGACCAATGTGACAAGACAGGACTTTCTGGATGCTATCGATCGTATCGTAGGTGGATTGGAGAAGAAGACAAAGGTGATGACTTCAAACGAGAAACATACCATAGCCCTCCATGAAGCTGGTCACGCTACTCTATCATGGTTCCTTGAACATGCCAATCCTCTGATCAAAGTAACCATTGTGCCACGTGGCCGCGCTCTCGGTGCTGCCTGGTATCTACCGGAAGAGCGACAGATCACAACTAAAGAGGAGATGCTTGACGAGATGTGTGCTACGTTGGGAGGTAGAGCTGCCGAAGAGCTATTTACGGGTCATATCTCTACCGGTGCCATGAACGATTTGGAGAAAGTAACCAAACAGGCTTATGCAATGATTGCTTATGCAGGTATGAGTAACAAGCTTCCCAATTTGTGCTACTACAATAACGATGAATACAATTTCCAGAAGCCATATTCAGAGTCAACAGCCAAGCTCATTGACGAGGAAGTTCAGAATATGATCAATGAACAGTATGACCGTGCCAAGGAACTTCTGCAGAAGCACAAAGAGGGACATAACGATTTGGCTCATCTACTCATTACAAGAGAGGTTATATTCGCTGAAGATGTGGAGCACATATTTGGAAAACGCCCTTGGGTAAGTCGTTCTGAAGAGATACTTGAGGATGAAAATGCCGAAGTGGAACCAATAAAAGAACTAACTTCACCAACGGAGAAGGAAGAAGAGAAGCAGGAAAACACTCCGGAAGAGAGTGACACAACGAAAGAATAAAGCCGGACGCCTCAGAATAAATCACAAGATGAAGAATCTGATCATTAGATCTATCACGGGTGTGCTATTTGTAGCCATTATCGTGGTTAGTTTTCTCAATTCAATTGCAATGACATTACTGTTTGCACTGATAACAGGACTGACATTGTGGGAGTTTTGTGGACTTGTCAATGAACAAAAAGGTGTTCTGATAAATAAATTTATCAGTACGGTGGCCGGAGTCTATCTGTTTTTCGCCATGAGAGCATATCTGAGCGACATAGGACTCGTACACTCTGAGGTGTTCATTCCCTATCTTCTTTCCGTCATATATTTATTAATAAGCGAGTTATATCTTAAGAATGAGAATCCAGTAGTCAACTGGGCATTCACGATGCTTGGACAGATGTATGTTGCTCTGCCATTTGCACTACTTAACGTGTTGGCATTCAGAAGCACACCTGATGGAGTCGTCTATTCTTACCTAGCGCCATTGTGTGTATTCATCTTCCTATGGTCGAATGACACCGGCGCCTATTGCTTCGGGTCTCTCTTCGGAAAACATAAACTTTTCCCTAGAATATCTCCGGGAAAATCATGGGAAGGTTCTATCGGGGGTGGAATCTTTGTTATTATCATAGCAGGACTTATCGGTTACTTCACCGAACTAAATGGAGTAAACGACTTGAAGATGAGCATACCTCAATGGATGGGACTGGGAGTGACCGTTGCCGTATTCGGAACATGGGGAGATCTTGTGGAATCGCTTCTGAAACGTACCTTTAAAATAAAGGATAGTGGTTCTATTCTACCGGGTCATGGAGGAATGCTCGACCGTTTCGACTCTTCCTTATTGGCAATACCTGCAGCAGTGGTATACCTATATACGATTACGCTGTTTTAACAGATCAACAATAATCTCTGCTGTATTGTCGGGAGCCACATGTACTCCCAATTGATTGCCCATATACTTGTAACCATCAAGCATAATCTCGCGTTCATGACTTCCGGGAATAATTTTCTGTAACTCAGTATACGTATTATTTACCGTCATCTTATCAGCAACGAGTTCTTTGACAACCTCTTTGTCTGCGATAAGATTTACCAATGATACGTATTTAATATGCAGAATCAGCTTGCGTCCAAGATTCATGATTTTGCCTAACGACATGTAATAACATACCACCTGAGGGACTCCGAGTAATGCTGTCTCCAGTGTTGCCGTGCCACTGGTAACAAGGGCTGCGACAGAATTCTTCAATAAGGAATAAGTTTCTCCGAATACAATCGAGACATCGTTATTGTCTAGATATTGACGATAGTAATCCGGAGCAATGCCGGGTGCACCGGCAATAACCAACTGATAATCGGTAAAACGAGAAGCAGCAGAGATCATTAGTTTCAGATTATTCTTGATCTCCTGTTTCCTGCTACCCGCAAGCAAGGCTATTATAGGCTTTGATGGCAAGGCATTACGTTGATAAAACTCATCAACTGTCTCGTGATACTCTTCATTAAAATTGCTGACTTCTTCTACCGTAGGATTTCCTACGTAGTGTATGGGATAATGATGCTTTTCCTCAAAGAAAGGAACCTCAAACGGAAGGATAGAAAACAACTCGTCGATAGTCTTTTTTATAGTCTTTATTCTGTACTCTTTCCAAGCCCAGATCTTTGGCGAAATATAATAATATACAGGTATGGAGGTATGCTTCTTCACAAAGGAAGCTATACGCAAGTTGAAACCGGGATAATCAACTAGAATCACTACGTCAGGTCTCCATGATAGAATGTCTTTACGACACAACTTCATATTTGACATGATCGTATTGAGATGAAGTAGAACGGGCATCAACCCCATATAGGCAAGTTCACGATAATGTTTTACACGTGTTCCACCGACAGAAGCCATCATGTCTCCACCGAAGAAACGAAACTGCGCATCAGCATCACGCTCGGACAAACTCTTCATCAGTCGTGAAGCATGAAGATCTCCACTGGCTTCACCTGCAATTAAATAATATTTCATCCTACTTTATTCAAAAGTCCAAGATTTCATTTTGTCAATCATTTCGTATGCCGTTACATCAATTGTCGTAGGGGTTATCGCCACGTATCCATGAGCTAATGCCCAGCTATCTGTATCCTCGGAACCAGGCTCATCATCGGTATATTCACCTACTAGCCAATAGTATTCATAATTCCTTGGATGATGCATGCGAACAACCTCTTTTCCCCACGTTCCTTTTGCCATTCGACATATTCTTACGCCTCTATATTGATCTACAATAGGAAAGTTTACATTTAAACAAATTCCATCAGGAAGACCTTCTTTTAGAATTCTTTCAGTGATACTTATGACAATATTTTTCGTCATACTAAAATCCGCTTCATCATCATGATCGCAAAGAGAGAAGGCTACTGAAGGTATATGCTTCATACAGCCCTCAACAGTAACGCCCATGGTGCCGGAATAATGAGTATTGACTGAAGCATTATCGCCATGATTGATACCTCCTATGACGATATCCGGTCTACGGGGGCAAATCTCACTCAAAGCCAATTTTACACAATCCACAGGAGTTCCATTGCAAGAATAGATACTTACGCCTTCCTCTTGACGACGTAACTTCAGTCGTAAAGGAGTTGTAGCGGAAAAAGCACTAGAGAAACCTGAGCGGGCTGATTCGGGAGCAACTACGATGATTTCTCCTAGATGACGGACCATTGCGATAAGTGATTTCAGACCTTTTGCATGATAACCATCATCATTGGAAATCAGCAACAATGGTTTATTTTCAGTATTCATATTTTAAAAATTTTGAGTGCAAAGGTAATGAAACAAGAGAGGAGTACAAAACAAAAGCTACTGTTTTTATTTATAATATTATCTTAATCTTCCTTTTTTTTATAGCAAAAGTACGAAAAAAGGTTTAAAAACAAAATTTCTCGAGAGAAAATACGTACCTTTGCATCTAATTATATTTGGAAAAAGATTGGATAGAAGAAAATGGGAAAGATTATTGCATTAGCAAACCAGAAAGGCGGTGTTGGAAAGACCACCACAACCATCAACTTGGCAGCTTCTCTTGCCACTCTAGAAAAGAAAGTTCTCGTCGTTGATGCTGACCCGCAGGCTAACGCCTCTAGCGGTTTAGGTGTAGATATCAAGGAAGTGGACTGCTCTATATATGAATGCATCATTGACCATGCCGATATACGAGATGCTATTTACACTACAGACATTGACGGACTTGACATTATTCCAAGCCACATCGACCTTGTAGGTGCTGAGATAGAGATGCTTAACATCGAAAATCGTGAAAAGGTTATTAAAAATATCCTTGAACCAATACGTGCAGAATATGACTATATACTTATCGACTGCTCTCCTTCTTTAGGACTGATCACTGTCAACTCCCTGACAGCCGCAGATTCTGTCATCATTCCTGTACAATGTGAGTATTTCGCACTCGAAGGCATCAGCAAACTCCTGAACACCATTAAGATCATCAAGAGTAAACTGAATACATCCTTGGAGATTGAAGGATTCCTCCTGACAATGTATGACAGCCGTCTCCGTCTGGCAAACCAAATATACGATGAGGTGAAACGCCATTTCCAAGAGCTTGTATTCAAAACGGTCATTCAGAGAAATGTAAAGTTGAGTGAATCACCAAGCCACGGTCTACCGGTCATTTTATACGATGCCGACTCAACCGGTTCGAAAAATCACCTAGCACTAGCTAAAGAAATCATTAATAAGAACAAATAAAATCCATGGCAGTACATAAAAAATTCAATGCATTAGGTCGTGGACTTGACGCACTTATCTCAACCGAAGAAGTAAGTACACAGGGTAGTTCAACCATCAATGAGATAAGTATCGACCAGATTGAAGCCAATCCTAACCAGCCACGTAGGGAATTCGACCCTGAGGCTTTACAAGAACTGGCCAACAGCATACAGCAGATAGGTATCATTCAACCTATCACCCTAAGACAGATCTCAGAAAACCGCTTCCAGATTATCGCGGGAGAACGCAGATGGAGAGCATCCCAACTGGCTGGACTGAAATCTATTCCTGCATATATACGCACGGCAAAAGATGAGAACGTGATGGAAATGGCTCTTGTGGAGAATATCCAGAGAGAAGACCTGAACTCTGTAGAGATTGCTTTGGCATATCAACACCTGCTTGAAGATAGCGGGATGACTCAGGAGAAAATTTCAGAGCGTGTAGGCAAAAGCCGTGCTGCGATAGCCAACTATCTGAGACTGCTAAAGTTACCTGCTCAGGTACAGATGGCTCTTCAGAAAAAAGAGATAGACATGGGACACGCCCGTGCTTTACTGTCACTGAATAGTCCTTCACTTCAGATTAAGCTCTTCAATGAGATTCAGAAGGAAGGTTACTCGGTAAGAAAAGTTGAAGAAATGGTTCAACTTCTCAATAGTGGTGAACAGATAGACACAGGCAAGAAAAAAATTACAGCAAAAAATACAAATATTCCAGAGGAATTCGGAATACTCAAAAAGAAACTATCTGACTTCTTCAGTACAAAGGTTCAGATGAATTGTACAGCCAAAGGAAAAGGAAAAATCAGTATCAATTTCGCTAACGAAGATGAACTGGAACGAATCATAGGTCTCTTCGACAAAATAAAATCTGAGGAATAAGAAAAAGTGAGTTACGTATTCCCTAAAATATTCCGTTCATTACTGATTCTCAGCGTGATGCTGATAATGAACAATACACAAGCTTCTGCGCAGAAAGCAGTGGCAAAAGATACTCTGAATCGTTCGACGCTGATTTCAGATTCTGCCACTAAATCAAAAGCGACAAACTTAAAAGTGGTTCCATTTAAAACAGAATCACAGAACAAAATAGAGTTGGTCGACACAATAAAGAATGAGAAGAAGCTGCCACGTGACTGGAAGACATGGAAACCAAACCCACAGAAGGCATTATGGCTGGCACTTGTTCTACCTGGTGCAGGACAGATATACAACCAGAAATACTGGAAGTTGCCAATTTTCTACGGTGGAATAATGGGCTGTGTCTATGCTATGAGATGGAACAATATGATGTATAAGGATTATTCACAGGCTTATCTCGACATTATGGACGATGACCCGAAGACAGCCAGTTATAACCAGTTTCTACATCTTGGCGCAAAGATAACAAGCAGCAACGAAAGTTACTATCAGTCGCTATTCAAAAAAAGGAAGGACTATTATCGGCGTTATCGCGACTTGAGCTTCTTCGTCATCATTGGGGTCTATGCCATATCCGTGATTGATGCTTACGTAGATGCAGAATTATCACAGTTCGACATATCTAGAGACTTGAGTCTCAAGGTTGAACCGGCAATTATGAACACCAACAGGTCAAACAATCCACTTCAGTCGTCTGCCGTGGGATTACAATGCAGCCTGAGTTTTTAACAAGACAATAACAAAATCCATATATGAAGAGAAAATATTTATTTCTGATTACTACAATTTTATTGGGACAGACCTGCGTGATGCAGGCTCAAACCGACAATCAAATAACTGTTACGAACGACAAAACAGGTAAAAAGGAAGTTATAGAACTTCCTGAGGCTATGACTTACAACCTCGATAGCCTGCTTAACGAATATAATGCGAAAACGTATCTCACCCCGGATACTAACTGCAACATGCAGAACGTCAATCCGATATTCTCAAAGGATGTTTATATTGACCGTCTCAACCGCATTCCTTCAATTATAGAAATGCCATATAATTCGGTCGTTCAGAAGTTTATAGACCATTACAGCGGACGTTTACGCAGATCGGTTAGTTTCATGTTGGGAGCATCCAACTTTTATATGCCTATCTTCGAGGAAGCTCTGGATATGTATAATGTACCTCTTGAGCTTAAATATCTCCCGGTCATAGAATCGGCACTAAACCCAAAAGCTGTATCACGTGTAGGAGCTACAGGGCTTTGGCAGTTTATGATAACCACAGGTAAACGTTACGGGCTTGAAATTAACACGCTCATCGACGA
>DAIOSW010000069.1:7710-11527 GCA_036752365.1 Prevotella sp.
TATTATTGTGACCACAATATATGTCCAATGAGTACCGAGTTGCCAGCAAACAGTGACACCATCAAGGTGAATAAGGATATACACTTCGAACAGATAGCTGAGGTTTGTAAATTAAACATCGAGCAAGTGCGTGCACTCAATCCGCAATATCGCACAGATATCATACCGGGTTCTACAGAAGAGTGTACGATTTGCCTGCCTCAGACAGCTATCAACACATTTATTGATGCTAAAGATTCTGTATATAATTATAAAGTAGACGAACTCTTTACGAAAAGAAAAGAAGTGGAGGTAGTGGAACCTGTAGAAGTAAGCCAGCCCACACGTCATAGCTACAGCAGTTATAGTAGTAAAAGGAGTAGCCGAAGAAGGAAAAAGAGCGCTGCAAGTAAGAGTGTAACGATCAAATCGGGACAGACTCTATCTGATTTGGCTGAGAAATATCATACATCGGTAAAGAAACTGCGGAAACTTAACCGTATCAGTGGTTCAAGTATCCGTGCGGGAAAGAAGCTCAAGGTCAAATAATTCTTACCTTATTATTATACATTAGAAGGACACATCATGGACGAGCAAAACGAAAAAGAATTGGCCGAAGAGAAAATCATTAATGAAGCTTTTCAACATCTGTTGGACAGCTATCTGGCTTCAAAACATCGTAAGAAGGTAGAAATCATTACCAAAGCTTTTAACTTTGCCCGTCAAGCGCATAAGGGAGTACGTCGTTTATCAGGCGAACCGTACATCATGCACCCTATCGCAGTTGCCCAAATAGCATGTTCTGAAATTGGACTCGGTTCTACTAGTATATGCTCAGCCCTCCTACACGACGTAGTAGAGGATACCGATTATACCATAGAAGATATCGAGAATATCTTCGGTCATAAGATCGCACAGATTGTAGAAGGATTGACGAAGATCTCCGGTGGAATCTTCGGGGACAAGGCTTCTGCACAGGCTGAGAATTTTAAGAAATTACTACTCACGATGAGTGATGACATCCGTGTCATTCTTATTAAGATATGCGACCGACTGCATAACATGAGGACGCTGGCAAGCCAAAGCCCGAGCAAACAGTATAAGATAGCAGGTGAGACTCTCTACATCTATGCTCCCCTTTCCAATCGTTTGGGGTTGAATAAGATTAAGACTGAACTGGAAGACCTCAGTTTTAAATATGAACATCCTGAGGAGTACAAACAGATTGAGGATAAACTGGCTTTGACACAGACGTCACGCGATATGTTATTCGCGCAATTTACTGATCCTATTAAAGATGAGCTGAATAAGATGGGACTTGCATACGAGATTAAAGCCCGTGTTAAGAGTCCCTACTCCATCTGGAATAAGATGCAGAACAAGCATATAACATTCGAAGAGATCTACGATATACTGGCTGTCAGAATTATCTTCACCCCTAAGATACGCACAGAGGAGGTAAATGAATGCTTTAATATCTATGTTGCCATAAGTAGAATATATAAATCACACCCCGACCGTCTCCGTGACTGGTTGAACCATCCTAAGGCCAACGGTTATCAAGCTTTACATGTGACACTGATGAGTAAGCAAGGACGGTGGATAGAAGTACAGATCCGTTCCGACCGGATGGATGAGATCGCGGAACAGGGTTTTGCTGCTCACTGGAAATATAAGGAAAGACCTGCAGATGCCCCAGAGGACGAAGGAGAACTTGAAGACTGGCTGCATACCATTAAGGAAATTCTTGATGATCCACAGCCTGATGCAATGGACTTTCTCGATGCCATTAAGCTTAATCTTTTTGCATCTGAGATCTTTGTATTTACACCTAAAGGTGAGATCAAGACAATGCCTGCAGACTGTACAGCCCTTGACTTTGCATTTTCCATACATACTTTTCTCGGAAGCCATTGCATCGGAGCAAAGGTAAACCATAAACTCGTTCCACTAAGTCATAAACTCCAAAGTGGCGATCAGGTAGAAATACTTACCTCCAAATCACAACACGTACAACGCTCATGGATAAACTTTGTCTCTACAGCCAAGGCAAAGGCTAAGATTCAAGCCATGTTACGCCGTGAAGGTAGAGAATTCCAGAAGATCGGTGAAGAAATTCTCAGTGAGTTTCTGAAAGAGAATGATATCCAGATGACCACGTCGGTCATTGACAAACTCTGCGAAGTACACGAGATAACAAAACATGAAGAGTTCTATCGAGCTATCGGAGAAAAGACGATTGTACTGAATGAAAATGACCTCGATGAACTACGCGGAAAGAAGCAAAATGTGAAAGGTTGGCGAAAATATGTACCGTTTATGCCCCAGCCCAAACAGAAAAAGGCTGAAAAGGCTATGGGGCCTATCACTGTAACAGATGAGTTTAATAAAAAGAAACCTGTCATATTAAGTGAGGAAACGATTGGACAGTATATCTTGGCCCCCTGCTGTAATCCCATTCCCGGTGATGATATTCTTGGATATATTGACAATAATAACCAGATAGAAATACACAAACGTGCATGTTCTGTGGCCTCCAAACTAAAGAGCAGTTTTGGTAACCGCATTCTCGATGCCCGTTGGGATATGCACAAAACCTTATTCTTTGATGCGACAATCACCATCAATGGTATTGACCATATAGGTCTGCTTAACAATGTGACACGAGTTATCTCAGAACAGATGAACGTAAATATCCACAGACTTACGATCTCCTGTGACGACGGCATCTTCGACGGAACAATAGAATTAAGAGTACACGATCGAGACGACGTTAAGGTGATTATCAATAATCTTAAAAATATTGATGGAATAGAAGATATTTCACAGATAAAATAACCATACCCGGATTCGGATACTAAAAGACACCATGATGAAAAGACTTATTACACTTATCTTGATCGCTATTGGCACCTACACACAACTATTTGCAGCAGTCAGCGATAATCCGGACACACTGATTGTAGCCCGTGACGGTACAGGTCAATACCGAACAATCAATGAAGCCATTGACGTATGCCGTGCTTTTATGGAGTATCATAAAGTGATATTTGTTAAGAAAGGTGTGTATAAAGAGAAAGTAGAAATACCTTCATGGCTTACCAATATCGAGATAGTAGGTGAAGATGTAGACAAAACCGTTATTACCTACGACGACCATGCCAATATCAGAATACCGGGCACGGATAAGGCAATGGGTACATTTCGTACTTTTACTGTTAAAGTAGAAGGTAGCGACATTACATTCAAGAATATAACCATCGAAAACAACGCCGCAAAATTAGGACAGGCAGTAGCGCTACATACTGAAGGTGACCGGCTTATGTTCATCGGTTGCAAATTTCTTGGTAATCAGGACACTGTCTACACAGGAGTGGCAGGAACACGAATCCTTTTCAAAAACTGCTACATTGAGGGAACTACAGATTTCATCTTCGGCCCATCAACAGCATGGTTTGAAAATTGCACCATTTTCAGCAAGGCCGACTCTTACGTGACAGCAGCCTCAACCCCTCAGGATGTAAAATACGGCTACGTTTTTGACCATTGTAAACTAACAGCTGCAGAAGGAGTAACAAAAGTATACCTGGGACGTCCATGGAGGCCCTATGCCTACACCTTATTTATGAATTGTGAGATAGGCAGACATATCCGTCCCGAAGGATGGTTCAACTGGAGTAACCCGGCAAATGAGAAAACAGCACGTTATCTTGAGTACAATAATAGTGGTGAAGGTGCCAATACAGGCAAGCGTGTGGCTTGGAGCAAGAGCTTAACCAAGAAGGAAGCACAAACAATTACTAAGGAAAATGTTTTCTTATTAAACAACAACTGGCTT
>DAIOSW010000070.1:0-11197 GCA_036752365.1 Prevotella sp.
CTCTAGCTACAACAACTCAAGGCACAGCTTATGAAGTAGTAAATGCCAAACAACAGACAATCTATGATATTGCTACTCCCGCAGACTTAAACGGGTATCTGGCTTTTCAGGGTGTTTTAGCTGGATCAGGAACAAAAGGATGGACAATCAAATCAACATCCGGTGGTTTATATACAGTGGGTGGAACTCGTTCCGGTGCAGTTCTTGGACTGAAAAAAGATTATGTAGTTGCATTTACATGCACTCAAGACGCGTCCAAGGTTATTACCTTAACTAACGAAACAGGAGCGCCTGATGGAAACTTTACTTTTGTACAAAGTGCCGATACAAAGACATATTATGCCACCATGACCGCAGATGGAAATGTTGGTTTTTGTGGAGCAAAAACTGTAGGTTATATTTCATCCATTAGTATCTATGTTCCTGGCTCTGTTGTTGTCAAACCTACAGGAATATACAAATCTGTGAATGGTAAAAGCCGTACTGTGACGTTTACAGGAACTAATCTTGCATATAATACTGATGGAAGTAAGAATTATACGAATTTCAAGGATGACAACGGAAATAGTGTAAACACTGTCGACGTGACAGTCAGTGACTCTACAAAATACTACGTGGTAAGTACAAGTGCCACAGACACATCTGAAGTTCTGGCATTCGATATCGCTGCAGGTACAGAATTATCTCTTGCAACACCTCTTGTTTCGGTCACTACAATGTCCGAGGGATACGCCAAAACATATTCGGTGACTTGCAATAATACAAACGTATTGCTTACTCCAACTGCCACACTGACTTATGATTTTATTCCATCAGGAGCAAGTGTACCAACTGAAAATGGAGTGTCTTTCAACGGTACAATTAATGCAACGGCTGCTGGTAAATATTACATCACAGCAAGTTCTTCAGGCTATAAATCAACGACTGATACTATTGACAATACAGTAAAATATGTGTTGTCAAAGACCATTGATTTTACAAAGCTTACAGCAACTGATCTTTCAGCAAACTGGAAATTGAAGACTTCAGAAGGTCCTTTACCTGGCTCAAGTTCACAATGGCCAAGTTCCTATGGCAGTGTAATAGCAGATGAGTATTATTATGATTTCTCTTCCTCTACCGCATCCACTACAGATATTATTCCAGGACTGAATGTTGAATTCATGACAAGTGGTATGACTCCCAAGCTCTATACCGGATTCGGCTTTATGTATCCTATTTACAAATTAAATGCTGACGGTTCTGATACATCAACAGCGATTAATGGTGGTAATATTTCGATAGCAAATGGTCAATCAAATCAATATGGAGTTTATACATATATCAACAACTACGGGAAAAATGGAGTGAAAACAGCCATCGTCTCCGGTGATAAAGCATACAATCTTTATCGTTTCTCCGACATATTGACAAAAGTTGATATTTATTCTCCAAAAGTGATTGTTGTTGATACTGCAACCATCAGCTTCAATGATTCTACTTATGCTGTATCGACAAGCTCAAGTACAGCAGGTGATATCACAAGCAATAAGATTATAACAGCAAAGAATCTCACTCTTACCATCACACCTAAGACTGCTGCATCGACTACAGCCAACCGTTTCTGGTTGTCAAGTGGAAAAGTTCAATTGCGTGTTTATAGTGGCAAATTATTATTCAATGTACCTACTGGAATGTCTTTGAGAAGTATAACGATTTCAGGCAGCTTTAATTCAGGAAATACCATCAATGGAAATACTACATCCACATGGACCGGAAATTCTACAAACGCGATTCTAAATATTGCTGGAAGTACACAAATTAATAAGATCGTTGCCATCTATCAAGATGCAGATGAAACGACAACAACTTACACAGAACCAGCTCCACCTTTGGCGGTTGCTGCAAATATTGCTGCTTTGAAAGCGATGGCAACAAAGACAAATGCCAAACTGATGTTGAATGGAGCAAAAGTAACCTATGCCAATGGAGATAACATATACATAGAGGATAATACCGGTGCGATCTTACTTTATAAGACAGGTCTCCAGATCACTGCAGGCAAGTCTATCACAGGTTACATCAATGGTCAATACATCCTCTACTCAGGTACGCCTGAGTTGAGCGTGGGTGATAGTACAACTATCTCTTCGTTCACGGAAGAGAGTGCAACTGTCACTTCTACTTCAATGACTCTGAATGATATCAAGAATGCAGCAGTTATATCGAAGTTTGTCACGATAGAGAATGCCAAGATTGATTCAATTAACGGGGCTCCATATCTTATCCAGGGTACAGACACTGTCATCATTTACGATAAATACAGCGTATTTAATACAAGTTATATCATGCCGAAGAACATACAAAGCATCACAGCTATTGTCGGTTTTTATAATAATGTGTATCAGTTGTATCCAATCAGTAGTGACTCTATCGTTAAAGTAATTCCTACAGGTATCTCAGAATCGACAACCAATTTACAGAATGGAAATGTTTATTCTATCAATGGATTGATCATCCAAAAGAGCAACCAGCCATTGAAGAATCTGCCTAAAGGACTATACATTATAAACGGTAAGAAGTTTGTTGTTAAATAACAAAACAATAATTTAAGAAAAAGAGCTCACCCCATGAAAAGGTGAGCTCTTTTTGATGATATAATAACCCTTTTATTTTACCACTTTTATTCTTGCATCAACAGCCCATATCTCTCTTTCTGTAGCCAAAAGAGGATTGATATCCATTTCTTTTATCTCTGTGGCAAAACGAAGAAGGGTAGAGAGACGAACAATTATCTCCGCAAACTTATCCTCATTAATACCCTTTTGTCCTCGTGAACCTTTGATAATCTTATATCCCCTCAGATTGTGTATCATACTATAGGCTTCACTGTATGACAACGGGGCAAGACCTGACGATACGTCTTTGAGTATCTCCACAAAGATACCACCTAATCCGCATAATACCACGTGACCGAAACGGTCTTCATATTTTGCACCGACATATAATTCCTTTCCTTCCAGCATCGGTTGAACCATAACAGCCGTCACACCTTGTAAGGATTTCATTCTTCGTATCTCTTTACGGAGATGTTCGCCTGTATGAATATTCAAACAGACTCCACCAATGTCACTTTTGTGAATTGGTCCTACAACTTTTGCAACGACCGGGAACCCTACCTTTTCAGCAAACTCAATGAGTGAGTTCTCTTCGGTTGAGACTAACTCCGGAACTAAGGGAAGACCTGCCGCATGAAACAATTCGTGCACCTTATCGGGGGATATAAACATATCACATGAATCCGGTAGCGTGTCAATGATACGTCTGATGCGGGGGACGTCGACTCCAAACAGTTCTATTTCATTATCTGCCGGACTGGATGTTGTCAAGATCCGTACTAATGCTGCACCTAAAGTTACCTCATCACTGAAACTAACATGTCCCTTGGCAAGGAAGTCTCTCACCTCTTGTCCCGCGGTATGCATTGAAGGCAGTATCGGTATAATCGGTTTGGTCGTTGTGAGCATCCTCTGATGTAAAACTTCATACGCTTCCTGAACACTTACAAGTCCGGGAGTTCCAAAAATTACAATAATGGCATCTATATCAGTAAACACGTTCTCACAGTAATCAATGCAGATATCCAGTTGTTGAGGAGTGCCTGTTGCCAGTATGTCGATAGGATTTCCTACGCTGGCACCAGGAAAAAGTTTACTCTTGAGTTCCATAGCCTTGTCCCCTTCAAATTTGGGCACGTAAAGTCCACCTTTACAGAGTGCATCTGTTAGCATAACAGCAGGTCCACCGGCATGGGTTATTATCCCAATATTCTTTCCTTTTAGTGAAGGTAGGGTTAATATACAACCGACAGTGGTCAATTCTTCACGACTGAAGCAGCGGATGATACCAGCTTTACGGAAAAGAGCCTCTACTGCAGAATCACTGCTTGCAATAGCTCCTGTATGAGATGAGGCCGCACGACTCCCGCTCTCGCTCGTTCCACCTTTAATAGCAGCGATGTGACATCCTTTTTTAATAAGAGATGATGCATGAAAGAGCAAACGATCAGGATCCTTTATATTTTCTATATATAATAATTTGATTGTAGATCCACCTCCGAAGTTTTCCTCTCCAAAGTGCTCATCCATGTATTGTAATACATCTTCCACACCATTCTGCTTCCCATTCCCGACACTCCATACTGAATTAAACATTAATCCTTTACTGATGGCTGCCTCAAGAATATATACAGCAGTTGCCCCTGAACTGGAGATAAGATCGGCACCATCAGAGTGAAGTATAGGAATGGGCTGAGTAAACACACTATGGTGCCAGATATTCATCATTCCTATACAGTTAGGACCAATAAGTGACGCTCCATATCGTTTTGTGACATCTAATATACGTTTTTCAAGTTCCGCTCCTTCTGCCGTCTCTTCACCAAAACCTGCACTAAGAATGATAAAGGCTTTCACATGAGCAACTTGTGCGAGTGTCTCAACCGTGTCAGGACATAATGCCGCTGGTATGGCAAGTATTGCGAGATCTGTAGGTGGCAGGTTTTTAATATCATTGACAACAGTCAATCCCTGCACGATTTTCTCTTTAGGATTGACCGGATAAATAACTCCCTTGTAGCCTCCATTAATTATATTCCGAAGTATAGCTCCACCTGTCTTATGAACATTGTTGGAGGCACCTATTATTGCTATACTTTGAGGATAAAGTAATTCCGAATTAATCATGATAAACTCATCTAAAATTAAATTAATGTAAATTTTATGCAAATATAATGATTATTACAAAATATGAATCAAGAATTAGTTCTAATTTATAGAATTATTTTATATATTTGCAAAAGAAAGTACGGCTCAAAGTCGTGAGTGGGATTCATTAAGTGCTCATTTTATGATGAAAATTAGACTCTATACTTATGTCCTTTTTTTGGTATGTTGCTTATCTACAAATGCACAGGATGACAATGATCATACCGATTTACCGAAACCGCTATCTGTGGGGGGTGCGGAAACATATTCTAAGGCTCATATAGATGACTCATTAACATTAAATCCGTTACAACTGAATTTACCCGAACTTAACTCATACACGGCTTCACCAATGATAATGCCTACCGGATATTGGGGAGGTTATGACATGTGGAATTTACACCCCGGTCTAAACGCATCTTTCGGTATGAGCGTCACAGTTGGGTTAGGTAAACACTCATATCCCGGGGCTGGATTTGCCCAAAATCTCTCTATCATGTACGCCACTCAAATATCTGAAAAATTCTCATTGGCAATTGGCGGATACTATAATCATCTGAATTGGAATAATGCAGGATTCAATGATACAGGCATAAGTGCTGTGTTAGGCTATCATATTGATGAGAAATGGGATGCCTTCGTTTACGCACAAAAATCATTGATGAATCCAAAGATTCCTTTACCCATGAGATATATGAACGATATTGGAGATAGGATCGGAACCATGGTCTCTTACAAAATAACACCTTCGACAACAATTAGCGTCAGCATAGAAACGGATAGAAGAAGGTAAATGATAAAAATAACTCATTATAAATCTAATAATACTAATATGAAAAGCAACATCTCTACACGTACAGATTTAGATCGTTACCGCGATTTGGCCAAAGTAACACAATCCAGCTGGTGGGAGGCCGATTATGAGTCGCTGACTTTCACCATATCCGATTATTTAAAAGATCTGTTAGAACTGGACAGTCATGTTATCAGCTTCGATGAAGCTGTAGGTTTTGTTCGGGAAGATTATCGTGAACTGATATCCACTGAGATATTTAACATAAATCTAAAGAAACAGGGAATATATAGTCGCAAGTTTCCTATCATCAGCCCTCGCGGTGAGCTATGGATAAAATGTAATCTTGGATATAGTATTGCTGATGATAACCGAAAATGTGATTTTGGTTCATTTCAAGTGATCTCTACTGCTGAACCTAAAAGGAATATGTCTATAGTAAAAGAAACAACTGGACTTCTAAAAAATATAGATAATATTGCTGTTGCACTCTCTGATTTCCTTACGGATAAGGATGAAAAAGACATTGTTGACAATACCTTAAACTGTATGATTCAATATTATGGAGCATCCGATGCCTATATTTCAGAATTTACCAATAATGGCAATATCCATCAGAGTACTTTTGTCGTTTCTAAAGATTCAAATTTTAGAAGATCCAAATTTGGAAGAATAAAAAGTGACGATGTAAAATGGTGGACAAAAACCATCAAGTCAAATCACTCCATAGTGCTGGATTCGCTTAGTCAACTACCTCCAGAGGCAAAAGCAGAATATCAACTACTCAAATCCAAAGACAGACGCTCTATCATGGTAATACCCCTTTCTAATGATCAGAAGGTATGGGGATATGTTGGCATCTATACTGCTGGATTCTCTCGTCAATGGAATAATGAAGACTATCTCTGGATGCTTTCGATGGCAAACATATTAGGGGTGTGTATAGAACTGAGCCGTGAACGCCAGCATAACGAAGAAGGACAGCTATACAAAGAGAATCTGATTAAAAGAATCAAGTTCTATCTAATTTTATGGCCAATGCTATCAAGTTTACAACAGAAGGAAGCATCACTCTATCTTATTCTTGGGTTGATGATGAGTACATTAAATTCTCTGTGACTGATACCGGTATTGGGATAGATGAAGAGAATAAACATAAGATTTTTGACAGATTTGTAAAACTTAACTCATTTATACCCGGAACAGGACTTGGACTCTCTATCTGCCGCAGCATTGTCGAACAGATGAAAGGGCAGATTGGAGTTGATTCCGTGTTGGGAGAAGGATCTACATTCTGGTTCACGTTACCTAAGAGTAAAAGATAGACCATTACCATATCTATTGTTAATAATAATTAAGCAAACCTCTTCAAAATAGGAAATATAGAACAATTTACTTACCTTTGCGGCCAATTTAATTTAATGTAATTAAGATGAATAAATTAAAATTAATTAGTTTGGCGATAACAATCGCTGTGGGTAACAATGTTTTTGCCGGAGGTCTGCTCACAAATACGAACCAGAATGCGGCATTTTTGAGAAATCCAGCTCGCGACGGAGCTATAGGTATTGACGGAGTCTATAGTAATCCTGCCGGTGTGGCATTCTTGGGAAAGGGACTCCATATCTCTTTTAATGTACAGAACGTTTACCAGACCAGAAATATCAATAGCGGATTAACGGTACTAGTACCGCAATATCAAGGCACTCCTTTTTATACACCTTTCGTCCTTAATGGTGGTGATGCCAATGGTAAAAAACTCTTTAAAGGTGAGGCTTCTGTTCCCGTCGTTCCTTCTGTGCAGGCAGCACTTAACTATGACAACTGGGGATTTCAGGCAAGTTTCGCAATCACCGGAGGTGGCGGAAAATGTACGTTCAACGATGGATTGGGTTCTTTCGAACGTCAGATAGCGATGATTCCGGCGTTACTCTCTTCACAAGGTATTACTTCGACGAGTTCAGGTTATTCAGTGAACAGTTATATCTATGGTCGTCAATATGTGTTTGGTCTACAAACCGGTGCTACCTATAAGTTTAACGAACATCTTTCTGTTTATGGAGGTCTTCGTTTCAACTACATCATGAACAAATATGAGGGTAGTATCACAGGTATCTCTGCCAATATAGATGGTATAAACGAAAATCTCTACAGTTATTTTGGAACCAAGGCTGATACTTACAATCAGATGGCTTTTTATTATAAGATGCGAGCTACTGAGATCACCGACGAAGCGACCAAGGCAAAATATGAGCAGACATCTGCATCTTACACCAAAGCAGCTGAAACAGCAAACTCTACAAAAAAACAGTTTGCAGACAAATATTTGGAATGTGAACAGACGGGTTGGGGTATTACACCGATTATTGGTGTTGACTATAAATGGGGAGGACTGAATATCGGTGCTAAATTTGAGTTTATCACTAAAGTCAATATTCAGAATAACACCAAACGTGATGACACGGGATTGTTCAAAGATGGTGTGAACACTCCTAATGACCTTCCTGGCTTGTTTACAATCGGTGCACAGTATGAAATATTACCGTCCCTAAGAGTGAATGCCGGTTATCACTATTTCTTGGACAAAGATGCCAAGATGGCAAATGACAAGCAGAAACTGCTTTCATCTAATACGCAGGAATACTTAGCAGGAGCAGAATATGATATTAACAAGGTTATACAAGTAAGTGCAGGTATACAGAAAACCAACTATGGACTTGGTGATGGCAGTTATCTGACCGACATGAGTTTTGTTACAAGTAGTTATTCTGTTGGTTTGGGTGCAGGTATCAACGTAACCAAAAATGCTAAACTGAACCTTGCATATTTTTGGACGAACTATGACACCTTTACGAAAGAGTACAATTCAACAATCGCTTCTACGTCAGGTGCTATTCCTGTGAAGTGTACTGACGAGTTTACTCGTACTAATAAGGTTATTGGAGTAGGACTGGATATCAAATTCTAGTATTTGACGATTAGGTGAAGGTGAATAAATAGGAAAATCCTTCACCTAATCGATTTTTTACAGTACCTTTACAGCCAAATATAAGTATATGATTAATGAATATCAAGTTCGCGTCTTACCGCAACAAGCTGCCAGCAATCAGTCTATAAAACTTTATTTGGCCAAAGAAGAAGGGCTCGACGCCCGGACAATCATGGCTGTAAGGATACTGAAAAGAAGTATAGATGCACGTCAACGTGCCATATACGTCAATCTGAAAGTACGTGTTTACATCAATGAATATCCCCAGGATGACGAATATATCCATACCGATTATCCTAATGTCAATGGACACAAAGAAATAATCGTAGTTGGAGAAGGCCCTGGAGGACTTTTTGCGGCATTGAGGCTCATCGAACTTGGATATAGGCCAGTGATACTAGAACGTGGTAAAGATGTTCACGAACGTAAAAAAGACCTTGCAAATATTACACGTACACAGAAGGTAGACAGCGAAAGTAATTATTGCTTTGGAGAGGGAGGAGCCGGTGCTTATTCCGACGGCAAACTCTATACCAGAAGTAAAAAACGCGGAAATATAGATAAGATACTCAATGTTTTCTGTCAGCATGGTGCCAATACGGAAATTTTAGCCGATGCACATCCCCATATAGGTACTGACAAGTTACCGGCTGTTATTGAAAACATGCGCAATACCATTATTGCCTGCGGAGGTGAGGTTCATTTTCTGACCAAGATGACTTCTCTCATTATCAATGAAAATCGTGTGATTGGGGTTGAGGCTATAGCTATGGAAAGCAACAAGGAGAAAACGTTCCATGGCCCGGTTATCTTAGCCACAGGACATTCTGCAAGGGACGTTTATAAATATCTAAATGACAGTAATATAGATATAGAGTCTAAAGGTATTGCTGTAGGCGTGAGACTGGAACATCCACAAGAGCTTATCGATCAAATACAATATCATAATCCGAAAGGCCGAGGAGAATATCTACCCGCTGCTGAATATAATTTCGTTACACAGGTTGAAGGTCGTGGCGTATACAGTTTCTGTATGTGTCCGGGTGGTTTCGTTATACCAGCCGCTACAGGTCCTCAACAAATTGTGGTCAACGGAATGAGTCCTTCCAATCGAGGAACCCAATGGTCGAATAGTGGTATGGTGGTAGAATTACGCCCCGAAGATGTACCTGGAGATGATAAATTACGGGTAATGCACTATCAAGAGGAGATGGAACGTAATTGCTGGCAAGCTGGAAACATGAAACAAACAGCTCCGGCACAACGAATGGTAGATTTTGTTCACAAACACCTGAGTTATGATCTTCCGAAAAGCAGCTATGCTCCAGGATTGATCAGTAGTCCTCTTCACTTCTGGATGCCTGAAGGTATCGTAAGTAGATTACAAAAAGGATTTGAGAGGTTTGGGCAGATGAGTCACGGATTTCTGACGAATGAAGCTATTTTGATCGGTGTAGAAACACGTACATCCAGTCCTGTACGCATACTGCGTGACAAAGATACCCTTCAGCATATCAGAATCGAGGGACTCTTTCCTTGTGGTGAAGGTGCCGGTTATGCCGGTGGAATCGTATCTGCTGGTGTTGATGGTGAAAGGTGTGCTGAAAGTGCAGCTCAATATGCCGGTAGGATTTCATAAATATATCCGTCAAATATTAACAGATATACTGACAGAATACCGTCCTATAAAAAAAATAGTTTTTCTTTTGTATCGTGAATATTTTTACGTACCTTTGCGCCTTAAAATAGAGTAAAGATTAAAAGATATATCACCATGGCAAAGAAATTCGCCGAACATCAAGGTTTAAACCTTACTGAAGTTAATAAGGAAGTATTGAAAGATTGGGACAACAATGATGTGTTCCATAAATCTATAGAGGAGCGCGAGGGATGTCCTTCATTTGTATTTTATGAAGGTCCTCCATCGGCCAATGGTCTGCCCGGTATTCATCATGTTTTAGCTCGTTCCATCAAAGACATTTTTTGCCGCTATAAAACAATGAAAGGTTATCAAGTTCACCGTAAAGCCGGATGGGATACTCACGGATTGCCAGTTGAACTTGGTGTGGAGAAAGAGTTAGGTATAACAAAGGTAGATATTGGTAAAACAATATCTATTGAAGAATATAATAAGAAATGCAGAACTAACGTGATGAAGTTCACACAGGAGTGGACTGATCTCACGCACAAAATGGGATATTGGGTAGATCTTGACAATCCATATATCACATACGATAATAAATATATAGAGACTCTATGGTGGCTTTTGAAACAGTTCTATAATAAAGAGCTGCTTTACAAAGGCTATACAATACAGCCGTACTCACCGGCAGCAGGTACAGGATTGTCAAGTCACGAACTAAACCAACCCGGTTGTTATCGTGATGTAAAGGACACTACTGTTACTGCACAGTTTAAGATGAAAAATCCTAAACCTGAGATGACAGAGTGGGGTACAGCCTACTTCATTGCATGGACAACAACTCCATGGACCTTACCTTCAAATACCGCTCTCTGTGTAGGCCCTAAAATAGAATACATTGCTGTCCAGACATTTAATATGTATACAGCTGAGCCTATCACGGTTGTGATGGCCAAGGAACGTATAAGTGCTTATTTCAAGGCGGAAGGCGAGAATGCCCCAATGGAAGGTTATAAGGCCGGAGACAA
>DAIOSW010000071.1:0-10906 GCA_036752365.1 Prevotella sp.
CTCTATATGCGACAGGTGGAAAAACGTTCGAACACAGAATAGCACAAATATTGGGTATCGGAAAAGACTCTGTCTGTACATTGCTCTCAAAGGCCAGAGCCTCTCTTCTGAGTGATTTTAGACAACGAATAGAAGCGGAGAAAAAAAGAATGTCTAAATTATAAAAACAGAAATTATGGACGTAGATAAATATATACAGACACTTATTGACCACTTCATGACAGGCACCAGCAGCATGAAGGAGGAGAAGGAACTCGGCGAATATTTCAGGACTCACGAGGTAAAGCCAGAATGGAAACCCTTTAAAGAAATGTTTGCTTATTTTGACAGAGGTATGGAAAATGATCCAATCAGAAGTAAGGAATCAAATACTGACAAAATTAAATCGATGCGTAAACGATGGATATTTATTACAGCTGCTGTGGCTATTCTTCTGATGATAATTACATTCACTTGGAGAAACTCGGATGTTAAACTTGACAATAATGCCACTTTGTGCAAGAAAGAAAATACGATACCCACGGACAACGATACAACAAACAAAAAAGGATTGATCTTGAGTAATGTTATCATTGCTCAGAACGTTGCAACAAAAAGAAAAGTAATACTGAACAAAAAGACTACGATAAAGAAGCACAATCATGAACAGAAAGATAGTTTAGAGTTCCAAAAGATAGATGACGAAATTAAAACCTGCAATGACATCCTACAGACTGCTCAGAAGCAGGATCAGGAATATATGGACGTAATAGAAAAAGAGATCAACACCTCTGACAGACTGATAGAAATAGCTTATGCAGTGAGCGATCTAAACCTCTCTCAGACTCATCAGCCGAAGATACAAACTGTACTTGTATCCCCTTCAGCATCATTAGATAAAGCTGTCGCATCATATACAAGAAACATCATATACAAATAATATAATATTAAGATTATGAAGACAATAAATCAAAAAATCAGTGCTTGCATCATTTTTGCAGCAATTATGGCTTTGCCAATCAATATCTTCGCACAGGATAATGTAAAAGCTTCATTGAAAGCCTTTATATCAAATGACGACATCAAGTTAACCAGTAAGATTTCTGAAATAAAAGATCCTAAAACAAATCACATCATGTCGATGTGTAATGTATATAATTTCTCAATACCTAGGAACGACGAGTCCTACTACTTTGATGACATATATCATGCTTTCGAAAAGGATCATGATGTAGCTTATTGGTCAATACGCCAAGATGCAAACTCGGCAAAACGAGAGACATATAATCTGATATATGGCGATGATGGAGCATATATCACAGTAGGTGCCATGCAGAATCAAAATCTTCTAGTAATGAATGTAATAGACAAAACAGATTCAACGCACCGCTATTCTTATGCCTTGGAATGGATTGCTGATGACAAATCAAAGAAAATAAATGGAGCTGTAATATTCATTTACGGAA
The DNA here is from genome assembly GCA_036752365.1 of Prevotella sp. Taxonomy (GTDB): domain Bacteria; phylum Bacteroidota; class Bacteroidia; order Bacteroidales; family Bacteroidaceae; genus Prevotella. The sequence continues at coordinate 1,446 of DAIOSW010000071.1, forward strand.
AGTTACCAAATAAGAAACAACCCTCAATTGATGAGAATAATCCGTTCAATAATAATTCTTTCAAGATGAATGGAGATACTATCTTTTATAACTTAGATGGAAAGGAATATAAGATGCTCAGACCAAAGTTTAACAAAGATATGACAGTTCCATCTGAGTATCTTAACAATTATGGCAGTCATGAGAATAACGAAAATAATGAAAATACGACAGTTGGATGGTTAAGTAAATTCAACGTACTTAAGAACCTTTACAAGGGTGATGAAAGCACTTTAAGCTACTCTATCGTCGCAAAAATAAACGACCTCTGCAAACGAAGCGAAAAGCTCCTCAGTAAGCAGGAAAAGGCTTTATGTAAGGAAAGTCTTGAAGAGATGAAGCAGAAAACAAAAGATAAGTTTCAGAAAGGACTTCTTGATGAGGCTATCGATTTTATTCAAAAATAAATAAAAAACAACATACAACTGTCCAAAAATTGGACATTTTTAGTGTAAAAAATGCATTTGTTGAACATTTTACATTCCAAGTAAAATTTATCAACTTAACTTTGCGAAGTAAAATTCATTCCGATCTATCGTATCATTGATATAACAAAGATACTTTGAACCGGAATATTACGTACTAAATAAAAATCTCTAACTATAAAGAACGGCATAAATCATTGTAAATACTTTTTTTGAATAGATATCAACAAATAATGGTTAGTAAATAAATAAATTATTTACAAAGATGCGGACTGTTGTGAAACAGTCCGTAACTTCTTTAAATGAGGTTCTACCAATACCAATGCCTTAAAAATATCATTAAAAGCTATTAAACGTGGATCTTTCCAAAATTTGGAATTTAATTTTCACTCCGTTCTGTCTCTTTTCTAAAATCAGAGATACTCTTCCCGGACATTTTCTTAAAGAAACGGCTGAACGTGGCCAGATCTTCGAATCCCAAAATCTCACTAATCTCTTTTGCACTTTTGTCCGTATAAAGAAGCAAACGTTTGGCTTCAGCCTCAACACGCTCGTGAATGAGACGCAGCGGCGAAGGCAAATCATAAGAAGCAAAAAGATTTGATAAGGTTTTGGGTGAACGGAAAAGCATGTCGGCATAATCCTGTACCCGTTTTTTCTCCTTATAATTGTTATCTACCAGCACATGGAACTTCCGCACGATATCGAATGCCTTCTCGCAATCTTCACTCATTGAATAACGTTTTCGTGCGATACGGGTGCTTTTAATAATAAAACGTTTGAGGAGTATCCGGAGCATCTCCTCCTGATGACGGTCATGAATCTCTGTCTCATCGATAAACTCATCGATAACGGAAGATAATGTTTGAGACTCTTCATCGGTCAGCTTCAACACCATCAGATTGTTTGAACCATGAAAAAGGAATCCGCTGCACGACACTTCATCATCATGACCAAATATACAATAAAAGTTACTGTTAAAGAGCACAGTGATATACTCTCCGTTGACAGCATCAATATCGAGATGATGAAGCGGCGTAAGAGGAATGATCTCATCCTTATGCAGTGTCATCTTAACATGATCGACCACAACGGAAACATCTCCATCTCTCACCCAAAGGAACTTATACAGTGTAGAATTCTTCTGTAAAGCCTTATTCTCATGGAATTTGGATGTGATGGCGATATTTCCGTCGAGGCGAGTACTAAACTCATAATCTATTGTTACGGCATGATTCATTGCTATATAAGTTTTTACGTTATGGCCGTAATGATCAATATTCTTTATTTGAGCAGTGTTTGGTCAATCATCTTTTTCATATCACTCTTCATCAATGCTCCACGTGTAACCGTAGGATTACCCTTCATCGGGATCCAGAGCAGTGTAGGAATACTTTGCACACCGAAGGCTGCAGCTAAGTCCTGTTCCTGATCGACATCTACTTTATAGACGACGATTTTTCCTTCATACTCTTTAGCCAGTTCCACTAATGTGGGTGCAATCATCTTACAAGGTCCACACCATGTTGCATAAAAGTCAACGATACAAGGTACGGTGCCCTCATACTTCCACTCATTGGGGTTAGCCTCATAATTACACACTTTCTTTAAGAACTCTGCCTTTGTCAAATGAATTGTCTCCATATTACTTTTCTCCTTTTGATTTGTTGTCGGCTGTTTGCTGTTACTTCCAGCACAAGCTGAAAGAGTTAGAAGCGACATCAGCGCGGCAATTGTTGATTTAATCTTGTTCATAATTTCCTTGTTTTTGATTCTTATACAAAGACTTTTTAATCGAAGGCTAAAGGATATCTCCTTTTTGCTAAGATCTGTTTATCTTCGTTTTGATGGTGCAAAGATATGATCTATTTACAAGAGAAGCGATGGCAGAAATACCATGATAGTTGGCAAAATTTCCCGAAATGATATTTTTCGCTTATTTATATAGTTCTGCGAGTTTATTCAGAAGCTCCTCACCACGTAAATCGCGTGCGATGATTTTCCCATGTGGATCAACAAGGAATGTTGCAGGAATAGCACGAACCCCATAGAGATCGGCTGCCGCACTCTGCCATCCTTTCAGATCACTGAGTTGGGCCCATTTGATCCCTATACTTGTGATGGCCTCTTTCCACGCGTCCAGTTTATTGTCAAGTGATATACCTACGATATTAAAGCCCTTTGGAGAATAGGTCTCATACGCTTTCTTTACGTTTGGCATCTCGGCACGACATGGTCCACACCAGCTTGCCCAGAAGTCAATGAGAGTATAACCTTTACCCAGATACGATGACAACTTCTGAGGTTTCCCGTTTACATCATTGAGAACTATATCCTGAGCCATAGAACCCACAGCCGATTTGCGCATGGTAGCTACATTGGTCTTTACTCTCTTCATCAGAGGATTAGCATCATAAGCCGTGTAATTTTTAAGATACCCGTCTAGATAATTAACATCCATATTGGCACTGCAGAATGTCAGGAACAAGATCGGAATCACATTCGTCTTATTATCCTCAAGTGTTTTTTTGACAAAGTTGTTCATACCCACCTCGTCCTTTTCTACTCCTTCCATTTCCTTCAACGCAATGGCAAGCCGTTTATTGACTTCAGACCCTTGAGTCTGTGCTGCATCTTCTGTAAATGACATTGGGGTGGAGTCAATCCAGAACGGTTTTTGAAAACCTCCCTTATTGGCAATAATTATACCGTAAGTAGGTTCTTTCACTGTTCCTTTGATGGTGAATTTACCGCCTACAGCTATCGCACTGTCTAGCTTGACACCATTGTTGAGATCATAGACATAAGCCATCCCGTCACCGGCAGTCTTTACATCAACTGCAATAGAATAGTTTGTCTGTGCATTTGCACTGAAAGCACAAAAGGCCATTGCGGCCGTCAATAATATATTCTTCATATTTGTCTATTAAATGAGGTACAAATATACGGAAATTATTGAGACACATAGAAAAACAAAGAATATTATTTGATTAAAATACGATTTTAGCAATTTATCAGATGGATATGTTAAGATTCGGCTATATATGGGAAGACAGTATCAGAAAAGAAGATTGATACTATATATAATTAATGAGGCGTGTCGAATCAATTCAACACGCCCCCTATATCTATTCATACAATAGTTTCTAAGAATATCTTAAGATCTGACCAGGTATAACTCTGAAGTTACGACCGATATGATTAAGCTTACAAATATTATCAATCGTTGTTCCACGCTTGCGAGCGATAGACGACAATGTTTCTCCGGAAGAAACCTTGTGGAAACGAGTAATGCCATCGCTTTCACTGTTATTGCTGACTTTGTTTCCATTATCATTTTCTGCCTCTTCGCGTTCAGCACGAGTCGCATTACGTCTTGACGCCACTAAAGATTCACTAGCATAAGAGTCTCTACGGAAAGTAAAGAAGTCTGAAGTGACATCCTGATTAGGGAAATCAAACATCAAAATAGGGTTAAGGGCAATACCAAGGAAACGTGTTTCGAAGTGAAGGTGAGAACCGGTACTGCGTCCGGTGTTACCACCAAGTCCGATAGGTTCTCCTGCACGTACTTCCTGATTTTCCGCAACGAGCTGTTTTGACAAGTGTCCATAAATAGTCTCCAAACCGTTAGGATGGCGAATTACGATATAATTACCATAACCTGCAGCTTCATATCTCACAATACGTACTTTTCCAGTGAATGCTGCACGAATAGTATCGCCGATGTAAACCTTCACGTCTAAGCCTTTGTGTTCACGTCCCCAACGATGTCCGTAGTTGGATGTGATCACACGGCTAGGTGTCGGCATACAGAAATGACGTAAATCTATTCTGAAAGAATCAGGGATTTCTGAATTTGTACGATGTGCATACTGATTATTCCAATCGGAATAAACTTCACCGGCAGGTGATTGTGCCTGTTCATTACTAATTAATCTTTGAAGAGCCACAGAATCTACAGCCTTCATTTTTCTATCTATAGGTGCCTGACGCGCTAACATGTCCTGTCCTGAGACAGGAACGGACGCTAAGGTCATCAGTGCTATTACTGTTAATGTTTTTATTGTTCTAAGAATCATCGAAAAGGGTCTTCTGTTGTTTCCATAACATTACAAATGTTTTCGCGTTAACCAAAAGACAATTGCAAAGATAATAAAAAAAGCTCGAAGTCGATTCCCGTTAACTATTTTTATTTTGATTTTAACACTTTCGAAAATCAGGAATGAGACTGATTATTAATCGATTATTAAGAAATTGCAGCCCAGTTAATATTGTTTTTACGCAGTGCGGCGAGGCGATTCCATAGCATATTATATTCGGGTTTTGAGCAGGTTGGATCGGCATCAATAATCTTCTGAGCCTCATCACGGGCAAGTTGTACAATCTGACCATCTCGGGCTATGTCTGCGATCCTAAGATCAAACGCCACGCCACTCTGTTGTGTCCCCTCCAGATCACCTGGACCACGCAATTTCAGGTCGGCTTCGGCTATTTCAAACCCATCATTCGTACCACACATAATATCTATCCTCTTACGTGTCTCCTTAGCCAGTTTAAAACCAGTGACAAGTATGCAATATGACTGGTCAGCACCACGTCCAACCCGCCCTCGGAGTTGGTGTAACTGAGAGAGTCCGAAACGTTCCGCATTATTGATGACCATCACTGAAGCATTAGGCACATTTACTCCCACTTCGATAACTGTTGTCGATACGAGTATCTGGGTTTCCCCATTAACAAACTTTTGCATTTCAACCTCTTTTTCCTTTGATTTCATCCTGCCATGAACCTTACTGATATGAAATTCCGGAAATACCTCACAAAGATGCGCATAACCATCCTCCAGATTCTTAAGATCGCTCTTTTCGCTCTCCTCTATCAAAGGAAAAACGATATAGACCTGGCGACCCTCATTAATCTGCTGACGGATGCCCGAGTAAAGACTTATTGACTGGTTATCAAACTTATGAAGCGTTTGTATTGGTTTACGTCCGGGAGGGAGTTCGTCAATAACACTTACGTCAAGATCTCCATAAAGCGTCATTGCTAAAGTACGGGGGATAGGTGTGGCGGTCATCACAAGCACGTGAGGAGGATTGACATTTTTACTCCAGAGCTTCGCCCGCTGTGCCACTCCGAATCGATGCTGTTCGTCGATTATCACCATTCCAAGATTACCAAACTGCACATTTTCCTCGATGACAGCATGGGTACCAACAAGAATATTGATGCTTCCGTCAAGGATACCGTTGAGTACAGCCTCCCGCTTCTTGCCTTTGACAATACCGGTAAGCAGTGCCACATTAAGATTCATCCCTTTGAGGAATTCTGAGATCGTTATGAGATGTTGTTCGGCAAGTATCTCCGTAGGAGCCATGATACAGGCCTGATATCCATTATCTATGGCGATGAGCATTGTCATCAGTGCGACAAGCGTCTTGCCACTGCCCACATCACCCTGAAGCAATCTGTTCATCTGTCTGCCGCTTCCCACATCACGGCGTATCTCACGAATCACCCGTTTTTGTGCTTCAGTAAGCGGGAAATGAAGGTTATTGTGGAAAAAGAAATTAAAATGGTCACCTACATGTGAGAAGACATACCCCCGATACTTACGGCGATGATCCGCTGCATATCTTAATATATTTAGTTGTATATAAAACAACTCTTCAAACTTAAGACGCAGACGTGCCCTTTTCAGTTCATCGGCATTCTTCGGATAATGGACATTTCTCATCGCAGCGTCACGTGTTACAAGATGAAGATGATCCGTAATAAACTGTGGCAGGGTCTCTGCAATTGGCTGGGTAAGACGTTCAAGCATGTTTTGCGTAAGACGTTCGATGGTACGTGAAGTGAGCCCCATCTTCTTCATCTTCTCAGTCGTAGAATAATAAGGTTGTAACCCCATCTTACTCAGCATTAACTCAGATGCCGGATCAATGTCGGGATGTATAATATCAATGCGTCCATTGAAAACCGTAGGACGACCGAAGACTATATAATCAGTATTTGTATGATACTGTTTTGTGACAAACTTTATCCCAGCAAACCAAGTCAGATCCATCACACCTGATCCATCAGAGAAATGAGCCACAAGTCTTTGCTTACGAGGACTTATATCAAAAGTTTCAAAACTGAGGATTTTGCCCCGCACCTGAACAAACGGCATATCACCCGACAACTCATTAACACGATAGATTCGGCTACGATCTACATATTTATATGGGTAATTCTGAAGCAGGTCATTGAATGACGCAATATTGAGTTCCTCCATGAGGAGTTTCTTGCGCTGCGGTCCAACCCCGGGCAAATACTGAATGTCCTGGTCTAATATATCAGGCATTGTTACGAGATAAAGCCTCTGCGACAATAAGGTCGAAAGGTGTGGTTATCTTGATATTTTCTCGATTCCCTTCTATAAGAACTACGTTACGTCCGATGCTCTCTACGACAGAGGCATCATCGGTAAAACTGTCACGATACGGTTGGGAATAAGCTTTCTTGAGCAGTTGGATATCAAACGTCTGAGGTGTCTGAACCAAACGGTAGTCGCCTCTGGGAACTGTGTTGCCACCGATATGACGGAGTGTCTCTACCACTCTGACGACAGGGATGACAGCTCCGTGAACAGAAGCCGATCTGTAACAGTCGGTTATCACACCAACAGAGGCAAAGGGACGAACACCGTCGTGAACGCCCACCACCCCATGTGTATCATCCGGGATGAATGCCAACCCATTCTGGACAGATGCAAAACGGGTGTCACCACCGTCAGCAAGAGTATATGGAATATGAAAATCGTATTTCTCACATAAAGAATGCCAATAGTCCTGCTGTGAAGAAGGTAACACCAGAATTATCTGAAGGTCGGAGTTGTACTCATGAAAACGCATGATAGTCCGCATGAGTATGGGGATTCCACCAACAGGCAAAAACTGTTTCGGAACTTCCCCACCCATTCTCAAGCCTTTGCCACCAGCGACAATAACAACATAATCCATCCTTCTGTTTATTTATTCCTCACCTGTCAATTGCAGATACTGCATTTTCCTGGCTATGGTTCTCATTGTTTCTGTGTCAGTAAACTTCTCCAAGATCGTGTAGGCATAAGGTAATGTCGCAGCAGGCCCCTTGCCGGTAATGATATTACCATCGACAGTACAAAGCTCAGAAGTACACTCCGCCCCATCGAGGTATTTTTCAAATCCAGGAGAGCAAGTGGCACGACGGCCATGGAGTATTCCGAGTCCACCCAGCACCATTGGTGCTGCACAGATAGCAGCTATCGGTCTACCTGATTTATACTGATCCATAACGACGCGTTTGACACCATCATGGTTATTCAGGTTGAGTGCCCCGGGCATTCCACCCGGAAGCATGATCAGTGCAGCCTCGCTGAAGTCAACCTCATCAAAGAGCATATCCGCTACGACTGTTATGCCGTGTGAAGTCTGCACATGATGCCGTCCGCTGATACTAACAGTACGCACTTCGATTCCGCCACGACGTAATATATCCACAGGAGCCAGACCTTCGATTTCCTCGAAGCCGTCGGCAAGAAATTCATAGATAATCTGCATATTCTTATTTTAGACATTCAAGATATTTCTGGATAGTAGAATTTAATCCCATATAAAGTGCATCACAAATTAAGGCATGCCCGATGCTAACTTCATCCGTCCAAGGTATCATCTTATAGAAGTAATTGAGATTGACTAGGCTGAGATCATGACCTGCGTTGAGTCCTAGTCCCAGCTCACGGGCTACGTTAGCAGCCTCAACAAAAGGAGCGATGGCTTTCTCACGGTCAATAAGATAACCCGACGCATACGGTTCAGTATACAACTCTACCCTATGGGCACCGGCCTTTGCCGCATATTCTACCATCACGGGATCCGGATCTACGAAGACTGAGGTGCGGATGCCTGCTTCATTAAACTTGCCGATCACTTCTGTAAGAAAGGTCATGTTGGATTTTGTATCCCATCCATGATTTGATGTAAGCTGAGATTCCGAGTCAGGTACGAGTGTTACCTGCGTAGGTTTAACCTGCAACACCAGATTAGTAAACTTGTCTATCGGATTGCCTTCAATATTGAATTCTGTCTTCAGTTGAGGTTTCAAGTCAAGCACATCTTTATAGCGAATATGACGTTCGTCGGGTCTAGGATGCACGGTAATCCCTTGTGCACCAAATAATTCGCAATCCAAAGCCACTTTTAACACATCGGGATTATCTCCTCCACGAGCGTTACGGATGGTCGCAACCTTGTTGATGTTTACGCTTAATTTTGTCATTTTTTCATTTTTTATCGACGCTATTCCTTCATTTTATCATAGATAAGATGTCGTTTTACGTCATTAATCATTTGCAAAAATAATAAATGTTTGGGAAAAAACATGATGAGAACCGAACAAAGTACATAAAAGGGATAAAAAACAACAGTACATATTCTTAATATTTCGTAATCTGAATATTTATTGAGAGCAAAGGCCCTTCTTATCAAAAAAAAATGTATTTTTGCAACACTATTCCCAAAATACCAAAGAAAATGTCATCCAGCAAATTAAGATTCGCCCTTTTTGGTAATTTACACCAAGCAAAGAAATCGGCATCTATACAAAAGATACTCTGTTATCTGTCTGAAATGGAAGCAGAACTACACATTGATAAAAAATTCTATGAGTTCCTCACGATAGGACAACAGATCAACGTCAATCCCACAACACTTATCGAGGGGAATGATTTTGACGCTGATTTTGCTATCTCAATGGGTGGCGACGGTACATTTCTTAAAACAGCAAGCCGAATAGGCAATAAAAACATACCTATTCTCGGTATCAACATCGGAAGACTTGGATTTCTGGCGGATGTTAACCCTTGCGATATTGAGAAATGCTTTGATGCACTCTATGCCGGAAACTATTCCGTTGAAGACCGTGCCGTGATAAAAGTGGAAAATGACGGAGGCCCTTTTGAAGGATATCCCT
>DAIOSW010000072.1:0-10671 GCA_036752365.1 Prevotella sp.
ATGCAATGTAATTGCCTGAAATACAACTATTTAATTTTTAGAACTCCCCTATATTATTTTCTTCATATTTTCCCGTATCTCACGTCTGGCAAGAAACAGATGTGACTCTACGGTACGTTTACTCAGATTCATGGTTAGAGCAATCTCATCAAGCGATCTTTCTTCGAAGCGTGACATTCTATATACCAAAGAACGTTGGCGTGGCATCGCTTCAATGAGCATCTCTTCCTTATCAAGAAGGTCTTTCTCAGAGATCTCGTTTTCTATATGTATGTAAGTGGCTGGCTCTTGTATATCATATAAGTAGGAGTGGATTTCATTCTTCTTTTGCTCCCGGCGCAAATAGTCCACTATTTTGTTTTGAGCTATCGTAAAGATAAAGCTCTTCATGCTATCAACACATAGCAAGTCTTTATATTCAAGCAATTTCAGAAAGACATCCTGTAAAATGTCTTTTGATCTGTCCGTGTCCTTGATGCGACGGTTAATATAACCCTCAAGAACATCTTTGTATCTCGTGAAAGATTCACTGATAATATCCGGTTTTTGCATTTGGTTAAAGTCCATGGTATGATTTTTGTTACTTATTTGATATTCAATAATGGTGCAAATTTAGTCGTTTAATACATAACTCCATCCTTTTCTTATAATGAAGAGTTCCAATCAAATTATTATGGATATATATTTAATAATTAACTGATAATGAATGCATTATGTTATTATATCTAATTTAGCCGGACTCAACTACTAGGTATACAAATCTTATTGGACTCGTAAAATGTATGTTTTTTATGCAAAATATATCTCAGAAAAATAGAATGGCTATATTATTTTCCTTATCTTTGCAGAAATAATATATGATACTATCAATGAAAGACCGTCTATCCCATATTTTTATTTTGCTGTCATTCATATTGGTGGTCAGTGTAGAGGTCATCGCATCAGAATATCCTAATGTCAATAATCTGAATGTGCAAAATGGTCTTGCAGGTGAGTCGGTTTTTAGAATCTTCAAAGACAAGTTTGGTATCATCTGGATAGGAACAGGAAATGGCTTAAATAGTTTCAACGGTTATCGTCTGCGTACCTTTAATGCCAGTCCCAATCGTGAGCTCAATGCTATTTATGATATAGCCCAGACTGAAGACAACAGTCTCTTTGTGGGCACCTCGGCAGGAGCTTATACCTTTTCGTCCGACCGCAATAATCTCATACGTATCATTCCCGATTTGAAAGGCTCTGTCCGTGCTTTGGCCTCTGATGGAAATATCCTTTATGTAGGAAGTGATGAAGGCTTGTACACCTATGAACGAGGAAATATCAAGCATTATATCGTCAGTCGTGACCGGATGACCGAGAATAATGTCCTCAAGGATATTTTTGTTGACAGCAAACATCGTGTGTGGCTGCTTTCTAACAGTGAGCTGTACCTCTTTGATAAGGCAACCTTTCGAATGAAAGCCTTTCACCTGAAACGTCATATCAATTTTATCGGTACCCTCCATACACTTACCGTCGTCGGCGATATGGTCTATATAGGTAGTGATAACGCAGGACTCTTTGTTTTCGATCTAAGACAAGCGAAATTTAGCCATTATGTAGATGTGGGGTGCAATGTGGTAACCGATCTCTCCACCGACAATGCAAATCTATATGTGGCCACCGACGGTAATGGAGCACATGTCATATCACTTAAGAATAATCAGATTACCAATTCATACCATGTAAAATCTTCTTTGAGGCTTCAGGATAATTCCGTTTATTGTTTCCTTCATGATAAGTCAGGAGTCAACTGGTTTGGTTATTATCGCCGTGGTGTTTCGTACAATTTCTATTGTCGTCCGTTATTTCATGTATACTCCTTCGGGTCATTTAAGAGCGATGACATCAATGTACGCAGCTTCTATATCAATGGCACTCAGAAGATGATAGGCACGCGTAACGGACTCTACTTCATTGATGAGAAAGCAAACATCATCAGGTATTTCCCACCGTCAGTTATAGGAGGAAGTATAGTAACGTCAATCTGCTATTATGACTCGAGATACTATGTGGCTACTTATGATGGTGGAGTCAGTATATTTGATCCCTCTACACTTAAATTCAGTCGCTTTGCTCAAAATCCTGCTCTTATGAAAGGCAGTTTCAGTAAGCTGCTTGTCTCTCCTCAGAATGAATTATGGATGGGAGGTAATCAGGGTATTTTCGTCTTTAATAGTAACAATCCAACAGTGATGGTGCATTATTCGCAAAAGAACTCACAATTATATAATAGTTATGTTAATAGTATGATGTTCGATCGACAAGGCCGTTGCTGGATATCCACACAGAAAGGTCTTTGTATCTATAATCCTGAGGATGGTATTATTCATTCATCGGGGTTCCCTTCTGGATTTTTTAATAATGTGTCAGAATTAAACTGTACTTTAGGTGATCACGACAATATCGTTTGCTATTCATTGGCAGGACTGTTTAAAACCAATGAAGATATGGACCGTTATCATTCTATATCACTTCAGAAATCGGTATGGAACAATTTTATCAGTCTGGTCATTTATGACCATCAATATGGTCAGTATTGGATGGGTACCGAAAAAGGACTATTCTGTTTTGATCGTGACTTTCATAGTTTCCGTCATTATGGTGACGAGTATAACATGACAGGTAAAGAGTTTAGTACTGGGTCGTGTCGGATTGACGATGCTGGGAATCTATGGATAGGCAGTCTTAACGGTCTCGTATATACCAATACAGCTACTCTGAGAAAATATAATGATGAACCGTTCAGTATAGCTGTCGATGATATTTCTGTTGATAATGAAGAAGTGGATAGGGTAAGGGAGACAGAGCTTCTCATCGATCATAAGATATCTCTTCGGTGGAACGGTGTCTGTCAGAAATTGTCGTTCAAACCCATTGTTTTGAATTATGGTAATCCTGATGGCAATTACTATGAATATATGGTCAATTCCGATGAGGAATGGACCGTAGTGGATGACAAATCTCTCGTTAGCAGTAACAGTTTCCATCTTGGTATTAACAAGATCTATCTTCGTGTGGCCGGTAGTAAAAATGTGATACCGTTTACGGTTGTTGTTTATCCCTCTCTATGGGCAGTTATTGAACTGGTTTTATTTGTTTTTCTGATCATTATTACACGTGTCATATTCATCAAGCGTAAGGCTTACATAGCAGAATTAGAGGCTCACAGAGCTGCCGAGGAGGCTGCTGAGAATGCAAAATACAGTCGTGTAAAGATGAATAATCGAGAGTTGGAACAGTTGTACCAACGTCTCACCTCCTATATGGAGACAGAGAAACCATATCTTGATCCTTCCTTAAAACTCTCAGATATAGCATCTGCCTTAGGAAGCTCCGGATTAAAGCTCTCGCAGACCTTGAATATGTATGTGCATCAGAACTATTATGACTTTATCAACAGCTACCGACTTGAGGAATTTAAGCGCCGTCTTGCTGATAAGGCATACTCCCGCTATACACTTATCGCTCTTTCCGAGCAGTGTGGCTTCAAGAAATCGTCATTCTTCTCCACCTTTAAAAAGATGATGGGCATCACCCCTGCCGAGTATCTTCATCAGATAGGGAAGCAGTAGGCGGTGCCCATCAATAATTATCCTAATCTTCTTATCTTATGATCACTTTATCACTCTTTCTCGTTCCGTCCGTGAAGAGAATCTGTCTTATATATAAGCCTTTTGAGGGTTTGCTTACAGCTGCGCCCGTGATTGAGAAGTATCGTGTGGCTTCCACAGTCTTAATACCACTTCCAGCCTGCTCAACCTTGGTAAGTGTCGCATTGTCTACAGCAAAAATGTACTGAGGAGTTGTTGACGTGTTCACCTTATCGTAAGGGCTAGCCCAGGAAAATGAATTCGTCCAGTATTTCCCGTCATTACGTTTGATGGCAAATACATTGTCATTTTTATCAAAAGTATAGAATCTCAGCGCATTAGCCTGCGGGTCAACATCGACACCTCTTACTATATATCCGTTAGCAGTCATATAGCCCTTGTCACAGGTAACGTAGGTACCTGTAATCGTGTCAACTTGTGTAAAGTTGAATGTCCAGTTATAGTCATTTAGCGATGTGCTGTTCTTGATTGTATCAGCTATTACGTCGCTCATGGTCATATATGCAGCGTAGTAATTTCCGTAGGTGTCACCAGCATAATTCTTTTGAGTGAGGAATTTGCCTGAAGCACTCATGCTGATGCTGTGAGGACCAGAAATAACGATCTCGTAAGGAGCGCGAGAGGCAATAAATGCTGTAACCATATTCGCGAGGTTATATTTTTCGGAATCAAAGAGTTTCTGAGTTGCAGCTTCCTGACCCTCCATGGCAATATAACTGTTAGCCTCATTGATAAGTGCGATCAGAGCATTGTAGGTGTCAGGAGAGTACTGTCCACCGTCGAAACCCAGTTCGTTGACATGAGCTTTAGCCACGCTGTCAGCGATAGTCACCTCTGCCTTTAGTTCCGTAGCATCACCTATCACGTACGGGTCATAATAGTCTAGACCCGAAGCCTTGGCATCCTCAACAGTATAAGCTACGTCCGCTTCCACTTTTGAACAGATGCTCAGGTTTGTAATAAGTGTATTGGCACTACTGTTTTTGTTTGAGGTGTAAGCATCCTCCTCAAAGGTTATCTTATCACCTTTCTTCATCTTTACAAAGAAGTTCATAGATATCGGAGCCTTACCTTGCATGCCGTCATTGGCAACACTACCATATTGTTTGCTGTACATGAATAAATCCTTGTTGCATGTCGTAGTATTACTATCCATGTAACGGCAGCGGATATAGAGAGGATTCTCCACCTTCACGTTAGGACTTGTACGGTAGCATGCGAAGTTTACTTTGAAGATACCGTCATTCTGTGCAGTGAACATAATGGTAGGAGCCACAGTAGTGAGAGGATGCATATTTCCGTTGTCAGAGATAAAAAACCAGTCTCCGGATTTATTATACCATGCCGATGCGGCAGTGCCGAATTTGCTGCTGGTATCGTGGTTAGGCATCTTTGTATAAGTACCCACGCTGACATTATATCCGTAGAAACCCCAAGGAGAGTCAGTATTGTTAGCCATCAGGTTTGTGTCGTATTTCACACTGTTTGTGCTGGTGTCAAAATAGAACATGCGGTGGTTACCTGGAGCGGTGAAGTCGTTGGCAACCTGTGCACTTAATACGGCTTTCCAAGAAACTTCAACCTCATCTTTATAAACAGAAATATTCATATTATTGAGAGCACCTGCGTCATAAGCCGTAGTAATCTCCTGACAAACCTTCTTGAACGCTTCAGCAGCGTAACTTGGTATCTGTCCGTAGTCTTCACCGATAGACATCGCGTTCAACTCTGATTGGTAATTATCAATTAAGTCCAATAGTGCATTTGCGTCTGATGTTGCATACGGATTCACGAAGTTTGTTGCAGCTAACGCAGTTGTCTCATCGATTGTTGTGACGTTTAGCGCTTTATAGAATGTGCGGCTCCATGCATCTCTGGCCCAGTCGGATGTAAAATTAGGAACATTTACTTCAAAAGAGATGATGTCACCCTTTTTCCCTTGGAAGGCGAGTGTGAAGTCGGTTGGAGTCTGTGCCGTAAATCGTTGTGACGCTCCGTTGGCAAGAGTACAGTTGCCATCGTAGCCGGTTATTTCCTGACCACCGGCTCCGTAAGGAAACTTCAGTCCCATGGTCACCTTTGTGTTGACAAAGTTGATGTCTGTGGCAGAGGCGAAACGGTAGCGAGGAATGATATTGATGGCCGCCATATTGTTACCGTCCTCGCGTATTACTGTGCCGTCAACTTTATAATAACCGTCAGCGGGGACGGTAAAAGAGATGACTGATGCGTAGTCACGATTACCGAAAGCTTCGAATCCGTAACCCTCGCGACTGTCACGAGCTACATACGTAAACTTCTCATGGCTGCTTGTGCGTGCCGGTGCGGTAAACTTCTGGTCACACCATGCGTAGCGCATGTTGCTGGCCCATGTAAATTCTCCGTTTGGTGACACCCCGTCAATCTCTGTGATTCGGTTTCCACCCACTCTCTCCGGCTGATAGATGTCCACGTAGTTACACGTACTGCTGTCCGTGTAAGTAGTGAAACGGGAATATAAGCCGGTGTTGTAGTTGTACTTTTCGAAACTCCATTCTGTATCCCCACCCGAGGCAAATGTCGTTTCTGTCATGTCGGTCAGTTTATAAGTCTGTGCAGACATGGCTGTTACTGCAAGAAATGCAGTCAATAATAAATAAATCTTCTTCATCTTAGTCTGTATTAAATTTCAGTATATTGACTTTACTGAATTCGTGTACGGACGAGATGAAAGAAATACTTAATCCTCTCTCCTTAATTTTATCAAAGAAAGAACGCTCCTGACTGCTCTGAATAACAAATAGTACAGTGATAAGGGAATGTATGATACTCTTATCAGATTCATTATAATGACAGAGCCTTTGTTTAAAAAGATAAATTATATAGTAGCATCAATATACATTTTCGTATAAGTAATATAATAAATTTAATCAGAAATAAATACTTGAATCATGATAAAAGTATCACAGAAATTAAAATCATTTTGCCTTTACTTTATCTTTTGTCTCAATATTGAATGTTGGAGCCGGAAGAGAAAAAGTAAATATCAACCGAGATTGGAAATTCTATCTTGGTGATGTAAACGGTGCTGAGGTTCCTGATTATGACGACAGCAAATGGACGGATGCGAATCTTCCACATTCTTTTTCTATTCCTTATTTTATGTGGAAAGATGTATATCACGGTTATGGATGGTATCGGAAGGAGATTGATATGTCTTCAGCATGGAAAGGCCGTGAGGTGGTCTTGGAATTTGAGGCTTCATTTATTGACACAGAAGTGTATCTTAATGGTAAACGTCTAGGCGAACATGTTGGCGGATATACAGGATTTCACTTCGATCTTACACCATACATGACAAATGGTAAGAATATTCTGGCTGTGAGAGTCAACAATCTTTGGAATGCCCGGGTGGCCCCCCGTGCAGGTGATCATCAGTTCAGTGGTGGTATCTATCGTGATGTCTATCTGAATATGACCGATCCGCTGCATGTTGATTGCAACGGAACCTTTTTTTATTCTACTTCTGTAAGTCATTCATCCGCTACTTGTGCTTCCCAGATAGATGTAGATAATTGTCCATTGCAATTTACCTTCCATAGCGGCATGGAGTTTGTGTAACGAACCGTTTTTCACATCCGGTTCTACAGATAATGCCATGAAAAATCTGCTTAATCTTGAAATGGAATCCCTCACGACAGGTTTCCATCAAGGGTGCACAGCGCAAAGATATAGATAAACTAGGGAAAGGAGCTATCGCCTTTTATAACGGTGATGGAGCCTCACGCTCTGATTTCCAGAATCTGGGTACACCCGATATGGTATCGGAATATGGTAGCACGAGTTGCAACCGTCCCGGTTCGTTCTCTCCAGGGTGGGGTGATCTCAGTAATGGATATAATCGTCTGGTCTGGCGTAGCGGGCAGGTGATATGGTGCGGATTTGACCATGGTACTAATGATATTCATACGATCTGTCGCATGGCCGAAGGTAAATTTGGCGATAACATCTCTTTTGTCCGTGTTCAGTTCACATCAAGACAGGCTGGATTAGCAGAAGTAAGAGTTGGTGGCAATATCAGGAAACGGGACAGGTGAACTATGAATAGGTGATAAGTCTAAAGATGTAATATGTTAAAGATGAAGTAGATTGAACTATTCTTCATTTTAAATAGATGATTTTGTTACTCGATTTCTGAAAATACTAATATCTTTACGCCCAAAATGAAAAATCAGTATAACCATGAATAGAAATTTAGCCTTACTTATTATTACCTTCATGCTCTCGTTATGCGCGAGCTCGATCCAAAGCAAAGGTATTTACATTCCCACCCAAATGACCAGTGACGGGTATAGTGCGACTGATACAACCAAGACATGGTGTAAACTACGAAGTCGCGAGAGTAGCAATATCATTGTGTTTTGGGCTAAAGGATATGGAGCCAACGATCCCAACTCTAGTAAAGTAGCTTCAAGTTATAGAGTTGATATTGATGATATGTTAAGTAAGCTAGAGCTCTTTTATCAAGAAAATATTCAGAGACTGAGATTTGCAGGAGACAGTACAGCCTACAGTAAATCCAACTTAAGTAAATATAAAATGGTGATTCTTTTGTATTACACAACAGACTGGATGGCCTATGGGAGTGGATTTGACGATTATATTGGTGGTATGTGGGTCAGTCCAAGTACTTGTCATCCTGTAGGCTCCACGATTGCACATGAGATTGGTCACAGTTTTCAATATCAGTGTTACTGCGATTTGAAAGGATATGTAGGATTCAGATATCAAATAGGAAAGGGAAATGATTATTGGGAGCAAACAGCGCAGTGGCAATCTTATAACCTATATAGAAGCGAAGCCTTTACCTCCTATAACTTTACTGTTTACACTAAAAATTATTTCAGAGCCTTCACACACGAATGGCAACGTTATGCCAGCTGTTTTTACCAATGGTATCAAACACAGAAGCATGGTATAGATATGATAGGAAGGATATGGAGGTCAGCTACCTACAATGGAGAAGACCCCAATCAAGTATATATGGCTCTTACCGGCATGAGTGTGAAGGATTTTTATAAAGAATATTATGATGCGGCATCTAAGTTGGTGACCTGGGATTTAGATTCGCTTAGAGATTATGGTAAAAACTATATTGGTGCCCAACAATACAATTATGTAGATTTGGGTGGCGGCAAGTTCCAGGTGCCCTATTCCTATTGTCCGCAAAGTACCGGATATAATGTGATTCCTCTGCATGTTCCGGCAGCAGGAACAAAGATATCCACTGTATTCACAGCATTGCCTCCCGGATGCAATTTGGCAAAGGGTGATCCCGGTAAAGCAAACATTACAGATACCTCATATACCGCAGTGACGAAGTATAACACATTTTCAGGTTCTCAAACCAAACGTGGTTTTCGTCATGGATATGTAGCTTTACTGAAAGATAGTACACGACTCTATTTCAATACAGATTCTGTATATGCACTGGGTGCAGATACTCTTTCAGATACTACGTCAATTGTAATACCCGAAAATACCGTTAAATTATGGTATGTGGTATCTCCGGCACCAACATCTTATTTCGTTCATAAATGGAGTGAAGATGAAACGACAGACGATCAATGGCCGTATCAGATCAAGCTCTTGAATACAGATATCTTCGGACATATCAATATCACAAATCAGGCTGTTGTAGACACCACCATTAATTATACCGTAGGTTTTGATCCTTCATCAACAACATATCCTGCAACAACGGTAACAGTAGAAGGAGATGAGGCCTCCGCTGTAGGAACAGCTTTTCAGATGCAGTTAGCAGATATTCCGAGTCATATGGTAACATGGTCTTCCACAATGAGTGATAATCAAATCATGTTTTACGCCTATAAGGGAAGCGGAGTATTATACTCGTCAGGGTCTACAGCCAACGGTTATGGTCATTGGTTTGATAATTTCGGAAATATGGTTAGCTACCCCAGCGGGTATGTTTATTCAGAGTTTGATCCGTCAACGATGACTTTCACGATAGGTCAGTATCCGGGTAAATGCAAGGCTGGTGACCACTTTGTCATCCGTCAAGCGCTTCGTTATTACAAAAATGGAAAATATGCCCGTGCCAATTTTGTTTTTAATATTTATATTGGTGGAGTACCAGCCAATATATCAACAATAAAAGAAGACAATACAAGATTGAATGTTTATAATATAGACGGAGTCTTGGTCAAGAAGAGTGTATCCGGAGATTCCGCCACAAAAGGATTAAAAAAGGGAATTTATATTATCAATGGTAAAGAAATTGTGGTAAAGTGATCCTTTATAGCTAAATATTACTATCACTACTGTCCCGTTTTGTCAACTGAGCGTAACTCATCACATAGAATTGAACCTGAAACTCAACGCTATGTAGAGGTAGCATGAAGCCCGGAGCCGTGTAAAGAAAAAGACATTTGATGGTTTCGGAAGCATCAACAGTGCCGGCCTCCGCCGTGACCCCCACGGTGAGATCGCTCCGATGGATGCCCCTGCCTGTATGGACGTGATGATGGAATGGAACTTGGACCGAAACTGCTGGGAATAAGTAGATTGTCTGTTAAGGGCGTAAGGTACATATCTAGGGCTTAACTTACCCCTGCCTTTCAAAACGGTTTTCTGAAAAATCACCCCTGTTGTCACATTCGACAGCCTAAATACCTGACCGCTAGATAGTTCATCTTGCGTCATGACAGTCAAAACCATCACAAAATAAGTACCGAACGTCACAGCAAAGTACCGAAAATCAGTCTGAGAGGTATCAAAACGAACCTCCGGAGCATTGTTCCCGAACTCAAATTCTGCTGTTTTTTCCTTCCAGAGATATGCTGCGCCAAGGTCAGAGCTATGCTCATGGAAATAAAGAGCACCTTTAAGTACGGCAACTACGCACTGCCAGTCCATTACGGGCATAAGATATGGAGCTGGGGACTGACTTAGTCCGGCTTCTTCACCCGAAATGATTTTAAAAAACAACCGTCACTTCGTCATGAAGCGCAGAAAC
>DAIOSW010000073.1:0-10476 GCA_036752365.1 Prevotella sp.
ACACTTAATTTATTAATAATCAGTTAAATATAATTATTCAGCAGACCCTATTTATCTTCCATTATTCTTGATTCCCAGAATCAAAATCTGACTTGGAGTAATTTTGTAACATCAACAGCAAGATTTTCATCTGATGGCAGTTTTGAATTTGCCAGCGATGGATCTTGGGATGGTTATTTATCTGATTCTTTCGGTATTGGGGCTTTCTCTTCATCTACATTTAGCGAATCAACATGGTTGGGTCAATTGTATTTGTTCATAACCCCGAAATTCTATAGGTAAAAATAATTCTCTCTCTCTTAAAGACTAGAACTCTGAAGGGGCGTGCCTACTGACACGCCCTTTCTTCTTGCTTGTTTGTGGAAAGAAATAACAATAGGTCTATTGATATATCGTAGCCAGTATGTAAATGAATATGATTGTTCATGATCTTTATATGGAAATTTGGTCTCTTCCTACATTGTTTTAGCTATTCTCCCGATAAGGCGGAGCATCACTCCCGAGGTGAATTTAGCGGTAAATTTATCTCGGGAGTTACCTTCTTGAAAGGATGGAATATATTAAAGAAAAAAGAATAGATAACTTTCCGTGATTACTATGATGATTTCTGATTTCAGTCAATCATACATCTTTTGATTAATAAATTGTTGATTTACAATATGATAGATCCGGAAAAACATACAATCATCATACATTCATCCTACATGTTTAGTGGTATCTTCAACTCATGTAGGATGAATGTAGGGCGAGTGTATGATTGAAAAACATGAAGTGATTGATAATCAGTTGATTTTGTTGGGTCTTGTGTATTATGAAGGAAAAATTCAGAAGAATATGTGTCAAATGTTCTTCTTATCTTGCTTAGTGTTTACCAACCTCAATATATTCTGATTTAACAATTTTCCCTGCAGTTAAATGTGAACCAGTAATAGTGATACACCTTAATCTTGATATAGTGAAACGGCGAAATGCTTGTTCGTCATCAACACCACGGCAAATATAGGTCAGACCGTCTGCATTGATAGTGTCTCCTTTATTCATACCACGCATTGTTAATCTGATCATTCCAGAATATTCGGCTCCGAAGTCGTAAATGATTGTGTCGTTTGATTCCTTTATTAATGTTGGATAATGTATCTTCTTAACATAAAACGATGGTTCATTCCATAATGGGTGAAATACCGTCATTGATAATCTTCTGTCTACAACAGGAAGAGAGAACTTCCATCCGGTTATTTCACAGTTATTCAAATTCCAGTCCCCAATATGGTCGTTCCCATCAATACATTCACGTTGGTCAGAATATGTCTTTCCATTGGCTTCATGCCATAACCATGTGCTATCCGTATGAAGCTCAAAGCTTCTGCCATTTCGAAGTGTACCGAATATTTGTGCGGAAAGTTCTCTGTTATTATTAATTCTGAGGTCTGGTGAATACCAGACTGCGATAGTTGCAGTATCATTGTTGTTTTGAAAAAAACGACCAACATCATATCTCATCTCTAAAACAGAGTCTTTTCCGTATTTGTTATAGGGGATAAGTATGTCATTACTGACATTTCGCCCATTAATGAATAATTCAAACCTCGCGTTGCTGCATATCTCGATAGATGCATTTTTTACTCTTTCATGTATAAGGTATGTACGTCGAAACCATATCTGGTTATTTATATTAGACTCACTACTTATCCAATATCGTCCCCAATCTGCCCCTGTTGCATGAACTGAAGAGATAACTAAAAAGATGAATGCTAATATATGACGCGTTACCATTTTATCTTTTTCGAATGATTAGCTTTTAGTTTCACTGATTTTGTCTTGCCGTTATATGTTATCTTTGTTTTTCCACCGTGTTGGCTGTATATTTCTGCCGATGTAAGTTTAGCATCCTTCCATGACATATCAACAGTAAACCCGCCTCGTGCGCAGATACCTTTTACATTGCCACTCTTCCAATTCTCGGGTAGTGATGGTAACAACTCGATTTCTTGATCAGTACTTTGTAAAAGCATCTCGCAGACCCCTGCCGTACCTCCGAAATTTCCGTCAATCTGAAACGGTGCGTGGGCATCGAAAAGGTTGGGGTAGGTTCCTCCTCCACGACGACTGTCAGGACCATTGTACTCATCCGGACTTACATAATTGAGAAGTTTTCGGAATAATTGATAGCTTTTTCGGGGATTATGTAATCTTGCCCAAAGATTAATTCGCCATCCAGTGCTCCATCCTGTGGTTCTATCTCCTTTTATCTCTAGAGTACGTGACGCGGCTTTTGCTAAATCTGGTGTTTCCTGAACTGTAATCTGATGCCCCGGATATAGACCAATAAGATGTGACTGATGGCGGTGGAGTGAGTCTTGGTCAGCCCAATCGTGGTACCATTCTTGGATGTTTCCCCGCTTTCCTATTTTATAAGGTCGCAGACGACTTAATGTTGAGGCTATTTTAGACTGGTAGGCCGTATCTATGCTCAATATCCTTGCGGCCTTCATTGTGTTGGTCAGGCACTCACGGATAATTGCCAGGTCGGCAGTACCGCCGTAGACGGTGCAACCTTTATATCCGGTGTCTGTAATATATATATTCTCAGGGGATGTGCTGGGAGCAGTAATAAGCTCGCCGGGCTTTTTAGGATTGTCGATCAACCATGCCAGACAGAAGTCTGATGCTCCTTTCATTAGAGGATATGCTGTCTGTAACAGATAACTACGGTCTTGCGTAAATTCGAAATGGTCCCAAAGCGTATTTACAAGCCATGCTCCACCCATATTCCAATCCGCCCATGACGGGCTATCATAGCCGTCACCCACAGGATTGCTCATCGCCCAGATGTCAGAGTTATGGGCTGTACACCATCCATTATTAATCCCATAAAAATGTTGTGCGGTATATTTACCCGTGACAGAGAGTCCTTTTACGTAATCATTAAGGGGATTGACCATCTCTGATAGATTGGCAACCTCAGCTGGCCAATAATTCTCTTCGATATTAATATTTACCGTGTAATTTCCTCGCCAAGGCGGAGTAAGTGATTTATTCCATAAACCTTGCAGGTTGGCTGGAACTCCAGGCGTACGTGAACAGCTAATGAGCAGATAACGTCCATACTGAAAATATAAAGTTTCCAAATGTGGATTATATTCGTGTTTGTCAGTATAGTCCCTGAGTTGTTGCTCCGTGGTTCTTAGGGTGTCTTCTTTACATCCATCAAGGTTTAGAGTAAGACGATTGAAAAGATTTGTATAATCAGCTGTATGATGCTGGCGTATCTGGTCATAACTGTAATTTGCAAGATGCCATGCATCATCTGCTACTGCATTTATATAATCACGTCCTTCACTTACTGGATTTTTATCAAATCCGTTGAAGCTAGTTTCGTTCACAAAGTAGACTGTGGCTTCTGTTGCATCAGATATCTTTAGAGTAGTATCTGTATGTTCAATGACTCCATCGGTTGTTTTTGCGATCAGAAATGAACAGAAATGAATACTATTATTGATGTCGCCACGGGCATATCCTGTCATTGTGATCTGGTTTTTACTCACTTTTATTCCATGATTCAATTGTGAAGTTAATTTCAATTCACAGTTGATGGATTTCTGGTGGTCTGCTGTAAGTCTTATAGCTATAACCTTATCTGGATTAGAGGCGATATACTCACGTGTATATCTGACACCATCTCTTTCGTATCTTACAGTTGATATAGAATTACTGATGTCAAGTTCTCTGTAGTATTTTGTCAGTTTACCTTTAGAATTATCTATGATATTCATCGTACCTAATGGCTGGTATGATTCAGAATTATGCCCCTGAACAAATCTTTGTAAAGAGTCTGCTTTCTTATATTCTTCATTAAAAAGAGCCTCACGTATTGGTGGAATATACTTATAGGCATCTTTTCTTTGGTAGTTATCTACAGGTTTCCCTGTCCAAAGTGTTATGTCGTTTAGGTATATTGTATCATTGTCAGCTCCTCCATATATTAGGGCTCCTAGACGTCCATTACCCACAGGTAAGGATTCTTCGAAGAAGTGAGCAGGCGATTTATACCATAGTTTAAGCGCATTGTTGGTCGAGAAACATGCTAGTGAAGCCAATGAGAGGATAATTGTTAGTGATAATATCTTTTTCATGTATGTTGTGATTATTATAATTTTATTGCAAAAATACAATTTTTATATCAGATAGCCAAGATTAGTATAAAGAAACAACCGTCTACTATTTAGAATAGCAGACGGTTGCAAAATTTTAGTATAATGGTTAGTAATAGTTTGTTACTTAACTAACACCTTCTGAACCTTAACGGTTCCGTCGCTTAGTGTAGACTTAACGATGTTAATACCCTTCATTAGCTTGTTGTTCTGAGTTCCATTAATTCCAAAGAATTTAGAACTTACTACAGAAGATGTATTTGCTGAAGTATTCTCGATACCACTGGTATTTCCTAAGTAGTAGAGTTTGAATCCTCCGAAGATTGTCCAGTCGTCATTGACTTTAAGAGTCTTCTTTGCACCGATAGTGATAACACCATTTGCGTCAGTTCCAACTTCAGTTGTAACAAAGTTGTATGTCTCGTTTGCAATATACTTATGACCTACAGCAAGAGAGTCAAACCAGAATGCAGCTGTCTGCATCGAGTTAGGCTGATAGAGCTTGCTGTCGCTGTTGAACAAGTATAGACCTGAGGTAGGACACTTTGTTCCAGTGGTATCAATTGCTCCGTCTGTAATAGGCATTACGTTACCTGTCGCATTATTGATATAAATCTTAGCATTCAAACCATATTTGTTATTAGCAACAGAGTCAACCAAACCTGAGTTTGTTCCATCGCGATAATATGCTTGAGTTGTCAATTTATATGTTCCTTCAGGCATACCGTACAGTGTCTGAGCAATATTAAAGCTACGATTCCAGATCTCGAAGCACTGGTAGTTTGCTGCACCACTGTATGATGCATCGCTTGTAGATATTGTCCAGCCAGTAGAGGTGTTTTTAGCAAACTCTGCGTTTTGAATAACGAATGTTACATCTGCAGGATCTGTTGAAGAAGCATTTGTGATATCAGACATCAGATATTTGCCTGTAGCTGTCTTTGCTGCGATAATTGCTGCAGGAATCTCGCTGTCTTGATATGAACCAATACTGATCTTTCCTTCGATTTCATTATAGCTTGTAGCATAAGCTGCAGCTCCTGAGGTACGTTTCAAAGAGTCTGTAATTTGTTTAGAATATGCCATGTAAGATGTCAGAGTAGCATAAGTATTGATCGAGCTATTTGCAGCCTTGATACAACCAGTTACAGCTGCTATTTCATCAAGCAACTTTGTTGGATCAGTCTCTGCTTTGGCGATATTTGCTGCATTCTTCAAAGCTGTCAGAGAGTCTGCGCACATTGGTTTTGTATATAATGCTTGAGCGTCAACAACAGCTTGATCTCTTACCGGTGATAAAGCTTCCATTGTCTGACCATCGTAAGTAAGACGGAAGTTATCGAAGATATTCCAATATCCACTAGAGTAGATGCTCTTGTCATTCATCTTAATACCAATTCTCAGAGTTCCGTCGGTAACCACTGTTGATACGGTATTCTCATAATAACCTTTAGCAAAGTAAATACTTGCACCTTGCATTGAGTTAGGTACGAATGTGCCACCTGTCGTCTGGTAGTCGTTTGGCCATGTTCCATAAGCTGTAGCTGTTCCTAAGCTGTCATTCATAACACTGGTTGCAGCAGCCCCTTTCATAAGGTTCATAATCGTGTCCGTATTGTTGTTTGCATAAATCATCGTATTCACCTTAGCTGTGCCATCAGTGAAAGCAGTATATGCGGCAACATTGCCTGCTGTACGCATGAATGCTTGTACCTTTAATGTATATTTACCCTTAGGAAGGTCTGTGAATGTCTGATATGTATCGAATGTGTTTTGGTAAACCTCGCTGCAGCCATATCCGAATGTTGGAGTTGTGCCTGACCAACCAGAGCTGTTTGTGTTGAAGTTAGGATTCTTAATGATGAATGTAACATCACCACCTTCTCTAATACCAGAGTAGATTGTCTTTTTAACTTCAGCTAAGATTGCTTTAGTTGCGGCGTTGCAATTGTCTGTTGATAAAGCAAATGTCTCATAAGAATCAGCATATCCACCAGCCAACATGAAGTCGCTCAATGCTGATGTAGAATAGATGGTTGGATCAAAATTGTTCAATACATTGTTTGCACTATCAATTGCTACCTTTAGAGCAGCGTATGCTGCAATATTAGCTTTTGCATTTGATACAGCTGTGCCTAATGCTGTAATCTGAGCTGTAATTTCGTCAGCAGAAGCACCAGTGGTCTGATAAACAGAGGTCGCATTTGATATAGCATCAGATAATTGGTTCATTACCTCTTCATTCATACCAGATTCAGTCAGAGCTGTTGCTGTATTAATATTTGTTTGTAAGGTGGACTTTAGGGTACCGGTTCCATTACCATAATAGGTCAGAGTCCATGTATCCATACCAACCCAGTTACAAGTTGTACCAACAGTCTCAAAACCAATGGTTAGCGTACCATCTGTTACGACAATATTGACATTGGCCTTTTCTGCTTGACTTCCGATGGTTGATACTTCTACAGAATCCGCTGTAGTACCACTTTTTGCAAAAACAAATGTCCCCTTTTCGTCATCCTTGTTTGTACTTTGCTGTGTTGCATTTACAAGTACACTTAAAGAATAAGAACCATTGGGAAGGCCTGTTATCTTTTGGTATATCTTAGAATCTGCCAATTTGCCAGGACCGGCAACCCATCTTTCAATATAGGGCTGTGTGAACTTATATGTACCTGTTGTGCACTCACTGTTGCTTTGTGTCTGCCATTTTTGACTAGATGTCGTGGTAGTCCATCCTGTGAGCGCTGAACAATCTGCTGAAGTTATCCAAGAGGTAGCATCCTTAGGATTGTCATCACTTGCTCCGTTTAGACCGAAACTGTTTACCTTTGCAGTAAGTTCTGTCGCTGCAGCTGCAATTTGCGTAGCTGTTGATGTTTCGCTATTGTAAATAGCAAGATAAGTATCAATAGAAACACCTGCAACTTGAGCTGCTGTCATAGCCTTGCTTAAGGCTGTCTTTGCTGTAAATAAGGCAATTGACGGATCATTGTAAATAATGGTTTTCCATACAACACCATATTTTGATGCAGTGTCATTGGCCATATCCAGAATAGGATATACAACTGTGTTTTTTCCACCGTTCCAACCAAATCTTGTTACACCTAAATCGGCTGTGAGTGTGGTATCAAGTGAAATTTCCATAGTACCATCCCCCTTTGGATAGAAAATCCAGTGGTCATGACCTTGTGTGTTTTCGTCGAAGTAGGCTGCTCCAGGATAAGTGGTATAGTTGTCAGCAAACAACTTCATCCATCCTGTTGGGGTTTTTGTTCCATTTCCCACCTCGCCTTTGTTAAGCATTAAGTAGGTCCCATCAGTCTGTTTTAATGGGGCAAAAGGTGTGCCTGTAGTTCCTAAACTAGCCTGAGTTCCGTATGCGTTTCCTTCAGTTAGGAACATACCAGTACTGACATTGTAGAAAAAAACTGTGTCACCGTCAGCGAATGTTTTAAAATTCATTGTCGGCGCTGTCCAAGTTTGTTGCGCTTGGATTCCAATGGAGCCAAGCAAAGCAATGAACATTGCTAAAGTAAATTTTTTCATAATGGTTAGTAATAAAATTATTATTATTTGAATAAGTAATAGATATTTATCAACAATTAATTAGCACTTCATCAGTGCTGTCCACATGGCTTCTTTTTCGTGGATATATTTATTTCCCTTTGTAATCCGAATGCAAATATGCAAATTCTATTTGATTCTAACAAATTTTAAAGTGGTTATTTTACACCCATATTCCAATATTAACATTATATAACATTATTTGTAATACCTTGAAAGATAAATGCCGACCTCTAAGTTCACACTCCGAAGTCGGCAACAAAGGTATTTTTAAAGGTTTTTATGCGTCAATATTTGCGTATGTGGCATTTTTCTCAATGAATTCGCGGCGGGGCTCAACATCATCTCCCATCAACATTGAGAAAATCTCATCAGCATCAGCTGCATTCTCAATAGTTACTTGTTTAAGAAGTCGAGTCCCTGGATTCATTGTAGTATCCCAGAGTTGTTCAGGGTTCATCTCACCCAAACCTTTGTAACGTTGAGTGTGAATGCCGTTTTCGCTGCCATCACCATATTTGTCCATAAACTGCTGACGTTGAACGTCGCTATAGCAGTATTCTTTAACTTTGCCTTTTGTACAAAGGTAGAGTGGTGGGGTGGCAATATATAAATGCCCGTCACTAATGATTTCGGGCATAAATCTATAGAATAAAGTCATGATTAGTGTGTCGATATGCGAACCATCGACATCGGCATCGGTCATGATAATGATTTTATCGTAACGTAGTTTTTCTATGTTGGCTTCTTTGCTGTCTCCTTCAATACCAAAACGAACTCCAATGGATTGGATGATATTCATCACAGACTCACTTTCAAAGACTTTATGCCACATTACTTTTTCTACATTCAGAATTTTTCCACGAAGAGGAAGGATGGCCTGAGTGAATCTGTCTCGTCCTTGTTTTGCTGATCCACCAGCTGAGTCACCCTCGACAAGAAATATCTCACAATCTTTAGGATCTTTATTAGAACAGTCTGCTAATTTACCAGGAAGTCCTCCACCCGTCATTGGACTTTTTCTTTGTACACTTTCACGTGCTTTGCGTGCTGCTATACGAGCTGTTGCTGCAAGTATAACTTTGTCCACAATCATTTTTGCTTCTTTCGGATGTTCCTCCAAGTAGAAACTTAGAGCATCACCTACAGCTTGGCGCACAGCACCGGTGACTTCGCTATTGCCTAGCTTTGTTTTGGTTTGACCTTCGAACTGCGGTTCTGCAACTTTAATTGAAATAACAGCTGTCAATCCTTCGCGGAAGTCTTCTCCTGCAATTTCAATTTTTGCTTTTTCTATCTGTTTTGTAATAGTAGGATCGTTATCTGCATACTTCTTCAGTGTGGTTGTCAATGCCATACGAAAACCAACCAAATGCGTTCCTCCTTCAATGGTGTTAATATTGTTAACATAAGAGTGGATATTCTCGCTGTAATCGGTATTGTACATAATAGCGACTTCGATTGGAATATTTTGTTTCTCTGTTTTTAGATAAATAACATCATTAAATAGGTGTTGACGATGGCGATCCACATAACGGACAAACTCTTTAAGTCCGTCTGCCGAGTGAAATGTTTGCTCTTTGATATTGCCTTCTTCGTCTTTACGGAGGTCGACCAACTTAATGGTAAGCCCTGCGTTGAGGTATGCTAACTCACGCATGCGTGATGCTAGAATTTCATATTTATATTCGGTTGTTACGAATATAGAATCATCTGGCCAAAATTGTTGGCGAGTACCTTGCAACTGTGTTTCCCCAACTATCTTTACAGAATAAAGGGGCTTTCCTTTCTCATATTCCTGCTGGTATATTTTACCATCGCGGAATACTTGTGATGTCATATGCTTCGAAAGTGCGTTTACACAAGAAACACCTACACCGTGCAGACCGCCTGAGACCTTATAAGAACCTTTATCGAATTTACCGCCTGCATGCAAAACTGTCATGACTACTTCGAGTGCAGACTTGTGCTCTTTCTTATGCTCATCTACAGGAATACCACGTCCATTGTCTTGTACCACTATAGAACCATCCTCGCATATTGTTACCTCAATATGAGTACAGTATCCAGCCAAAGCTTCGTCTATAGAGTTGTCAACAGTTTCATAAACTAAGTGGTGTAGACCTTTTTCGCTGATATCTCCGATATACATTGCAGGGCGCTTACGCACAGCCTCAAGTCCCTCAAGGACCTGAATATTACTCGCTGAATAATTGTTAGCGTTCTTTTGTTCTTCTGACATTTTGTTATAGTATTTATTTTTGCGGGTGAGATATGTTTTTATCCGTTTCTTACTCGCTTTTTCGCACGCAAAGATACTATTTTTATTTTAATAAGTAAAATTTTAGATAATAAAAAAAGCAAAAAGGCTGCAACATGACGTCACAGCCTTTGTATGGGGCAAGATGGACAAATTAATAATTAACCCAACTTGTTGATGTAGTTAGCCAACTTAGATTTGATGTTAGCTGCTTTATTCTTGTGGATAATATTGGTTTTAGCCAATTTGTCCAGAGTCTTCTGTACGCTTGGATACATCTTGATTGCCTCTTCCTTGTCGGTTATGGCGCGAAGCTTACGGACAGCGTTACGCATAGTCTTTGCATAATATTTATTGTGCAGAGCTCTTTTTTTGTCCTGTCTGATTCTCTTAACTGCTGATTTGTGATTTGCCATCTGTTATTAAATCTTTAATTTTTCTTTATTTGTAGTCCCTAGCAGAATCGAACTGCTCTTTAGAGAATGAAAATCTCTCGTC
>DAIOSW010000074.1:0-10442 GCA_036752365.1 Prevotella sp.
AAGAGCTTCATTGCAGGCATCTACTAAGTCGTCAATGTAGTAACGACGGCTCCAATTACTGAGGCTTCTGTCAAGTGCCTGATATCTGATCTGTGCATTCTTATTTGTTGCCATATTCTTATTGATTTCTATATTCAATGTAAAGTTAAATATTAACTATGCAACTATCCAGCGTTGTTGCAAACTATTTATCCTTATTCGTCCTCAGCCACGACATCCTCTTCTTCTTTAGTTACTTTATGATGATAATACATGAGCTCGTCATGCACCTTGTCTAATTCGTTACAAAAGAAGGTCCTGTCTAAAAAAGCCAGTTGTTTTGCACCTCCTAATCTATTAAAATAACTTACAACGTAATTAACACGATCCTCCATGCTGTTGGTAGAAGAATCATCCTTGTGATCAATAAGGTATTGCATTATACCTATGACACCCTCCTTATGTCTCATCAGCTTTGTAGGGCCAAGTCTGACAACACGCAGAGTATAGTTGCTGAGAAAGAATTGTGTATATTTATAAGGATCATCACTGTCAGAATCAATAGTTAGGTAAACCGCCCACCATAAACCAGCAAGTGCATTTCTAATCATACCATGGCCAAAGAACCAGTGGTCTATGATATAGTTGACACGATCACCTTCTTCTTTAACTTTTGGCCACCGCTTTTGAACATAAGGGAATAATTCCGTATGCGTTAAATATATCCAAAATGCCTGTTGGGTTGCTTGAAGTGGAGTTAGATTAGAATACGCCTCAAACAGAGCTTTTGCTGATTCAAAATCGTTATCTGCATTCATCTTCTCTAGTAATCCTTCTGGATGTCCAAGATGAGGTACATATAGTATTTTAGAATCATCAATATCAAATGTATCCCCTGCATACATAGATGCATTAGTTTCTATATCATTGCGCAGCTGTTCTGCGTAACCCTTTGTTATTGTTTTCTGTAGTTCCATAGTTCTAATCTTCTGATGTTACATCTATACTCATTGCCATGTCATCAAGGCAGTTGAACATGCGTTGATAGGGATCGCCAAGGAAAGCTTGTGCTATATTGAACACTTCGCTATTATCCCTATACCCTTCATCGTCTCCATCTATAAAAGGAATGTATTTTTGTAGAGCAGGCTCTGTATGTATTCTGTAAGCCAATGTTCTTGCCCACAACTTATCACGAAACTTATCATAGTTGTAAAGCGCTTCGAGCAAGGCATTAAATACCAATGATGCATGTATTACACTCGCAATCTTTTTGTCTTGACTCACATGGTTACGATAGCTCATAAACATTTCTTGGGGAAGATAAATTGTTATCTTCTGTTCACCAAGAGAAACACTTGTCGGCTCTCCTTCTTTGGCTTGGTCTATCATCATGAAGGTTCCGACTGCTTGCAACTTGTCATAATGAATATCTGCGTCGTATGTAAACGAAGCAATATATCCTATTAGGTCTCCTGGTTCAAGATTGAACGAAAAGCCTTGATAATCCTCGTGAAAGCCGTCATCACAGTATTCTTTTATTGGCCGCTTTACAGTTATGGTAGCATCAAAGTTGATGGTTTCGGTTACACTGTGTTTGGGGAGTTCAATGTGGAAATGTGGGACTTTTTGCGCATAACACTTTCTAAGGAAAGTTTTGACACATTCTACCTCACAAGTGAATTCCGCGTACCCTTCATCAATAAGACGAAGAATTTCTTTGTTCTCGATAACAGCATCAAATTCAAATATATAATGAGTCTTAGTTTGCACAACGGGTTCATTGCATAATGTCGGTAAAGGCATTACGTCATCGTTAATTCCCAAAACGGGATATGGTAATGACATTCTATTTATGTTCATAAGCCTTCAATATTACTGCATGTTTCATATTATCCGAGAAGCGGACTTTAATTTCATTTTTTCCCTCTTGAACAGCGAGATTTGAGACGAAGTTGTCATGAATTTCACCAGCACTTGCTTCTACAATTTCCAAAATTTCATCATTCTGTTCTCCACCTACAGCAAGCTCTATTTCTCCACTGTTAGTAGATTGTGGAGAATGGAAAATTATGGTGTGGTAACATTTACCACCTTCGTTCTGAGCGGCTACTCTGAATGTGACAGGAATATATTCCAAATATGAGCCGTTCCCGTTAGTATCAATCTCTGTAGGACCAAAACTATGCCCCCCAATTGGATTTCCACCTTTCGTTTTTGAATGTTTCTTGCTGTGGCCTGTACCCGCAATAGTACTTCCTTTAGTATGTGGTTTTATGTCTCCACCTTGAGTAAGTATAACACTTCCTGTTTGTGGTTTCTGATTATCACTTTCTGTAGAAGGTTCTATATCATCTATCGTTGTTGTTACAGATGAACCATCGGGTATAAATTCTCCAGAAGGAACACCTGATGTAGCTTCATGGTTAGACTTAGGCTCATCATCTTCGACAAGCGATTCTGGTACATACAAATAATCCTCCAACCCTGTGATGAGCATGGCTTCTGTACTATCTGATGCAAATAGTTGTTTAAGTGAATCACCAATAAACTTATTGAGAGATTCCAATGCCGCATGCCCTTTTTGATTAGTACGGTTATTATTGTCTTTCCAATATTCTGGTTTCCATTCGTCATGAGCAGGATTTTCCATTTTGCGTAATAAGTCATTGCCCCACTTGCTGCGGCAAACAAAAACTCCGTTAAAACCATGGTTGGTTTGAGTCTTTTTAGCACAAATGAGCATTAACTGCTTACGCATGAAAACCATTTTGTCTGTGGCATCAGAATTGATATTTATATACAGTTCAACTTCATCAAGATAATCTATCTTTGCTGTAATTTTTCTATATCTGTCTTCTTTTCCAGCCATTGCAACAGCAAGAAAGTATGGAGTGGGGTTGTAATAATTAGTCTTTTTGGCTGCATCCAATGTTTCAGAGAAAGTAGACAGCATTTGTTGTGTAAGATTTTCTTTGCAGATTTCCTCTCCATCTATGGTTACAGCAAGTTGATTTTCCCATATAGCCATCCAAAAATTACGAAGAACGGCTTCCTTCATTTCTTTCTTTGCATTATCTTTCTGAGAAAGGTCAAAACCCATAATGCTAAATGATGTTCCCGGTTCCTGACATTTGAATGGAATTGGAATATTATCCATGTGGGTGATTGGTTTCCCATTATTGTTGTCGTAGAAACCGACAGAAGTCAAAATATTACCATCAACTTTATGAGTACACAGCGACGATACACCTTCAAACACATACTGCCCACCTCTTGTAAGAGTTGACACCATTATTGTCCTAATAGGAGATATGTTAAAGTATGCTGCTTTACCAAAGCCAAAAGAACCGCCTGCACTTTGATCGGCCTTGGCACTTACACCACGTGAACGTACAAAAGCGTAAAATTCACAATTAGTATCACCATTAATATAAGGCATACCCCTAGTATTCGCATCTGTAATGCGGATATAGCCTATGCTTTGGGCATAATCTTCTGTGAAATAATCAAGCATAGGACCATAGAGGTCTTTTGCTGTTTGATTCTCATTATAGAGGTCAATACAACCTTTTATGTGATTCCTCAGATTGAAAAATTCAGGGAAGTCCAAAGATTTCAATTCCTTGAAATCTACATCAATACGTACTGGTTGTGTAGTATCAAGCACTACATCAAGTGAATTCTGAATAGACTCGCGTATAAGTGCGCCATACGGATTCCTCTTGAAGTGTTGGATGAGTGCATCATTTGGTCCCTCATGCTGACCAGTTTCGGAATCAAAATGCCATATACAATCTTTGTCTCTTGCCATATAGATCGTTCAATTTTAATGTTCTATGCAAAAATACGATGAAACCGTGCAGCAGTTCTGCGTAGTTAGAAATTATACTTATCTTTTAACTCTTTCAGGCACATGCCCGTGACATACATATACATAGTAACAACAGATTTGATGTCGCTATCAAGTTCTTCTTCCTTGTAAAACATAGAATAATGTGCTCCATTTCCTTCTTCGGTATTTCGTTGATTTCTAATCAATTCAAGATAACCACTAAGTTTTCTGTATTTCTCTTCGGGCTTATAGCGTAGACTCTTCAGACAATCAAACTGAAATATCATATTTGCTAATGTAATATGACGTTCGCCCTCTCTTGGTGCCACTTCTTGCCCATTGAGCAGATAGTATACCTTTTTCAGAAAAACCTCAAATTTAATTAAGAGAATTCCCAAACAAACATGTTTATCAACAAAGTCAACCTTTTTGTGAGCAAAGAATTTATCAAAAGCAGCTTGCATATCAATAGCAACCCCATCGAGATGACGCTCTGTAGGAATATTTATAATCTTAAAAAATCCTTTAACGACCTCTTCTGATGGTGGCATTCCATTTACACCTCGTAGATCCGCCATAACAAGATTCCGCACATTCTTACATTTTTCCTCGTCACTTAGTTTATTATCATCCTGTACTGACTGCAATGAATGCTCTTCTTCTATAGTTTTTTCTTCATCAGGCAATTCCTCTGGTACATTGTCATCTAGTGCATATGCATTGTTCTGATATGCAAAGATAATCTTCGCTCTATCAATCGGGACGAGAATAAAGCGACGAAGGATGTTTGACATATTAGTCATCAAGAACATTTTCTTAATTTCCTTGTTGAACACACGTTTAAGGAAGCTTGCAGCCATTATCTTATCAACACCAGCAACCAGATTGTCAAACTGACCGAATTCGTCCAAATTCTGTTCATTAACATTCTTAGCCATGATGTCTTTCAACTTATCTTTGTTCAAACCTATAGCCTCACAAAGAGTAAATATCTGCTGTTCACACTCTGAATTCTGATAATCGTTGATATAGTCATAGATTGTCTTATCAGGAGTCAAGCGCAAATCACCACTCTGGATATCGTGTAAAATAACAGTAGCTGTACGTTGGTCTCTCTGTGAAAGAGAAGCAAACGCCATACTCAGTTCTTTCTGTGCCACTTTCACCAAATCACTTCCTGTTCCAGCAGTATAAAGGTTTTTAACAAATCTGATAAACTTTGAGTTGATATAATCAGCATCTATGGTGCCTGCACCTTGTTCAGTAATATAGGTTTCAAGCTTATAAACATCATCATCTTCACTTTCACCAGATTTATGTTCAAAAAGTTCACGATAACGTTGGAGTAAAATCTTATAGGTTTGCTCATCTATCTCCATCGTGAGTTTTATATAACCATTTGTATGCTTAAATTCGTACTCTGTTTTTTCCCATGCAAATCCCTGCATTTTAGCTGCTTCCAAGTGTTTAGTCATATCACAAAACTCAGAAGCAAACTTGTTGCGTGAAACCTTTGCTTGAGGCAATTTACTGAAATTCTCTATACTTTCTGCATCAAAAAGGGTCTTAATGATACCAAAATTCTTGTTTATCTCCTCAAGATTTCTCTCCAGACGATCAACAAATACCGATCTTGGCTGGTCAACATAAAGCCTCAAGGCATCATCAATACTCTTTTCCATTGTATTGGGACGGTCGAAATACTTGATAATTCCGAATGGTTTCTCTGGACCAAAAAGTCGGTTAGTACGTGAAAATGCCTGAATAACATCTACGTTATATAGCAACTTATCAACGTAGAGCGTATTTACCCATTTAGAATCATAACCAGTAAGCATCTGTGTTACTACTATAAGTAGATCAAGCTGCTTATCCTTATTTTTTTCAATATTCAGATAAGGCTTCTTATGGGCAAGTCGCTTTGCCACATCTTTTTTATATTTGCTGTAAGTACTCTGCTTAAAATCAGTATTGAATTTTTTGTTATAGTCTTCAAGAATCTCTAATATGGCATCTTCCTTATACCCGGCGTTTTCTACATTATCGATAGTATCGTCAAAAATGGCAGCAACATTATATTCGGGATAACGCTCTTTAAACAACTTATAATAAGCTATCGCCTCTGGTATATTTTTTGTTGCAAGTATTGCATGGAATTTGCCATTTTTACTAAGTACAGGCCGTTCACTCACAATGTGCTGAGCTACAACGATGTGATGTTCCTCACTATGGTAAAGAGATTTAGCTTCCGCCTCAATTTTATAGATATCCACCTGCTGAGAATCCATATACTTTTTATATATAGCCATTTTCTCGGCATCAGTCTGAAGTTCATCTTTAGTTTTTGCATCGGCTTTTTTCATCGCTACTACTTCACGAACCTCACATTCCTCATAATTAACTTTATATAGGTAAAATCCAAGAACGTTACCATCAGGTATACCATTAGCTAGTGTGTATTTGTGGAGCATATCCCCAAAAATAACTTCGGTTGTCAACTCACCATGTGCGTTCTCGTCAAATATAGGTGTACCTGTGAAGCCAAAGAGAATACCACGAGGAAAAGTATTTTTGATATTCATAAGCATACTACCATAAACACCACGATGGCATTCATCTACAATAAAGACTAAACGCTTTTTACCAATATAATTAAGTGATGAATCTGGAACGTGATTATCACTAGTGATACGACTCATTTTCTGTATTGAAGTAACGATTAAGCAGTCATCCTTATCATCACTTTCCAATTTACTGATAAGATCAGCAGTGTTGTCAGCATCCTGAACATTATCCTTTTCACCAGCAAATCCACGGTATTCATCCAAGCTCTGTGTACTAAGTTCTATGCGGTCAAGTAAAAACACCACCTTGTCAGCATCACCAGAATTAGCAATAAGCTGGGCAGCTTTAAAACTGGTCATAGTTTTACCTGAACCAGTAGTATGCCAAATAAATCCTCCATGATGCTGATGATCATCCCAGTTGGTTTCATGCACACGGTCGCAAATTTTATTGGTAGCAAAATACTGATAGCTACGAAGTACCTTCAATTTTTCATCTTTATCATCAGCAATAGTATAATAGCCTATCAACTGGTGAGCCATAGGTATAGAAAGCAGATTGGCTGTAATGCGTTTCCAATCAAACATTTCATCATTATTGTAGTCTGCCCAATGGAAACAGAGACTCGGCTCGAAGTTTTTCTCTTCTCCAGGATTAGCAAAATAGAGTGTTTTCTCAGGAGTCATTGCTACGAACACCTGTAGCAATGAGAAAATACCCTTGCTAAATATACCATCATGAGTGTATCGCTTAATCTGATTCACAGCTTGAGTAACATCCACACCGCTACGTTTTAATTCTATGTGAATAACAGGCATACCATTTATGAGCAGCATCACATCACCACGTCGAGTACTTGCCAAAGGATGTTTCGTTTCAAACTTCGGCTGTCGAACAATTTGATAGACACTTTGACCTGCACGTATTTCTTTGGCATCAAATATCTTCAGATATACTTCCTTGCCATAATTGATAAGGTCGTCTTTGTTGTCGCGCTTTATCTGAACCAATCCACCATTAATCAGTTTATTTGTTTCATACGGATTCTTACATTTGTTCACTTGGTCGATTACCTGCTGCATTTCTGTTGCGGTCAAAGGAAAGTCACCGAGGCGATTCTTGTCACGGTTATTATTATACAGAATTGCAGCCCAGTTCTTTATAAGCTGCTCTTCTGTCGGATTGAGTATCACTGCGGGTTCCCAACCATGTTGGGATAATTGTGTGGCAAGGGCTTTTTCAAAGTCAAGTTCCTTGGCAAAAGGCATTATAGCTATATTAACAGGCATATTATTATTGGTTTAATCGTTAGACAAACATATTATCGAGACAAGCTGACTTGATATGCTTGAGCAGGTCAAGACGCTTGGACAGAAGAGAAATCATTTCATTGAGGGACTTAAAATAATTTGCAATTCTCAGTTGTTCCTTGGAATCCAGAGGAACAGCTATAGGCATATTAAAGAAATCGTCATCGCTAATTGCTAGTCGGTCAAATCTAGCACCAGAATTACCATTGAGTTTCATATAATTATACCATAGGGTAGTTTTAAAGAAATAGCTCAGAAAGTCTTTATTGATGCCAGCAACACTGAAAATTAGATATAGAGGCGACATTATACCTGTGTATCCTAGTTGATTCCGATTTATTGGTCCGACAGGAGCGGTTATAGAAATGCGAGGATTATACACAAAATCATCATTATTAATAATATAATAACCACCAATACTGTTACTATTGGATATATCGTGGTCAAAGAAATCTCTTTGATTTATCACTCCATATTCAGCAGAATTTGTTAATGTGATATTATACTTAATACCAACATTTTTCTCCATTTTCTTCTTCGCGAATGCTTTTAAAGGTATAGACTTCCATTCTCCTTCAAATCCCTTAAATCTGATTTTAGGTTCAAGTTCACCTTCCTGTGGAAACATTGTCTGCATACAGCCAGTTAAAGTCTGCTTCAACTTCTCTATTTTCTTTGAGGTCAATGTTATCATAGAGTCCAAAGATTTAAAGAAATCAACAATAGTCTGTTGTTCTTTAAGAGATGGTATTTTAATATTTAGAGAACAATATTGCTCGAAAGAAATATTTAAAAGTCCATCCATCCTAGCCCCAGAGGTTACGATTTTTCTAAGTTGACCTTCTGTGCCCTTATTGTTTAAAACTAATGAAATAAATTCAGGGTCGTTCTCTTTAATAGAAAAACAATGATAAACGAATGGGATCCTAGCTTTATCAATTTGTAATGAAAAGCATGAGCCGAAAGGACGAAGTTTTGAAGCACCGTGATTATATGCAAGTTCACCTTTGTGCAATTCTATGTATTTTTTTAAACTTTCTCCGGCATTATTAAAAGAATAACGATCAGATTGATTTATAAAACCATTTTGAGCTGTTATCATCATAATATGAACTTGAGTATCTGATACGACACGTTTTATC
The DNA here is from genome assembly GCA_036752365.1 of Prevotella sp. Lineage (GTDB taxonomy): Bacteria > Bacteroidota > Bacteroidia > Bacteroidales > Bacteroidaceae > Prevotella. The sequence goes on from DAIOSW010000074.1 coordinate 8,832, forward strand.
GATTGAGAAAAATCTCCCAAACGATATTCCTTCCAACAATCTTCAAATCCAGTAAAACGAAGAGCAGGTATGAAACATTCTCTACTATTCATATCTATTACTTAATAATATTATTCAATCCCTTTAGAATAAATTCATCGCCCGTAAGTTGAGAAACAAGTTCAGAAAGTGTTGCTTGAGATTCATCAAGTTTACTTTCCACCTCATTATATGTCTCAGCATACTTTTCATTCAAAGAGATTACAGCATTCGAAAACGCATCCAACAAAGAGACTGGTATTGCAGCAATATCAACACATATAGGTTCAATCCACTTCTGTTCCAGCATCTCGTCGATTTCTATCTTCGACAAGTTCTTGATAGCCTCAACAGTTTTATCCTCCAAGTCCTGCTTAGCCACTTTTATCTCCTTGTTCTTTTTAGTTTGTTCTTCCCAAAGCCCAACTGTTTTTTTCAGTTTAGCTTTTGTTTCTGGCTCCACATCCGCTTTTGGCTTAGCATCTGCCTTAATTTTGTTCTTATCAAAGGCATTATCTTTTTCACTATCCAGATACGCCTCTGCTTCATCCTCAGTGAAGTCATCACGCTGGGCATCAAGCTCACTGTCAATCTCGCTTACACGAATTTCAAGAGCGGCAATGGCATCAAGCTCTGTCTGGAATCGCTGATGTTGTATCAACTCGAATGGAATGATGCGACCTTTCAATCCATCCGGGACTTCATTTTCAACTCCATCTTTCTTCACAATTTTGTATTTTGTTTCAACTACATTTGCTGCTGCATATCCTTCTGTCTGAATGATTTCTATATCTCCCATGATGCCAGACCAATTATCTGCCAATATCTGATAAGCTGTGTATTTATCAATCAAAGGCAAGCCCTCTACTCTGCGAAATATGTCTTCTGCTATAGCATCACTCTCTTCTAAATCCTTCACTGTCTCTACGTTATCAATTAAGCGAGTGTGAAGCATCTGACGGAAATCAGCAAATGCTTCTGCATACTGATTCTTGAAAGCACTGGTATCTGTATTGCGTGCCACCACTTCATTCACCATTTCGGATTTGATAGCTAGTGATGAATACGGGCGATCATCTTCTTCTTTGAACAACTCAAGACGCAATGATGGGAATGCATTCCAATATTTTTCCAAATCGTCTATCTCGTTGTTGGGGATACCACCAAACATCGTGGAATAGATGTCGAATTTCTCGGATTGCTCGCTACTGTCGACGTAACGGGGAATATTAAGATTGTATTCGTTTCTGCGAATTTCCTCACGACTCACTTCACGACAATAACCTGGAATAGGCAAACGATCACGATAGGCGTCAGCAATCTTTTTTACGTCACAGGCGCGCAACTTGTTGTTTGTACCATCCTTCACGAAGCCCTTACTGGCATCAATGATGAGTACACCTTCATCGCCACGATTTTTCTTCAGCACCATGATAAGCGTAGGAATGCCAGTACCAAAGAAGATATTAGCCGGCAATCCGATGATGGCATCAATATTATTCTTTTCTATGAGGTTCGCACGAATGATTCCCTCTGCCTGTCCTTCTTCCTGCTGGTCAAGAGGTAACTCAGCACCATTCTCATCATACTTCT
>DAIOSW010000075.1:0-10392 GCA_036752365.1 Prevotella sp.
TATTCCGGGATTGTTTATTTAATTTTTAACTCGTCCCGATTTTAACGGGACACTAGTGTTATTAGTTTGAAAAATACTAGATTCTATAAGATTTCTCTTACTTAAAGGGTATTTCTTAGCGGCAACAAAAGTATATGAATTATTTAACAAATACAAGATCGTAATATATAATTATTACTAATTTTGCTTAACCTGTCCTATTAATTTGTTTGATCGTAACAGAAAGAGTAACCCTTTATCAATTCTAGGTATTTAAACACACAGCTTTAGTTATTGCCGACAGCTACCTGCATATTCATGTATATGACGGTCATCCGGAAATAAATGATAGAAACGAAAGAGCTCCATTAATTTTAGTTAAATAATTCACAAATATTTGGTTTATATTATAAACTGATTTATATTTGCATCGTTTTAGAAAACAAAGGGCGACTAATCGCCTTTTTATTTAAGCTTAATGGTTTATTTTATAAACTGCTTTATAAACATTAAATTAAAGAGAATATGAAAAAGTTATTTCTAGCGACCTTCTTGGTCATCTGTGTTTCTAGTTACACGACGGCACAAAATGTGAAAGTAACAATCACCGGTATTCATAGCAATACGGGGAAGATCCTGATTATGATGCAATCAAACAAAACTGAAAAGCCCTACCAGGATATGAGCGAAGCTACTATTGACTCTTGCAATTTCATCTTCAAAAACGTGAATGACGGCTCCTATAAGATATCGGCATTTCACGACGAAAACGGAAACTATCAAATTGACAAGGATGAAAAAGGCATACCTACTGAAGGATTTGTAGTAAAAACAATCACAGTAAAGGACGGAAAAATAATGAATCTCGGTCAAGATGCAGCAGCAAACCTAAAACTATTCTATCCAAAATCGGCCAAACAATGAAGACAGCCTTATTCATCATACTCTATATCACCACCCTATCGGCTTTCGCACAAGTCGATACGACAAGTACCGGACTCCTAAAAAAGAAACCTGTGGAGCTGAAAGAGGTAGTGGTAAAATCGCACAGGATCATTAGCAAGGCTGATAAGTTTGTGATGTCTGTACCCATGAATGACAATAAGAACGGAGAGGAACTGCTCAGACAGGCTCCGAGTGTCGTTCTAAATGGTAAAGATATCACGATCAACGGTGAAGGAGGGACAAAAGTGTTTATCAATGACAGAGAAATAAGACTGGACGGAGAAAATCTTATTGCATACGTTCGTAGTCTTAGTTCAAAGGATATCGACAGAATCGAAGTTCAATCAATGGCAAGTGCCAGCGATGACGCAAATGCCAAAGGTGGAGTGATTAGAATTAAATTAAGGCACAAGGCAGACGACGATTATCAGGGCAACTTGACACTGAAAAACATGACATCGGCTCAAACGAATGGGATACGACCGTCAGCCTCGTTCAGCATGCATCAGGGGAAATGGGATTTTTATACATTCGGTTCCGGAACATGGACAATGAGGGACAAAGGAACGATCGGCTCAACACGTCAGTATAAGAACGATACAGACGGATTCACCAGTACCGGTGACATCAGCTTACCGGCAAAAAACTTCAATCTATATGCCGGAGCATTCTATGCCATTGACTCTATCAGAAGTATTGGTGCGGAAGTGGGTTATTTCAATAATTACACGGATATGAAGACGGCCAGCAACTCAACTCTGAATCTCGGAAACAACATTTATAAGAGTAACGCCGATTATTCACAAAAGATGAATTTCGATATGTACTCTGCTTCCATCAATTATCAGAGGAAATTTGACAACAACGGTTCCACTTTCAAAATTCTGGCGGATTATGCAAGAAAAGTATCGGCAAACAAAGATCTATATGATATACGGTGGCTATGGAACAATAATGATACAACTTACAGGAGTCATCTGACATCAAACTATGATATCGCTTCAGCCGACGTATCATACAAAAAGGTTTGTTCCAACAACACATCCATACATGCAGGGGCAAAGTTTACAACAACTCAGATGAATAATAATAATGATTATCAGGGACTTGAAAATAATGTATGGAGCGAACTGGTTAACTATAGATATTCTTCACTGTATAACGAATATATCTGGGCAGCCTATGTTGAACTGAATACTGAAATCAGGAACTGGCAGGTTGCTGCGGGTCTAAGAGGCGAGAAGACAAAAACAGAAAACAGTACTTCGGATATCAATAAACACTATTTCAATCTCTACCCTCACCTGACACTTGGATACTCCTTCGATGAGATGAAACGGTGGATGGTCTCGCTGAGATACGCTAGACAGATAGAACGTCCGGCCTTCGACGCATTAAACCCAAACCGCATTCAGATATCACAATATTCATACCAGATAGGCAATCCTAACCTTCGACCTACCTATATCAACAAGATCAGTGCAACGATTATACGAGATTATCGATATACCCTGACCATCGGCGGTAACCTCCATACCGACCTTATACGTGAATTTGCAAAACAGGATCAAGAGAACAAAGACGGGTCTTACGTGACATACGAGAACCATCATCATGAAAATCACTGGTTTGTCAACCTGAACGCGCCTTTCCAAATAGGAAAGATGATCAACCTCAATACCAACGTAACTGCGGTAAGACAGTGCATTCAGACTGTTGAAGGGGATAACTACGCAAACCATAATCTGTTGTTCATCAACTGTACTGCAAATATTACCCTGCCTCAGAATTATGCCATCGAACTGGAATATAACATGCACAACCGCCTCTTTTCAGGCAACAGCTCCGTAGCATCAAACAATCTATTGAACTTCAAAGCGAAGAAAACGTTCGCCAACAATAAATTATTACTCACTGCCGGTATTGACAATATATTGAATGAACCCAATAGATACCAAAGTCTACTTAGTGACTATCAACTAAATAGCCACTCGAAAATGGGTTCTGAGGGAAGAGTGGCAAATATTACACTGACATACAACTTCAATGCCGGAAAGAAATTCAAAGAACGGAGAGTGGAGAATAGTTCCAGCGAAGAACGAGGACGTATTTCACAATCAAAACAATGATATTTTACACCACAATCAAATAAAAAGAATCACATATTTGAGTTTTAACAGAAGATTTTTATAATTTTGCAGACAAACAACAAATTGTATGGAAGAAAAAAACATAAATGAGAAAGAGAGTCTTGAACTCATCTCGCAGATGATACAATCGACCAAAGAGTATATTGAAGTAGGTAATGGAAACCAATTTCTGTATTGGGGATATTTTACTGCTGCCTTAGCTGTTGTCGTAGAAGTGGTATACAATATGACAGAATCAAGACACTCCGGCTGGCTATGGATGTTGATGTTCGTATTCTGGATATTCATGGCTATTATCAACAGACGTAAACACTATGCAGTAAAGACCTATACAAACAAGGTGGTGAATCATGTTTGGTATGTGATCGGATCTATATTTATTGTTACTTCTGTTGTCATCTTTACTTTGGCCATTGTTTACAATCACTACAAATCACTGGATTTGATGATGCCATTATCTGCCATCTATGTAGGTATAGGAGTATCAATGACTGGAATAATCGTTCAAAACAGGTGGATAGCCAACCTGCCTTTCTTTGGCATCGGAATAGGACTGTATATGCTCACCGCTCTATATCTAAACATACCTTCAAGCATTTCGTGGAACCTGCTGTTCGGCTTGTCTTTTATTATCACGATGGCTGTTCCCGGACATATTCTTAATAAAAAGGAGAAGAAGGAATGCTAAAAGAACTTGATCCGCTACTCCACTCACAACTGCGATTGGCTGTTATATCGATATTGATGTCTGTGGATGAAGCTGACTTCGTATATCTGAGGAAGAAGACAGACTCTACGGCAGGCAACCTGAGTGTACAAATAGACAAGCTGTCGGCGGCAGAATACATCTCCGCCGAGAGAATCATCGATGGTAAGAAGACGCGGACCATCTGCCGTATGACCGACAAAGGAAGAAAAGCATTTGAAAAATATGTGGAGGTACTGAAAGAGTATCTTAACGTAAATAAATAAACATCTACTATACTACATCAGAAATCACGCTCCATTAATTCTATACACATTCTGCTATTGTGATAAGGACATTTCCAGAAACCGGCCTTGTCATCCTTGAGATTAACAGTACCGTCCGGGAAGAGGCTCCAATGCCACTCTCCATTATCCCAATCGATCAGATGTTTCTTTATAAATGCCCAACAACGAACAGCTTTATCAAAAGACTCTTCGTCTCTAAAATACTGAAAGAGGTTGACATGACCAATTATATTCTCACACTGGACCCACCAATGACGCTCTTCATCAAGCTTATGGCTCTCCAGCCAATGTTCATAGATCATGGCCCCGTCAGAGCGGAGACCTGCATCGGCAGCATAAGCTATTTTACGGACTAAGGGTGTCACCTTCTCAAGTACTCTCTTATAATCGAGCACCAGAGCTGCTTCATGAAGCAACCAACTGGCTTCTATATCATGACCGAAACTCTCTATATTACGTTTACTATTCCATTCGTCATCAAAGAATAGATCGAGATGGTAAGTTTTCTGATTTAATATCTTATCAGTAAAAATCTCGATCAGATTATGCAGTTGTTTTTCAAGTTCAGGGTCTTTCCATATACGATATAAGTTCGTATATGATTCGAGGATATGCAGATGGGTATTCATCGTCTTCGACATATTCTCATCCTTTTCACTCAGACGCATATCGTCAATCTTTCCCCAGTCAGAGGTAAAAGCCTCAAAATAGCCATTGTTCACCTGATCAAAACTATGTTCCTCTATATCATGAAAAAGGCGTATTGCATATTCCAACGCCAGCTTATCGCCTGTGGCACGCGAGAATTCGGAAAGTCCGTAGATACAGAACCCCAACGCATAAATCTGCTTTTTTGTATCCACAGGATTTCCTTTATAATCAAGCGACCAATAGACACCTCCATTGTCATGGTCATAAAAATGCTGGATGATATAATCACGCGCACGTGTCGCAGCCTCCAGATACTGTGGTTTGTGTATCAGTCGGTACGCAGCAGAGAACGACCAGAGAATACGACCGTTGAGAATGGCACCTTTGTCAGCAGTCATCACCAATCGATCGTCACCGGTCATCTCACCGAAATAGCCTCCATTGGCCTTATCGGTCATCCTTTTTATCCAAAAATTCAGAATATTATTCTCCAAGACATCTTTCATTGATACCTTAATTGCTGAATGTTCCATGATTAATTTGCTTTGTATATATCGATTCGTGTTACTCTTTTATTTTTTCACGGCATTTTCGCGTTTCTGTTGCAACTCAACCGTTACTTCTTTCATTCTCTTCTCTGACAACGGATAGAATGCGATGAAGACAAAACTTAAGACAGCACCTACAGCAGGGAGTATGCTGAGGAACATCTTGATACCATTGATTGTCTCAGGATTCTGTGCCTGATTGGCAACAAAACCGAATGCGGCAAGCATCCATGCTGTCATAGCGGTTCCTATTGCCCAGCCCAACTTCTGACTCATCGAGGAGGAACTGAATATCAGACCTGTTGCACGATTACCGGTCTTTAACTCGCTATAATCTGCACAATCGGCATACATACTCCACAAAAGCGGGAAAATGCTTCCTGCACAGATACTGATGAAGATTTGAAAGACAAAGATCAAAGTCAGCTGATTCTTATCGAAGAAGTAGAAGATGATGCTCAGTATCGTCGCTATTGCCATTGCTGCCATAAATGTATGACGTTTGCCTATCTTGTTGCTTACCGGTGCAGCCAATATCACTCCGATAATATTTGCAGCCTGACCGACAGCCAGATAAAGCCCGCTAATCACAAACGGTATACCCACAAATTTGACATGGCCGAATGCTGTCTCATCAATGAAATACTTAAAGTAATAAACCGTGGCTCCATCACGGATGGAATTGAAGAGGAGTGAGGCAACACCTGCACCAAGGAGTATCCACCATGGTTTATTATGAAACAAATCCTTAATGTCTGTTTTTAATGGGGTTTTCTTCTCATCAACGGCCTTCACCCGTTCTTTAGTGAGTGAGAAACAACCATAAAAAAGCAAGGCACAAGCAATAGCCATGACGACGACAGCCATAAACCATCCGAACTGAGGTGCTGTCATCCACCCGTACATCACGGTAGACGGCTGGTCGCCACCAAAAGCATTAACAAGGGGCATAAAGAGCAACAGGGCTATAAGACTGCCTATGTAGGCAAACATCATGCGATAGGTGGCAAGGGTATTACGGTCGGAAGGATTTGGACTCATTACACCGAGAAGTGAGGCATAAGGTACATTAATTGCACTGTATACCATCATCATCAAGGTATAGGTAACAAAAGCATACACCACCTTGCCTGTTTCACCGAATGGAGGGGTAAGGAATGTAAATATGCCTATGACGGCAAACGGTAATGCGAGATAAAGCAGATATGGACGGAACTTTCCCCAACGGGTGTTCGTCCTGTCTGCCAAAACTCCTACAATAGGATCAAAAAACGAATCCCAAACACGTGTTACCGCAAACATTGTACCAACGATAAGAGCCGGTATCCCAAATATATCTGTATAGAAGATCATCAGGTAGGCTCCGAAGATCTTCCAGAACATGGATGATGACATGTCGCCAAACCCATAGCCTATTTTCTCTCTCAACTTTGTCATGACAGTTCTTTTAGTTCTGTGTTTCTACTCTTTTATTTTTTTCAACTAATTGTTTAATCATATCAACTGATGCGGAAGAAGTGAATCCGTCTTCGGGGGTATTCATACAGTAATCGACAAGCCGGTCAATGGTGCTTGTAGCCACATGCATGCGTGTATCCGACGAAGCATAATAGATAAAGACTCTTCCATCTTCGTCAGCAATCCATCCATTTGCAAATACGACGTTCATCACATCACCAATGTACTCACCTCCTTCGGGGACAAGAAAATAACCACCGGGCTGGGCTATGAGACGTGTAGGGTCGTCAAGTGCTGTCATATAGAGATAAAGTACATAACGCAATCCTGATGCACAACCACGGACACCGTGAGCCAGATGCAACCATCCCCTGTCTGTCTTGATGGGATGAGGTCCTTCACCGTTCTTAACCTCCATAATGGTATGATAATGACGACTATTGATAATCTTTTCTTCTTTAATCTCTGCATGAGTGATGTCTTCGACAAGTGCCCAACCGATACCTCCGCCAGAACCTGTATCAATAAATCCATCCTGCGGACGGGTATAGAAAGCATACTTGCCATCAACAAATTCGGGATGGAGAACCACATTGCGCTGTTGACTCTTTGTTTTCAAGTCGGGCAGACGATCCCAGTGAATGAGATCTTTGGTACGGGCAATTGCCGCAGTGGCAGTGGCGGCAGACAAATCATTCGGGTGATTGTCATCATGACGTTCGGCACAGAACACACCGTAAACCCATCCGTCTTCATGCTGAGTAAGACGCATGTCATAGACATTGGTAGCCGGAATAACATCTTCAGGCATCGTTATCGGTTCATCCCAAAAACGAAAATTATCTATACCGTTAGAACTCTCAGCTACCGCAAAGAAAGATTTACGGTCAGCCCCCTCAACACGAACCACAAGCACATACTTATCTCTCCATTTGATTGCACCTGAGTTAAGCGTAGCGTTCATCATGATGCGTTGCATTAGAAAAGGATTGGTCTGCTCATCTAAATCGTAACGCCACTCCAGAGGGGTATGCGCTGCTGTTAAAATAGGATTGACATATTTCTCATAAATGCCATTCTCCTCTCCAAGAGATTCATTTTTAAGAGTCAGAAGAGCTTCGTGACACTTTCTCAATTCAGCTATTTTCTTTTCAAAATCGTCCATAGGTATATTTTATTTATTCAGATCTTTAATAAACAGGGTGTTTGGAGCTGCATAAAACTTTTTAAAGTCTTTTGCATTTGATTTTTCCGGAGCTGGACCATAATTTTCATCGGCCTTATTCCATGCGTTTCTCCACATCAGCACATAACTGATAGGATACTTGTCAATAACCGGTTTTAATTTTGCTGTCCACCAGTCTGCATCAGGTGTATCCTGATATCCTGTCTCAGTAAGGGCAATGAGTTTATGATGTTCCTTGCCGATACGTGTCACTATTGATAAGAGCTTGTCGAGCTGATCAACATAATCCTTACCATCTTTGGAATACTGATAGCAATCGAAACCGAGAACATCTATCATCTCATCACCGGGATAACGTTCTAGATATTTTGACTCATTAAATGCAGGGTGATTGGCAGTTGAATAGGCGTAAATTAGGTTGTCAACGCCCTTCATACGGAGATAATCTTCGAGCATATTCCACAGCTCCTTGTAATCATTGATACTGCAAAGTTTTTCACCCCACCAGAACCATGAACCGGTATGTTCGTGCCAAGGGCGGAATATAACAGGTATTGGCTTGCCGTCAGCTGTCTTAAGGGACTTAAGATAATTGGCAACGCGGTCCATCCATGTCTCAAATGTATGATGAATTTTTCCTCCGGGAAGTATGCTGTTTACTACAGTACTGTCACTGACATCCCAAGCATTCTTACCGGTAAGGGGATTTCCCAGATGCCAACTGAGCGTGATAAAACCACCACGCGCATCTTGTGCCTGTATCTCCTGACGAATGCGGTCGAATGGTACACCATCAAGATTGGTCGTGTTATTATATTCAATGCCACCAAGATCAAATCCCATCACAGCAGGATAATCACCACAAGTAGCTTTGGTGTCACTCTTATCAAGATCATAATGCCACTTTGTTCCATATACCGGATCGTCCTGATGACCGAACATATAACCTTTGGAGGTAAGGTCTCTAAGACGTTGTTTATACTGTTCCAATAACGGATTGACTATTTTCGAATCAGTAACAGTAAAGGTTGCTTTTTTAAGATCCTTATCCATAGAACTTCCTCCGACAAGAACCTCAAAATCACCTGGTTCTACAGTGTAGTTCATATCTTTATCATAAAAGGCGAGTTTATCGGGAGTGATATTAAAGGACACCTCTTTTGACTCACCGGCCTTAATGGCAATGCGTGCAAAATCCTTGAGTTCCTTCACTGGACGTGTGGCTGACGACACCTTATCGTGGATATACATCTGAGCTATTTCTATCCCATCACGCGTACCGGTATTGGTAATTGTTACTGTCGCCTTAACACTTCCGCCTTTTGATATGCTTATTGCGTCAAGCGCTATATCACTATACTTATATGTTGTATAAGATAGTCCAAAGCCGAATGGATAAAGCGGTTCGCTACTACCACAAACCACAGGGTGGAAATATGCAGAACGTTTATGATTATAAATCATCTGTATCTGCCCTACTCCGCGGGGCATTGTCATGGAAAGTTTAGCCGAAGGATTAACTTTACCATAAAGGATCTCAGCAATAGCCTGACCTCCAAACTGTCCGGGTTCCCATGCGTTAATGATTGCAGGCAAATGTTCTGCCGGCCAGTCTATACTCAGAGGATGACCACTGATAATAATCAGGATGGTAGGTTTGCCTGTCTCATAGAGACGTTTGATAAGATCGTTCTGTAAACCGACAAGTTCGAGATTGTCTCGGTCTGTGTCTTCACCACTGGTGCGGTCATTCCAACGGAACCGCATCATATACTCACCACAGCAGACAATATTGAGATCGCACTCTTTTGCTGCGCAGACTGCTTCATCCACCTTCGTTGGATCCATATGACGGGGATCCCATCCCTGATCTACGAACTGAAAACTTGTATTAGGTTCAACCTGACGTAGACCTTTGAGTACCGTTGACACCTTATCCTCGGGCTGAGGCTCGCTCCAGTCACCCATAATATTCTGGTCATTGGCATTGATACCTGTAACTAATACCTTCTTGTATTTAGAAACATCAAGAGGAAGTATGCCTTCATTCTTTAGTAAAACGATAGAATTGCGTGTAGCGTCAAGTGCCGTCTTCTTATGTTCCGGATTATTGATAACCTTATCACGGTTCTTTACATCCATCATTGGATGTTCAAAAAGTCCGAGTTTAAATTTGACATACAATATTCTGCGTACGGATTCATCTATACGACTTTCGGGTATCTTACCCTCTTTGACGAGAGCTACCACGTCATCGATCCATTCTGTCCCGTGCATGTGCATATCCATACCTGCCATGATACTCTGATAGAAAGCATCTTTATTATCTTTAGCTGTATGATGCTGATCGACACAATGTTCGATATCCATCCAGTCGCTAACAATAAAGCCTTTAAAGCCCCATTCGTTACGGGCAAGGTCGGTCATCAACCACTTACTGGTATGGCACGGAATACCGTTGAGTTCGTTATGGGCTGTCATC
>DAIOSW010000076.1:0-10302 GCA_036752365.1 Prevotella sp.
TGATTATGGTGCAGGTTTTCAGCAGCGTTTCAGTGCATGGCGTAATCCTCAGATGGATCTGAAGAGCTTTGATTGCAAAGCTTCCGGTGCCAATATGCAGGTAGTATCTGTCTATGACATGCCTTCGGTTAAGTCAAAACTGATCATGACTTATACTTTCACTCCGGAAGGAAAACTTATCGTTAATGAGAAACTGGAGACAGATCATCAGGCAGAGAAGATGCCACAGCTCATGCGTTTCGGTATGAAGTTGCAGATGCCTGAGACATATAACATGCTCAGCTATTATGGCCGCGGTCCTCAGGAAAATTATATTGATCGTAATCACTGTACATTTATCGGTAATTATGACGCTTCTGTCGCAGATCAGTATTTTCCTTATATCCGTCCACAGGAGAGTGGCAACAAGACAGATATCCGTTATTGGAGTGTCTTGGATAAAAAATCTTCTGCCGGCCTTACTTTTGAAGGTGTTCAACCGATGGAATGTCAGGCTCTTAATTACCTGACAGAAGACCTGGATGATGGAGATGTAAAGGATAAGACCTATAACCGACATAGTGGAGACTTGGTTCCTCGTGATTTCACAGCTGTTCATATTGCAGCACGTCAGATGGGACTTGGATGTGTCAACAGTTGGGGGGCTTGGCCTCGTAGTGAATATCAGATGCCATATCAGGATTATGACTTCACATTTGTAATAAAACCTTATGTAAAATAATAAAAAGGGCGAGCTTCAAGGCTTGCCCTTTTTGTTTCATCGCTGTAATAAAAATAAAATATTGGATATTTATTTTGTATTACGCTCGATTTGCACTAAATTTGCACCCAAATAAAAAAGTAATATTATGAATCTGAAAATAAGACTCGCTATCATGAACTTCTTGGAGTTCGCCGTATGGGGTGCATACTTGACATCAATGGGCAGATATCTCGGTAATATAGGAATGAGTGATAGCATTGGACTGTTTTATTCGATGCAAGGCATCGTTTCTATTTTTATGCCGGCTCTTATAGGTATCGTTGCCGACAGATGGATTCAAGCTCAGCGAATGCTTGGTATTTGTCATTTTGTGGCTGCCATGATGATGTTTGCCGCTGCGTATTATGGGTACATCTCCGGTTCAAATGCCAAATTCAGCATTTTATTTACATTATACAGTTTTAGCGTAGCTTTCTATATGCCTACACTTGCTTTGTCAAACTCAGTTGCATATAATGCCTTAACGTCGGCAGGCTTAGACACCATCAAGAGTTTCCCACCAATCCGAGTGTTTGGTACGGTAGGATTTATTTGTTCTATGTGGGCTGTTGATTTGCTAGGATTTCAGACCAATGAGATGCAGTTTGTCTTTTCCGGTATCATGGGCATTATTCTTGCTCTGTATGCCTTTACACTCCCGCGATGTGCTGTTAGCAGTGATAGCGACAAGAAGACTTTTGTCGACGCTTTCGGGCTACGTGCTTTTTCTTTGTTTAAGCAGAAGAAAATGGCTATCTTTTTCATCTTCTCGATGATGTTGGGAGTCAGCCTTCAGATTACAAACGCATTTGCCAATCCTTTTATAAGCAGTTTCGCTTCAATTCCTGAATATGCGGGAACCTTTGGCGTCAATCATGCCAATATATTGATTTCACTTTCTCAGATTAGTGAGACTTGTTGTATCCTTCTGATACCATTCTTCATGAAGCGTTTTGGTATTAAGAATGTTATGCTCATTGCTATGTTCGCTTGGGTGTTGCGCTTCGGGTTATTCGGAATTGGTAATCCCGGTAGTGGGGTATGGATGTTAGTATTGTCGATGATTGTTTATGGCGTCGCTTTCGATTTCTTCAATATATCCGGTTCTCTATTTGTTGACAAGTCAACAGCTCCATCTATACGATCTAGTGCTCAGGGACTATTTATGTTGATGACGAATGGCATTGGTGCTACTGTGGGTACTCTTGGAGCACAGGTGGTCGTGAATCATTTCACCTCATTGAAAAATGACTGGCAGTCTGTATGGCTTATTTTTGCTTCTTATGCACTGATTGTCGGCATTTTGTTTGCCTTCAGTTTTAATAGTAAAAGTAAAGTATGAAAAATAAGGAGAGACTTCTCTATTTCTCATCCAATCGTCTTAATGGTTCGGATGATATATGTATCATATCACTTCTGGATGAGCCGGGGGCGCGTGAGATATCTATTGTTTGCGATAAAGGTGTCGGAATGATGATAGAGCTATTCCTGACAAAACCCGATATTGTTAAAACCACGTTAACCAATGTCTTGGCAGATATCCTCTCACATCAGACTGATTTTGATATGGAGATAGCTATCGAAGGACTAGATGACGGTGTCTATATCACCTATCTCGTCAATAATACGACCGGAAAACGTGTTCGTATCAAAGCTTCTGAAGCCGTATATTTATCTCTTATCAGTGATGTACCTATCTTTATTGATAGGGAGTTGATGAAGACTCAGAGTGTTCGCCATAAAGATGTATCCAGCAGTTCAATGTCCCTTCCTGTCAATGCCGTTAGTATGGAAATGCTTCAGACTGCCCTGGATAATGCGATTAATGATGAGAATTATGAATTGGCTTCACGGTTGCGTGATGAAATTCGTAATAGAAAGAGTAAGCCATTAAACCTTGATGAGAATAAATGAAAGAGGTTAGGTTTTTTTATGTGCCCAATGCTTCGACTGGCAATGAACTTCCCTTAGATGAGGCAACGCATGCACTCAGGGTATTACGTTTGACAGCCGGGGATGAAATCATGCTGATGGATGGAGTGGGTAATTTCTATCAAGCAGAGGTTACAATGGCTACTTCCAAACATTGTATGTATGAAATCAAGGAAGTCCAACCTCAACATCCTACATGGCAGGGACATCTCCATATAGCCATCGCACCTACAAAGATGATGGATCGCATCGAATGGTTTACTGAGAAAGTGACCGAAATCGGTCTCAATGAAATCAGTTATCTGGATTGTAAGTTTTCTGAAAGACGGGTTCTTAAATTGCCACGTTTGGAAAAAATCGTAGTGGCTGCCGTGAAACAGAGCCGAAAAGCCTGGATGCCGGTTGTCAATCCCATGATATCTTTTAATGATTTTATCAATACAGAGCACAAAGGGAAGAAGTTCATTGCCCATTGTTATGATGAAATCCCTAAGACATATTTGTTTGATGAGTTGGCTGATTTGAAGGCGGACGAGTCTGCTGATGTGACAGTTCTCATTGGTCCAGAGGGAGACTTCTCCATCGATGAGGTAAAGGCCGCCATAAAGGCAGGTTTCGTGTCCATCTCATTAGGCTCAAGTCGTCTGCGTACAGAGACCGCAGGTATATCTGCTGCGATGATGATGAATATTACCCGTAAAACGGAAGAATAGAATGTTTGTTATATTTTAGAATATGAAAAAATATTTATGGATGATGAGTGTTATTGCAACACTTATTCTCACGTCTTGTTCAGGCACAGATTATCTGAGTGTAATACCTCAAGGTAGTCAGGCCGTTATCAGTTTTGATCTTGCCGGTATGGCAAAGTCTGCCAATCTGGATGCTTCTAAGTCGAATGCGCTAAAATCACTTCTTCATATTGACAACCCCGATGAGTGTGGAATAGATATAACGAGTAAGGTTTATCTGTTTGAGTCTCCTGACGGTTCGTTAGGGCTAGTGGCAAAAGTGAGCGACGATGATGATATGGAGACCTACTTCAATAAGTTGTCCGGCAGTGGCATTTGTAAGAAGGTCACCAAAACGAAGGGTTTTAAATGGACTGTTCTTAAAGATAGTTGGGTCATCGGTTTTTCCTCAAAGGCAATGCTTGTAATGGGCCCAACAGTAGGCTCTGCTCAAGAGGAGTTGAAACGCACCATGGCCAGATACCTTGATGCCAGTGAGGATGATGGAATTAAGGGAACACCCTTGTTTGATAAGCTTGATGCCATGACTGGTGATGTGAACATGGTTGCCAGTGTCGTTGCACTGCCTCAGAAGATAGGAACACCATTCCGTTTAGGAGCCCCTGCTGATGCTGATCCTGCCGATGTCATGATTGCTGCCACCATGCAGACTTCAAACAATTGCCTGAACATAACAGGTTCAACCTTTTCTTTCAATAAGAGTGTGAGCAGTGCGTTGGAAAGCTCTGCTGCTTCATACCGTCCCATCACAGGACAGTTTGTTCCTTCTTTGTCAGACAGTGATGCTGTCGCTGTCATGCTGAATTTTGAAGGAAGCAAATATATCCAAGTGCTGCGTTCAGATAAAGGCCTTCGTGCAGCTCTTGCCGGCTTGAATGCTGCCGTTGATGCAGACAATATGATTAAGAGCATTGATGGTGATGCTGCGATTGTCATTAAGTCGATGAAAGGTGATAAGATGGATTATTCATTTGCTGCGAAGGTTAAGTCTGATGCGTTCCTCGATGATGTGGGCTATTGGAAGAAGTCGTTGCCATCCGGTGCCACCCTTACTGATTTCGGAAAGGAGTGTTACCATCTCTCTACCGGCGAATGGAATATATTCTTCGGAGTGCGAAATAAAAATGTCTTATATATAGGTTCAAGCAGCAAGATTGCATCCTTATCTGGTCAGCCCTCTCCCAAGCAGCTCCCTGCTTCTGTTGCAAACACCATCAAAGGTAAGAAACAGTGTCTCATCATAAATCTTGATGCCATAGCAGCAACTCAGCCAACCATAACAACAGTTAAAGAGTTACTTAAGCCGATTTTCGGTGATTTTAAGTATATCATATATAGTGTTAAATAATGAATAAAATTGAACTTCATGCCGTATTGCCGGAGGTATTTGCTCAACGTACCGATATCGATTCCGAAATATGGCAGCAGGAGGTGTGCTTCGAACGTGGCCATCTCTACTTAGTCGAGGCCGACAGCGGAACGGGAAAGAGTTCCCTTTGCAGTTACATCATCGGCTATCGTCATGATTACCGTGGGACAATTGAGTTTGACGGGAAAAACATATCTGATCTAAAGGTTATGGGTTGGGTAGATGTTCGCAAACACTCGTTAAGTCATCTCTTTCAGGAGTTACGTTTATTTCCTGAACTGACAGCTTATGAGAATGTAGAGATAAAGAATAAGCTCACCGGTTTTAAAACCACTAAACAGATTGCCGAGTGGTTTGAGATGCTTGGCATTGCCGATAAGATGGATGCAAAGATAGGGAGAATGTCTTTTGGACAGCAGCAGCGTGTTGCTATGATACGTGCCCTTGTTCAACCTTTTGACTTTATCCTTGCAGATGAGCCTATAAGTCACCTTGATGATACCAACTCACAAATCATGGGTGATATTATGATGACAGAAGCGAAGGCACAAGGTGCAGGTGTTATCGTCACAAGTATCGGTAAACACATTGATTTGAATTACGAAAAAACTTATCGCTTATGAAACTAGTTTGGAAATTACTACGTCAGCATATTAGTTTGCCACAGTTTGCCGGTTTCTTCTTCGCCAACTTATTTGGAATGATCATTGTCCTTTTAGGATTCCAATTCTATAATGATGTCATCCCGGTTTTCACGCAGGGTGATAGCTTTATGAAGGAGGACTACCTCGTGATCAGCAAAAAGATTAGTACGGCAGGAACACTTTCCGGAAGGTCGAATACCTTTGCTTCCGGTGAGATAAGCCAACTGAAGGAGCAGGAATTTACTAAGAAAGTGGGAAAGTTTACCTCTTCTGAATACAAGGTACATGGTACCATGGGAGTGAATGGTACCGAAGCCCTCAATACAGATATGTTCTTCGAGAGTGTGCCGGACGGCTTTGTGGATGTATCGTTGAAGGATTGGACTTATTCTGAAGGCAGCCGTGAGGTTCCAATCATCTTACCGAGAAGTTACATCAACATGTATAATTTCGGTTTTGCCCAAAGCCGTTCTCTTCCTAAGATCAGTGACGGCCTTGTCGGAATGATTGATTTTGTCATCTTCATCAATGGCAATGGTCATCAGGATGAGTTTAAAGGGAAAGTGATAGGTTTCTCAAACCGCCTTAACACAATCCTCGTACCGCAGAGTTTCATGGATTGGAGTAATGGATACTATGCTCCGGGGGAGGAGAGTGATCCTACTAGAATGATTGTCGAGGTAAATAATCCTGCCAATGAGAAGATTGACCAATATTTTCAGAAACACAGTTATGAAACCGAAGATAACCTGGATTCCAGCAAGACAACATGGTTCCTGCGTATCACTGTCAGTATCGTCATGGTCATAGGTCTTGTCATCAGTGTCTTGAGCTTCTATATCCTGATGCTGAGCATCTATCTGCTTGTTCAGAAGAATAGTTCCAAACTAGAGAACCTTCTGCTGATTGGTTACAGCCCGGGCAAGGTTGCGATGCCCTATCAGCTGCTGACTGTCGGGTTGAATGTGATAGTGTTGATCATAGCTTTGGTCATATTATTCTTTGTCCGTAGTTATTACATGGATATGATCACCCTGTTGTTCCCTCAGATAGAGGATGGTACTATGATGCCGGCATTCATTGTCGGAGCCATACTTTTCGTCCTTGTCACTCTGATGAATCAGTTTGCCATCAGACATAAAGTTATAAGCATCTGGAAGCGTAAGGAATAAAAAATATTGAATCCACGGCATCAGTTTTTTCAAAAAAAAGAGTGATGTCGTGGCTATTCTAAAAATAAATATTATCTTTGCATTCGATTCGGGAAGGTTGGCAGAGTGAACGAATGCGCCGGACTCGAAATCCAGTATACCACTTGTGGTATCGGGGGTTTGAATCCCTCACCTTCCGCAAAAAAAGGTTGTATGTGTAAGCATGCAACCTTTTTTATTTATCACAAATCTGTTTCTTCGTTATTAAATATTCCTTTTAAGGAAAAGACTGTGGTCAATACATTTAGGCAGCTCATTCTGATAATGAGTAACCATGATCATCGTCTTGTTTCTGCGTTTACAGAATGTTTCTATGATATCCTTAACAAGTCTTCTATTGGTGTTGTCCAGTCCATGAAGCGGTTCGTCCAGTATCAGGAGCTCTGGATCCTTGACAAACGCACGAGCTAATAGTACAAGACGTTGCTCACCACTTGACAGTTTCAGAAACGTTTGTTCTTCAAGTCCTTTGAGTCCGAATATCTCCATCCAGAATCTACAGATATCCATCTGCTCCTGTCTGGGTTTTACATAGAGTCCGACAGAGTCATGAAGACCGCTCGCTACGATGTGTATGGCAGGCAAATCTTTCTGATAGGCACGGTGTATCTCCGGAGATACAAAACCGATATGTTTCTTAATGTCCCATATACTTTCACCGCTACCTCTCTTATTCCCAAACAAGCTGATGTCACAGGCATAGCTTTGTGGGTTGTCCGCACAGATCAGACTGAGCAGGGTGCTCTTTCCTGCACCGTTCTGTCCGCTGAGAGCCCATCGTTCACCACAGTTCACTGTCCAGTCCAGCTCTTTCAGAATCGTCCGTTTCCCATAGCGTATACTTACCTTGTTCAGGTTGACCACTTCAGAACTGTGATATTCGTTCTCACCATAAGGCAGATCAATGATCGCGTTCTCTTTCTCTTCCGTTAAAACTCGCGTAGGGAATGGATTTCGTTGATTCAGATATTCTGTTCTTGTCTGTTTGGGAAACACAAGCATTTTGTCCACCTGAATGATATGGGTGATAAACTCAGGAATATCATCAGTTTTCGATAGTACGAGTATGATCTGCAGAGCACGCATCTCAGACAACTCTTTCAGCAGCCCCTTGAGTTGGTCACGTGTCTCTGCATCCAGTCCAATGAATGGATTGTCCATGATCAGCACACGTGGGTCAGACAGCAGAGTCTTGATGAGTTGAAACTTTCTTAACTCACCACTCGACAGCAAGATAATGTATTTATCCATCAGATGGTTGATGTCAAACATCGTGTAGAGTTGCTGTTGAAGTTGTCTGTGTTCCGGTGTATCGTCGCCGCTCCTCCTGTAAGCCTCTTCCAGCTGATAGCCAACAGTAGGTGTCTTTTCGTCTATGTCATGCTGGTTCCATCGTTGTTGCAGATAGTAAGAACCGTCACTGTCGCCATACGAATCACGGAAGGTAATATATTTAATGTTGTCTGAAACTAATTTCTTCGTGTTGGGTGCAAAGTTGTAAACCGGATCAACCATCAGTAGTGGATGTCTTCCGATCAGTATGTCTACCAGCATTGTTTTTCCGCCGCCGTTTGGTCCAACGATGGCTATGTGCTCACCGTCAAGTGACTCAAAGTCCACGGGTTCTTTCATTCGCCATGCTGGCATACGTGTTACGCCATGGTGAATCTCTATAATTTTCTGCATGCCTTTTTACCTTCAAATCTTATTTTACTCTCTCTTTGTTTTTGTTGATGAAATCCTTCCATCCATGATAGGATGTGTCAGAGGTTGGCCGTCCTATCTGTAAGAAATGGCAGTATGCAGCGCCTAAAGCATCTGTTGCGTCTCTGAATGACGAAATCTCCTCGTCCTTCAGGTTCAGAAGTCGCTGAAGCATGTCTGCCACTTGTTCCTTTGATGCTTGGCCCCGTCCGGTGATCGCCATCTTTATCTTTAATGGCGCGTATTCTGTGATCGGGATATCACGGCTCATCGCCGCAGCGATAGCCACGCCCTGAGCTCTGCCCAGTTTGAGCATTGACTGCACATTCTTTCCGAAGAAAGGAGCTTCGATAGCCAGTTCGTCCGGCAAGTAAGCATCAATGATCCCGCTTACCCGTTCAAATATCTTTCCCAGTTTGATATATGGATCTTTATATTTCCGTAAGTCGATCACCCCCATAGCAATCATTGCCGCTTTATTTCCCGTCACTTTAATCAGTCCGTAGCCCATGATGGTGGTGCCGGGGTCAATACCCAGTATGATTTTCTCAGTGGTCATCTTAGGTATGGGTTCATCTCCAGTTCCTCACGAATGGTTGTCTGATCTCCGTGACCCGGTAGTACAACAGTATTTCCAGGTAGTCCGGCTATCTTTTTCAAGCTCTTTGTCATCTCCTCAAAGGAACCGCCGGGAAAATCCGTTCTGCCGATACTCAAACGGAACAGGGTATCACCCGAGAAACATAAATGTTCACACTCGCTATACAGCAGCATACTTCCCGGAGTATGTCCTGGTGTATGGATCACTGTCAGCTGATGGTTTCCAAATTTGATGATATCGTTCTCGTCGATGAATCTCTCTACTTCTGGAATCCCCTTGGTATAGTCAATACGACAGAAGTCGTACGCCTGTTGCTTCAGGGTATTGTAGAGCAACTCGTCATCACGATGGACAATCGGTTTGATACCGAATGTATTGAAGATGGTATCGTTTCCACAACAGTGATCAAAGTGGGCATGGGTATCAATCTGGGCAGTGAGATTCAGCTTGTTCTTTTTGATATAGTCGACGACAGCCTGTCTCTCTTCCTCATAGAGTGCACCGCAGTCAATAATGACTGCATCATTTGTTTCATCGTTCACAACGTAAGTGTTCTCTTCGAACATGTTGCAGACGAACCGTTGTATATTGATCATATAGGTACGTATATTAGCTTCTTTTCTGAAAACCATTCTTCGCTGAACCACTCACTGATATCGCGTACGATGGCCTTCTTCTTTACACACTTGACTTCTTCATTCACATCTCCTCCTTTTAGGCATATCAGTCCGTTAGGAATGGCGTTGCGTTGGTTTGTAGAGATGTTTTTCTTGGAGATGCGGATAAGCTCCTCCAGTGGCATCACCGCACGGCTTACAACGAAATCAAACAGTCCCTTCTCCTCCTGTGCACGTTTATGCTCGAAAGTACAGTTCTTCAGTCCAATAGCAGCTGCGATGTTACTAGCAACCATAACCTTTTTACCTATCGAGTCAATCATGTGAAAATGACAACGTGGTGATATAATGGCAAGTGGAATGCCGGGAAATCCTCCGCCCGTTCCTAAATCAAGGATTTTTGTATCTAGACGAAAACGAATTTCTTTTGCGATAGCAAGAGAGTGGAGTACATGGTGTACATAAAGATTGTCAATATCTGTACGTGATATGACATTGATTTTCTCGTTCCATTCATGATAAAGGTCATAAAGAGCCTTAAATTGAGATATCTGTTCTTCTGTAAGGCCGGGAAAATACTTTAAAATTTCTTCCATAATATATTTTATTTCAATAACTTGTCAAGATCTGAATATGATATTGTCAGTTCCGTCGCCCCTTTGTCGTATGATGCTATTTCATAGGGGTTGTATATAAATGTTATGTCATCTTCGTTCAGCATAAAGTTGTC
>DAIOSW010000077.1:0-10276 GCA_036752365.1 Prevotella sp.
ACATATCAAGATTACTCAACGGAAGATATCGATCGTTTCTACTCCTATAAAGAAAAAACGGAAGAAAATCAACACTTTGTCGAAATCAACAACAAGGAGACCCTTGCTCAGGTATACACAGATATAAGATATACAAAAAAGGATAATGAGTTCATGTCTGACGGAATGATCGAGACGCTAAAGAAACAAGGCTTTAAAATCTAATAAATAAAATGATCAACATCATCATCGTTGCAGCAGCAGCTATCATCTTCGCTATTCTCTACCTCTGTCAGAAGAACAAATATTCCAATCTTCTGAAGTCGGTAACAGGCCCTATTAATATTGTAAACAAGAAGGGACGTATTGTCAAGATAATCAATGAGAACTATGTTAGCGAGAGTCCTTTCAAGATGACCAATACAGCTAATAAAGATTTGAGTGAGCTCTTTGTCGATGAGACAGACAGGGATTCGTTTATCAAAGACTTGAACAGTGTCATCAATGGTACCGAATTTAAAACAAAAAAGACTTTCGATATCAAAACCACTACAGGAAAGATACGTCCGATGATCGTTAACATCATGTATTATAATGACAATAGTGCATATGTCTATATCGAAGGAATGCCTTCTTTCGAGAACAATGAAGCCAGAAATCAAAACTGCATTAACGAAATGTTTTTTGACTATCTCGACATACCTATATCTGTAAGAGACTATTCCAACCGTCTCTCCTTTATTTTTTGGAATAAGAAAGCGGAAAAGCTCTTTGGGGTAAAAAAAGAAAGCATCCTAGGTAACGACATCTGTAATTTCATGGACGAAGAGTCGGCCAAGATACTTGAAGAGAAGGCGGTTAAGCTTGCCAACGGGAGCACTGAAAGTATTGACATCGACGTCCGAATCAACAAGACCTCTACATTAGCCCCTCTGACCATAACTCAAAGTAAGCTATCAACAGACAAGACAAATTGGCTTATCACCTGTTATACAGACAATACTCAATCCAAAAAGATGAATAGTATTGTCGATCTGTTAATGGAGCAATGTCATCTCGTCACCAAGAAGTCAAATATGACGATGTGGATATGGAACATCAAATCAAAAACAATGCAACTCAGTTCCGAGAATGTAAATTACCCAAATGAGGCTCTGTTCGAGAATTCTGAAGAAAACATGATGAAATCGATCAAGAGCGCAGACCAGCCAAGGTTGTCAACTTTGATGGAGAACATACGCAACAATAAGATCAGTGAACTGAGCATTGAATTCGAATGGTACAAGAAATCACTTGAGAAATATGTATGGGTGAACAGTCATGGAACAATTTATAAACGCGATAACGATGGTAATCCGACTATGATGATCGGTGTCACATTCAATATTGATAGTCAGAAGCGTCTGGAGGAGAACAACAAGAAGGCAGAACGTATTATGCAGCAAAACAGCAATACGAAATCGAACCTGCTTAAAAACATTAACATGGTTATCAACAACCCACTCAACTCCATCCTAGGTTATTCTCAGCTTCTTGAAGAAGAAAACGATCCTCTCGTACGTAAAGAGTATGTCAAGAATCTACAGCAGGATTCAGCCTCATTACTCAATAAGATCAATATTCTTCTCCAGATAACCAATATCCAATCAGGTGACGCAACCTTTATCAAACAGCCTGTTGATCTCAACGGTCTGATTACAGAAGTACATGGCATCGCTGTGAATCAGAATATCAACGAAAACTTATCTTTCGAGATTGATGTTCCCAAAGTGACCACGACACTCATGCTGGACAACAGATACTTGATGAAAGTGATGAACAATCTCATCACAAACGCCATGAGATATACTTTCTCAGGCACCATTACTATAGGTTACAATATTTACCCCGACAAGCGGGTTTATGTTTTCGTAAAAGACACCGGGTGTGGAATTCCTGAAGAGAAAGCAAAGACTCTCTTCGACCGTTTTAACTACAGTGCCGATCATAACAACACTATATCAGGCTTAGGTCTTCCTTTATGCAAGGCCATTATCGAGAGACTGGGAGGTGAGATAGGAGTTGAGAGCGAAGTTGGGAAAGGTTCCACCTTCTGGTTTACTATCAACATGGGATATTAAAGCCATCATTCCTGATGATAACTAACAAGGGCGTCTGTTAACAGACGCCCTTGTTAGTTATTCATTTATCAATCTAGTCAATCCGGATCAGTCCAGAACGATAGGTTTATATTTCGGAACCAAGAATTTCATGAATGCCCAAGCTATCAGATAAGAAAAAGCACACACGCTGAACATGATTGCATAAGCTGTAGAGACATTACCCGCAGCACGATAGAAATCCTCCAGACGGCCGGCCATAATCTGAACGAGCACACCACCAAGACCACCAGCAGCAGCACCGATACCGGTTACAGAACCGACAGCCTTTTTAGGAAACATATCAGAAACCGTGGTAAACAAGTTGGCTGAGAAAGCCTGATGAGCTGCACCGGCAATACTGATAACAGCTACAGCAGCGATCAATCCGGTCATACCTTCGAATTTTGCAACAGTCTGTGTGCTGAGCAGCAATATTGGGAAGAAACCGATGATCAGTAATGAAGTCATACGAGCTTTATATGTAGCCCATCCCTTATTGATGAATTTCATTGGAAGGGCACCACCATATACAGATCCGATGATTGCAATACCGAACACCACAAATGTAGAAATCATCACTGTATATTTTGTATCCGACGCATCCATGCCGTTGCAGAACTGTTGTTTGATATAAGTAGGCAACCAGAAGAGCAGGAACCACCAGATACCGTCAGTCATAAACTTACCCATAACGAACGACCAAGTCTGACGGTAAGTAAGCATCTGATACCAAGGAATCTTCTTTGTAGGAGTTTCTGCTACAAAAGCTTCTTCTACAGGAGCAGGCTTCTCATCATCGCTATTGATATAATCAAACTCAGCCTGATTGATCTTGCCTTTCTTAAGCATATCGACAGGCGAGGCATACAGTCTGTGCCAGAAAATGAGCCATATAAAACCAATCAAGCTGGTAATAATAAAAGCCATCTGCCATCCATGTAGAAATCCTAGAAACAGATGATTACCAACAAGAGGATTCCATGCAGCAAGTATTGGTGGTATGATAAGAGCACAAATCATTGCACCCACGTTAGAACCCGAGTTGAATATACCTGTTGCCAAAGCACGTTCCTTCTTAGGAAACCATTCTGCAACAGTTTTTATAGATGCTGGGAAGTTACCTGCCTCACCGGCCCCGAAAAGTCCGCGGGCAGCAAGTTGTCCACCGAGTCCTTTGCCTGCTAAAGCACTTAGGAATCCAGCAACAGACCACACCACAAGCGAAGCAGCTAAGCCAAGCTTCGTGCCGACCTTATCTATAATAAATCCCACAATCAGCGTGAAACCGGCATAAAAGGCTGTAAACACAGATGTAAGAATAGAATAGTCAGTAGAAGTCCATCCGAATCCGTTAGGGTCACAAAAATAATCTTTAAGGTAACCAATGACATTACGATCCATGTAATTGACCGTAGTAGAAAAGAGCAACAGTGCGACTATAGTCCATCTGTACTTAGTCATAGCACTTGCATTTTTTTCATTTGAATTCATAATTATATATTTAGTATGTTATTAAATAGCAGATTAACCACGGAAGTTCATATCAGGTCACAATTCTCCCACTGACTTCCGAGCGCAAAGTTAATAAAAAAAATAATAATTCTATAAGACCGACCACGATTTTCAACGCAACCGTTTACGTTAATCCTGATAATATACCCTTTTAACGCGGTTGCTTATCCCCGTAAGCACCTCGTAAGGTATCGTTTCCAGAATGTCCGAAAGCACAGTTACTGGCAGATGGTCGCCGAATATCTCCACGGAATCACCCTCCTTACATTTGATATCAGTCACGTCAATCAGAGCCACGTCCATACATATATTTCCTACATACGGAGCCTTCTGTCCATTCACCAGACAGTATCCGTGTCCGTTGCCCAAATGCCGGTTCAGACCGTCGGCATAACCTATCGGCAAAGCGGCTATCACCGAGTCACGGTTAAGCTTACCCTTACGACTATATCCCACTGTATCCTCCTTCGGAACGGTTCTTAGTTGCAGTATAGTTGTCTTGAGCGTGCTTACATTATTGATAATATGATTATCACGGCTGTCGATACCGTAGAGTCCCAACCCCAATCGGCACATATCCAGCTGCCGTTCGGGGAAGTGTTCGATACCCGCACTATTATTGATGTGTCTTAGAATCTTATGACTGAAGGCAGCCTGCAGTTCCTTGCTCGCCCTGTCGAAGAGACGGAACTGACCAAGAGAGAACTTATCGAAATCGTCGCTGTCGGAACCTACAAAGTGTGAGAATACTGAGCGTGGAATAATCGCGTTTTGGTGTTTGAGTCTATCTATCAGCTTTGGCATATCCTCATTAGGGTTGAATCCCAGTCGGTGCATACCCGTATCCAATTTAATATGTACAGGAAAATCCGTGATACCCTCCTTCTCTGCCGCTTTGATGAGTGCTTCCATCAGTCTGAAACAATACACCTCCGGCTCTAATTGATTATCAAAGAGTGTCTTAAACGATGATATCTCGGGATTCATGATGATGATATTGCTAGTGATACCGTTCTTACGGAGCGTCACGCCCTCATCAGCTACAGCCACGGCCAGATAGTCCACTCGGTGATCTTGCAAAGTCTTCGACACCTCCACGGCTCCGGCCCCATAGGCATCAGCCTTCACCATACACACCAGTTTTGTGGTAGGTTTCATATAACTACGGAAGTGGTTGAAATTGTTCACCACTGCATTCAGATTCACTTCGAGCACCGTCTCATGTACCTTTTGCACTAAGAGTTCCGTCAGGCGGTCGAATCCAAACTTACGTGCACCTTTCAATAGAATCACCTCATTTTCGAGAGACTCGAACACCTCACTGTCAATGAAGCTTTCGCAATCATCGAAGAACCATTTCTCGGTAATCTCTATGATGTCGGCTGCGGCAGACAACTCTGGTCCTATACCAATAAATTTCTCTACACCACGTTTCTTCGCTAAGTCTGATACGGTATGATACAGCATTTCTGAGCTCTCTCCACTCTGGTAAATATCACTTAAAATGAGTGTCCGTTTGCGTCCGTTATGATCAGGACGTCTGTTCATAAAATCAAGGGCGATGTCCAAAGAGTTTACATCGGAGTTATACGAATCATTGATGAGTGTACATCCCTTCTGTCCCTCCTTCACCTCCAGTCTCATTGCCACAGGCTCCAGTTTAGCCATACGCTCAGCCAGTTCGTCGGTTGTTAACCCCAGACAGAGCGAAACGGCAGCACAAGCAAACGAGTTGTCAATAGAAGCATCGTCGATAAAAGGCAACACATACGTACCTTCCTTACCCTTATATACATAAGCCACAGTGGTGTTGGTCTCACCTTTCTCCACCTTTTCTATGAACAAAGCCTGACAGGAGTCCGTCTTCGACCAGGCTATCGTTTCTCCTTTATATGTAAATGTCTTGATACATTCAGCGATGATCGCATCGTCAGCATCGTAGACTATCACCTCAGCGTCATGAAATAGTGATAGTTTCTCGCGGCATTTTTCTTCTTTCGATTTGAAATTTTCCTGATGAGCCTCGCCTATATTTGTCAGCACACCGATTGTAGGCTGTATGATTGCCCTCAACGCCTGCATCTCACCAGGCTGACTTATGCCGGCTTCGAACACGCCCACCTCAGTCTGTTCGTTGAGCAGCCATACCGACAGAGGCACACCAATCTGAGAATTATAACTACGCGGTGAACGAACAATTACCTTTGACGGTGAAAGCAGTTGATAAAGCCACTCTTTCACCATCGTCTTACCATTACTCCCGGTGATGCCGACGATAGGTATATTAAATTCATCACGGTGTCTCTCGGCCAGTCTTTGAAGTGATTTGAGCGTGCTTATCACCTTTAGAAAGTTTGCATCTTCATAGATTGACATATCTTCAGGTAGTCTCTCCACCACAAAGTTTCTGACACCTCTTCTGTAGAGGTCTTGAATATAGCTATGACCGTCATTCCGGCCAGAGTGTAAAGCAAAAAACAAGGTTTCTTCGGGGAAACATAAAGAACGGCTATCAGTCAATATCCATTCGATGTCCATATCTCGTTCACCTATACGGTGTGCTCCGATGAGTGTAGTGATTTTCTCTATTGAATATATCATTTTATTATAATTATTCTATTAGAATGCGAAGTTCGGATATTTTTCTGAGAGTTGCGATACTTTTAACATTGTTTTACTCATAAAATCCTTATATTCTTTACTATCGGGATTGAACGGTTTATGCCCCAGAGCCTCCTTGATGGGACGCCACTCTTCCATAAACGTCTTTGTCTCAGCACTAAAGTAAGTCTCGACGAGTCGTTCCCATAAATAATTGACGGTTTGCTCTGAAGGATGGAGCATATCTTCGTTATAAAATCTGTAGTCACGCAGTTCGTCATTGACAATTTCGTAGGCGGGAAAATATTCGCAGTAGTCGGGGTGACTGTTTACAAGTCTGTCTGCTGCCAGTAACAGAGTAGCCTTCGACAATTGACTCCCGTGGAATCCATATTTTGCATATCTGATAGGACTTACTGTGACCACTACCCGTACCTGAGGGTTTCTTCTGAACAGTTCTTCAACGGTTTTTTCAAGATAGTCCACACACTCATCTACCGTCAGTACCTCTTCTGAGAAGAGAGTCTGAGGTTTCTTGCGACAGTTGTCTACGATTTCGCCTGTCTCTTTGAGTCGGTATATGTGGTTTGTCCCAAGAGTGATAAAGGCAACATTGGGAGCATCGTCAATGCGGTCTACACACAATTTGATGCTGGCGGGATTGTACATCACCCCTAACGGATTGACATTTGCCCGGAATTTCTCCGTTACAAATCGTCGTCCAATATGATCGGCAAAACAGGAGCCGACAAAAAGTATCTTCTCAAAAGGCTGAATTTCGAATCCACCTTTCTCAACTTTCACGATTGTTCTGAATTCCATTATGCGAAGGTAGTAAAAGGATATGAAATAACAAAAATAAAAGGGAGTTATTTGTCAATGATTTAATATGAGCAGATCATCAATATAGAGAAGAAAAAACAAATAGAAACCCAACAAATAAGATTCTCATTCCTGATTACCGGTTTTATTTTGTTTCCACATTTTGATCTAACTTTCATTTTGTCAATAATTTAGGCGTGGAGACAATTTATGAAATAAGCATTGGAAACTATCTGCCTGATTTCATTTCAGCTTAAATTCAGTACTCCTCGTATTTCATTCAATAGAGATTGGTTTTTATTTGCTATTTTCATGGAAAGTAAATCAACTTATTTTACTTTGCAAAATAACTTATTTTTATATTTTAATCAACTTAATTTATTAAGTAAATTAAGTTGATTTACTCTTCAATATTTTAGCTCTTCACAATCAATATCAATGTGTAGCTGTTTAAGATACAATGATTCCACGCCTAAACAATTTATTTCCAATAATTTAGAGACATTTGTGGAAACAAAACAAAATCAGTTTTTCATTATATATATTATATTCTTTGTGTCATTTTCCAACAAGAGCTTGCTTGCATTTCATGCGAACGAAGATAGTATCGACAAAAAAAGAGGCTGCTGTCCATCTCGGATAACTGCCTCTTCTAAAGTTTGGAGAACAAAGCCTCCTCACTTTAATTGAAAAACAAACTACTTAAAAACTAATCTACTAAAACAAATCAAAAATAGCCTAAATACGTTTTAAAAAAATAACGCCTTAATGTATTAAATGCGATTAAATTCATTAGAACATTGCAAAGATAAATTAATTGGAAATATCACACAAGCAATAATTGACCAAAATTAATCAATAATCGGTCACAATTATATATCTTATTGTTTTATACGTTTTTTTCCTAAAAGAAAAATTGTCAGAATAACACATGGCATATAATACATTCAGGATCTTGTTCATTCTTTTTGATAATAAAATTAAGTGTATCACCGAAATCGTTCGTAAATAATAGAAAAGGATATTTACTAACACTAAATAACATACTAATTTTATCACATGAAAAAAATTATTGTAATACTAGCTTTGTTAACAGGTTTATGGACAAATTTATTAGCCGACAACAATGCGGATCCGAATATGATGATTCATTACTCCTTTGGGAATGTGAATGGAAAAATAGTAGTTGACGAATCAGGCAACGGGTACAATGCCACGTTGTATAATAACGCTACGGTCACAACTATGGGTAAATATAAGGTAATGAGCTTGGGCACTAGCTCGGGATATTTGGATATGGGGGCAAGCGCAGGAAACATACTGAAAAATACAATCGATTTTACCATTTCTACCTACTACATGGTTGACAATGAGGCATCACTGAGTGGCAACGGCTATTACCTGTGGGCGTTTTCTCAATTGGCGGCAAATAATGCTACAAGCGCCTCATATATGACATACAGACTGAATGCACAAAGGTTTGCCACAGCCACTGGGGGGTATAACAACGAGAATGGCCTTGAAATAGGTACCAGTACAGTAAAGGGTTCTTGGCACCACATCGCATACAGACAGAAAGCAGCAACAGGAGAACTTTATCTCGATGGAAAATTAATGGCCACTAATACAGCCATGCCAATTATAAAACAGGTATTTACGACGGCTACGCCGTACAACTGGATAGGAAGAGCACCATTCAGTGGCGATAATTATCTCAAAAACACAATGGTGTATGACTTCAGATTTTATGGAAGAGCTATCAGTAACGACTCCATAAAAGGGTTTGCAGCAATGGTAGACAGCCTGAATTATGAATGTATGTTCGGCACTCCGGGTGATTTCACTGAGCTATCCACGATGTTAGACAAAAGCAAGACTTTATACGCAACAGCTAGCACAAAAGATTACCCTCAATCCGTTATTGATGAAATGAAAGATGATATTGACATCGTGGAGACACTGATCGACGAGAAAAAAGCCTCACAGACGTTGATTGATAATTGGGTGAATACGCTCGGAAAAGCTTATAGT
Organism: Prevotella sp.; assembly: GCA_036752365.1. Taxonomy (GTDB): domain Bacteria; phylum Bacteroidota; class Bacteroidia; order Bacteroidales; family Bacteroidaceae; genus Prevotella. The sequence goes on from DAIOSW010000077.1 coordinate 9,087, forward strand.
CAGATGAGTTCAGCTAAAGGACTGACAATTAAGACACTTGCAAACGATGGGGAATATGATACAGACCGAGGATTTATTCACCCGGGATGTTTGAATTCTCAAGAAGACTTCGACAGGGTGAAGGCGATGCTCGCAGTTGGCAACGACACGATCACTAGAGCGTACAACATTCTGAAAAACAATGCTTACGCACAGGCGAACGTGGCAACTTACCCAGTGGAGACCGTCATTAGGGGTGGTTCGGGTGAGAACTACATGAATGCAGCCCGTGGAGCGGCTATGGCTTACCAGAATGCTCTCTGTTGGAAAATCAGCGGTGATGCGGGCCATGCTAAAAATGCAGTGAACATACTGATGGCTTGGGCTAACGGGTGTAAAGATGTAAGCGGCAACACAAATATGTCATTGGCTGCAGGTCTCTATGGATATGAATTTGCAAACGCTGCAGAACTGATGCGAGACTATACAGGATGGAGCGCTAATGACTTCAATACGTTTAAGAAATGGATGATGACAATATGGTATCCCAAAAGTATCGATTTTCTAAGACGGAGACACGACACTTGGCTTAATTCCGCAAACAGCAGTATCGGTCCCTGTCCGGGACATTACTGGAGCAACTGGGGACTGTGTAATACTCTCAACGTGATGAGCATCGGCATACTGTGCGATGATCCGTATGTATATAATCAAGGACTGTCTTTCTATAAATACGACCAAGTGGGTACATTTAAGACAAGTCGCACCTCCCCTATCATCAACGACGGACTGACAGAGTTTATCGGCAATCTGGTACCTGATCTTAAGGATGATGCACGTGGACCATACGGTAAACTAGGACAAATGCAGGAATCAGGACGTGATCAAGGGCACGCACTGATGGCTCTTGGATTATCCGTAGATGTGTGTCAGACTGTCTGGAATCAGGGTAACGACCTATTCGCTTATATGGACAACCGATTAGCAGCAGGTATCGAACATGTGGCAGCATTGAACTTCGGAGGAGTAGCTTCGTCAGACATGCCTTGGACGAGTTATTGGTACCACGATTGCAGAACTGCCGTGAGCAACTCCTGGCAAATGACAGGCGATAACACAGGAGGTCTGGGAGGATGGCGACCATACTGGAGTCGCATTCTCGGACACTATGAAGGAATAAAAGGAGTTAGGATGAGATATTCGGAGATGGC
>DAIOSW010000078.1:0-10120 GCA_036752365.1 Prevotella sp.
AATAAAATAAATAGGATTATTTTTGGTAGTATGTTATGCTTTCATTAACTTTGCTACCGAATTGACAGAGACAATATAAACGATTCTATAAATAAAATTAATAAGAAATGGAAGTAATAATAACAAACGACAATTTTGAGAGTTATAAGAACGGAGAACTACCTTTGGTAATTGATTTTTGGGCTACATGGTGCGGACCGTGCCGTATGCTAGGACCAATTATCTCAGAACTCGCTAATGACTACGACGGAAAAGTCGTCGTAGGTAAATGTGACGTAGAAGAGAACGATGAACTCGCAGCTCAGTTTAGTATAACAACCATACCTACTGTTTTATTCTTCAAGGGTGGCCAACTGGTAGACAAGTTCATTGGATATTCAACGAAGGCAACAGTGGATGAGAAATTTAAATCCCTATTATAATTATGAGTGATTTGGAGGAGGATTTGATGCAGGACGCCGAAGAGGATGCACGCATCGTAGAGTATATCAAGAATTATCTTCCGTCAGAGCTAAAAGAGACTTTTAGCGATAACGAGTTGTATTATTTCTTGGATGTCATTGTCGATTACTATGCCAATAGTGGTGTGCTGGATGCCGAGCCTGATAAGGACGGATTTGTGGATATCGATTTGGATAAGGTAGTTGATTATGTAGTAGAACAAGCAAAAAAGGACAAGGTCGGTGATTTTAAAGCCGAAGATGTCCTCTTTGTTGTACAGGGAGAAATGGAATACGAAGATGAACAGATGTCTTAATTGAAAGACACTGTTCGGCTTCCGTCCTCCTGCTCAGAGATTGTTACTTTTATAGCATCTTCGGGCAGGAGTTCTTCTATTAGTTCCGGCCACTCGATGAAGCACAATGCTCCGCTGTAAAAGTAATCTTCATATCCCATATCATATACCTCATCGAGTTTCTTGATGCGGTAGAAATCGAAGTGATAGATGAGTTCACTTGTTTGTGAACGATATTCGTTGACGATAGCAAATGTCGGTGAGGTAATTACATCCTCCACTCCAAGGCATTCACACACAGCTTTGATAAATGTTGTTTTCCCGGCACCCATCTTTCCGTAAAACGCGAAGACGTTGCCGTCACCCATCGCTTCAATAAACTCTTTTGCAGCTTGATGGATATTTCCCAGTTTGTCGATTTTTATTTCCATATTCTTTATCGTTTTCTTTCTGTCAAAGTGATGATAGGTATGATCATTTCCTCCATGGAGACACCGCCATGCTGGAAGGTGTCTTTAAAGTATGATACATAATAATTATAGTTGTTAGGGTAGGCGAAGAAGGTGTCACCCGTCGCAAACACATAAGTAGTGCTGAGGTTAGGTGATGGCAGTTGTGCCTGTCTGGGATCTTTTATCTCAAACACCTCTTTCTGGTTGTAACTCAGATTTTTACCCAGTTTATATCTTAAGTTTGTATTAGTGTTGCGGTCACCGATAATCTTTATCGGATTGTTCGCACGGATGCTGCCATGATCGGTCGTGATGACGATCTTATAATTGCTTGCAGCCAGAGTCTTGAATATGTCTGCCAATATAGAGTGGCGGAACCAACTGAGGGTGATGCTGCGGTAGGCAGACTCGTTGTTCGCCAATTCGCGAACCATCTTCGATTCTGTACGTGCATGGCTGAGCATGTCAATAAAGTTGAAAACCACAACGTTCAGATCATAGTTTTCCAACTGCTTGAATTGATTTAGAAATTTCTCAGCCCCGTTGGAGTCGTTAATCTTATGGTATGAAAACGTATTCTTCCGACGATAACGATCTATCTGAGTCTGAATCAGTGGCCCTTCATTCAGGTTCTTACCCTCTTCTTCGTCTTCATCCACCCATAGCTCAGGAAACATCTCTGCAATTTTGTTTGGCATCAGACCACTGAAGATAGCGTTTCTTGCATATTGAGTTGCAGTAGGCAGGATACTGTAATAGAGTTCTTCACTGATATCAAACATGTCGCCGATCTCCTGTGCCAGCATTCTCCACTGGTCGTAACGGAAGTTGTCAAGCACGATCAGGAAAACCTTGCTGCCTTCAGAGAGGAGTGGAAAGATTTTTTTCTTAAATACGTCGGGACTCATCATCGGCCTTTCGCTCTGTTGAGACTGTTTGTTCGACGTATTACGTGCATTAATCATGTTACGCAGATTGTCTTTTCCTGTTTCAGGTTGCACAGGTTTCACCCAGCTAAGATAATTTTCTTTGATAAACTTGGCAAATCCGATATTGGCATCCTCTTTCTGCATCTTAAGCATCTCGGTCATGCTAGTGTCGGTGCTGCTCAGTTCGAGTTCCCAGTGCACCAGCTGTTTATATACGTTTATCCAATCGTTGTAATTCTTACATTTGCTGATTTTGTCAGACAGGTCGCTGAAGTTCTGTTGGTAACTGCTCTGTGTCACTTCAGTCACAATCTCTTTTTGGTGTATATTCTTCTTCAGTGTAAGAAGTATCTGGTTGGGATTGACAGGTTTTATCAGATAGTCAGAGATTTTTGAGCCAATGGCTTGGTCCATAATATTCTCCTCCTCACTCTTTGTCACCATCACCACAGGGACGGCAGGAGCTATCTCTTTAATCTTCTGTAGAGTCTCCAGACCACTCAATCCCGGCATCATTTCGTCGAGTAAAATCAGGTCGAAGGAGTGCTTCTTACATTGCTCTATGGCATCCGTACCGTTACTGACAGTAATAACTTCATATTCTTTCTTCTCAAGAAAGAGAATGTGGGCCTTGAGCAATTCTATCTCATCGTCAACCCATAATAATAGTCCGTTTACCATAGTTCGTTATTATTTTGTTCATCTTTGTTATCTGCATTCTTTTCTTTAGCTTGCTCTACGGTTTCCGGAATCTCAAGCAGCCTGTCGTCACTGATCTTCATCGGTGCAAAAGTCTTGTCATAGAAGTTCTCGTAGTCCTTATAACTGAATCTCGTACCGATCAGCTTTAGATTGTCTTCACTGATGATAAACTTTCGTATATCTTTCAGTTTATCCGTCATCTTCTTGTCATTATATAGTTGACGTGCATATTGCAGTGCCTCATCATAATTGAGGAATCCTTTAACCTCCATGCGGCATACTCCGTTAAGCTTGTCAATCGTGATATCAAAGTTTCTCACCATGAAGTTAGTAAAGTTATACCGAGCCATTTCATACAACAGCTGGTTGTCATTGAGAGACTGTTCCTGATAAGCCAGAATAAACATAAAACTGGTATTGCGTTCTGCGCTGAATGTCTTTACCGCCTTTGTGGTGTCGCTCTCCTCAGTCATCGTTGTACGACGTTCCCAGATACTGCCCAGATCCATCTTCCCTCCATGCAGGGCGCGTCCTTCCTGTACCCCCTTTACGATCATTCCGGCCATGGTACTGACATCGCTCTTGGGATATTTCTCCACCACCTCTTTCATGTTCTTGATACATCCGGTTTGGTCGCCGATGTTAAGCATTCTCATACCGTCGATAAATAGGAACTTCGGTCTGTTTTCTCCCAGAGGGAACCTTTTTTCGGATATCTGACTGTTCGCTTTCACTTCATCCATGTGTTCTGCTTTGAATGCGTCGTATGTCGATGCGTAGAGAGAGTCCTCCAGATGTACACCGAACTTGGCATTCTCTGCATAGTTAGGATCAGAGAGCAGGGCAGTCCATTTACTGTCGGGGAAATCCTTTTGCAGTTTCTTCACGTATGCGTCTGCCGTTTCTGGTTTGCCCAGTCGGGAGTAGAGAAGGAACAGATGGTAGTAGACATTGTCCATTGACTCATAATCCGGATAGCTTCCGGCCAATCGTCTTAATGCTTTCTCGCTTAAAGCAAGGTTATCCAGTTTGTCCTTAAATATCACTCCAGAGTTGTATAACCCGTCCTCGATAATTTTGTTGCTCGCCTTGATCTGATCCTCGGTGAAAGGTAGTTGAGCCAGATAATATTCACGGTTGTGTGGGTCGTTTGCCAGACTGTCTTTTCCGGCTTTCGTAGAATCTTTGGCCGCCATATCTGTTTTGAGAGAGTCAGTCTTGTTATCTTCTCCTTGATTACCGTTAGTCTGGCCGTCTGCCGATGCCACAACGGTTTTATTATTACGTTGCCAGTCATCCGTGTTCTGACGTTTTCCCCATTGTTTCTCGAATGCTGATTTACCCTGATTTACGGTCATTGTATTGTAGAAATACCACAGTCCGGTATTCGCTCCCAGAGGGGTGGGGGTATTTGGCTGTCTGTTTACATTTCCATTTATGTTGCCCATGCCTCCCTGCTGTTGCTGTTTCTTTTCCAGCGCGGCCTGGTCGGCGGCATCTTTCTCTTCTTTCTCTTTTTTCTTGAGGGCAGTGATGACTCTGTCTATCGCCTTATTACGGTCCGCCTCCGGCATTTTGACCAGCGTTTGCAGAGAGTCCTGCATGTATACTGCATCGGTATGAGGCACAAGCTCATCAAGCACAGTAGACCGTGATGACAGTTCCTTGTAATCGGGTCTTTCTTTATCCAGTAGACCGATTGCTTCCCCATAACATCTCTTTGCGTCACTGAATTTATCTCTGTTCCAATAGAGGTTACCGAGGTTTAGTAGGAGCACACCCTTCTCTATACCATTGCGTGTGGCTTTCTTTGCTCCCTTTTCGTATTCTGATATTGCTTTAGTTGTATCCTGTTGCGCAAGGTATATATTACCAATAGCGTAGTACACCTGATCCAGATAGTCTTTATTGTTATCTGAGGCAGCCATTCTCCTGAGCCGACTGATCATCTTTTTCGAATTGCCTTTGGCCATCACTTCGGTTTGGGCAATATGTGCGTTAAATTCCAGTTCGTAAGGTGGGTTCTGCCTGATAACCTTTCTGAACGCCTTATAGGCCAACTCTTTGTTTCCCAGATCTCCGTAGAGTTGTCCCATCAGAAACCATTCGCGGGCTTTCTGTTTCTTACGTTTCTCATGTTTGATGACGTTTTTCAGATAAGGTATTGCATCTTTGATACGTCCTTGGCGTACATAATAGTCGGCATAAGTTCCGTCCCATACCTTTGACGCTTGGTAGGTCATTGTGTCGCGTTGCATCTTAGTCATCACGTCTTCGGCATCATACAACCATCCGAGTTCTGTATAGCATCGTGCCAGCCAGGCTTTTGCTATACCATAAATCTCAGGTTGAGTTTGATACTGTCGGCTCATATACGAGAAAGTGGCGGCCGATTCATCGAAAGCCCCTTTCTGAAATTGTGATTCTCCCATTAGCAGCCATGCTTTCCATAAGAACGGGTTATATTCCCGACGGTTTAGCCATTCAATATCTTTGGGCGTTTTTTTTCTGTTTTTAGTAAAAATAGGTTTCTTCTTGATGCTATGTCTTTTGATAGCCTTCTCGCATTTCTCGATTGCACGGTCAAAGTTTGCTTTTCCTATCGCGGCACTCTTCTTGTTGCCCACCGTGTAAAGAGGAATAATGTCGGTATAGTCGTCTTTGTTGCCTTTCTCTTTCTCCTGACAACCGTCTATATATGCCAGCTCGCCATTGTAATAAATATTATATTTTGCATTAAACGAATGCCAGAACCGCATCTTTCCAGTGTTATTCTTAGATGCACATCCTGCAATCATCAAGATAATGACAATCGCAGATACGGGGGCTATATGTTTAATTGACAGCTTCTTCACGATTAATAAACTTCAAAACTATCGATTTTATTGCTTTCATCATCGCATAAATCAATATCGATACAAAGATGATCGATGCTCCTGAAGGAACATTCAGCCAATAGGAGACCCCCAGACCGCTGATGCAGTCGATACTTCCGAAAAGAATGCTTAGGCCAATCATCCGTCGGAAGCTGTATGTAAACAGGTTCGCAGTCAACTGCGGTATGGTCAGCAGACTCATTGCCAAGACTACCCCTACCATTCTCAGCGTCGAGACGATTGTCATGGCGATGAGAGCCATCATCAGATATTCAATAGCTTGTACAGGAAGATGTTGTGAACGTGCAAATTCGCTGTCAAAAGCAATACTGACGATAGGTCGCATCCAGAAGATGAACAGCAGGGCTACGAATATTGTGAGTATTGCCAGCAGCCATAGGTCACCACGACTGATGGTGAGAATATTGCCAAAGAGGTAAGATGGCAGGTCAGGCATAAATCCCGGAGTCATGAAACAGCATAAAATACCAATGCTCATTCCGAAGGTCCAGAAAACTGCAATAGCAGAGTCCTCCCTCATGTCAGAGCGGTGTGACAGCCACTGTACGCCGCACGCACTTGCCACAGCAAACAGCATGGCCGAAAGGATGGGAGACACACCGAGGAAGACTCCCAGTCCGATACCTCCGAAAGAGGCATGCGTAATGCCGCCGCTTATCAGAACAAGTCGGCGGGTGACAATATACGTGCCAATAAATCCGCAGATGATACTCGCCAGGATACTGCCTATCAGTGCATTTTGGAAGAATGTGTAATGTAATATTTCCATCTGTTCATTTCATCTCTGTGATTGTGAATCCCGCTTTTTTCATATCCTCCCAGAAGTGTGGGTATGACTTGCTGACTACATGTGGGTCATTTATCAGGATGTACGGCAGTTTGAATGCAGCCGGTGCAAAAGCCATCGCCATCCGGTGATCCTCATAAGTGTCGATAGCAATTTCAGCATCCGGTTCACAGCGTTCACCGTCCCAGCTCATGATGCAGTCATCTTCTGTATTGATAACATATCCCAGCTTTTTCATTTCTGTTTTTAGAGCTTTCATACGGTCGGTTTCTTTGATTTTCAGACTGTGGAGTCCTGTGAATCTGAATGGAATTTCCATCAAGGCACAACAAACGACAAAGGTCTGTGCAAGATCCGGCTGGTTGATAAAGTCGTAATCGAGTCGTGGTACTGGCCTTCCTCTACGTTTGAGCGTTATTGTAGCAGGAAGTTCCCGGCTTGTCGTGCTGAATTTTGATTTCACGCCGAGCAGACTGAACAGATATCTTGCAGCCGAGTCACCCTGTCTGCTGGCATCCATCAGTCCGGGCAAGTTGATTTCAGCCTCTTCGTCAGGGCATAATGCCATCATCTCATACCAGTATGAGGACGCGCTCCAGTCGCTTTCAATCAGATAGTCACGTTGGCAGTAGGGTTGAGGCTCCACGCTTACGGTGTCGATATCCGACCATTCTGCTTTTGCACCGAATTCGCGCATCGTACATAGAGTCAAGTCAATATAAGGCCTTGATATAATATCACCGGTCAGTTTCAGTCTCAGTCCGTTTTTCAGAACCGGACCAATCATCAGCAGAGCTGAGATATATTGGGAACTGACATTTCCTGACAGTTCTAATTCTCCACCCTTATGCTCACCCCCTTTGATATGCAGAGGTGGAAAGCCCTCTTCTCCCAGATAGTCAATCTCAGCTCCGAGGTGTCTCAGGGCGTTGACCAGTATGCCGATCGGGCGAAGTTTCATTCTCTCCGTTCCGGTGATGGTGTGTTCACCCGGAGTCACAGACAAGTAGGCCGTGAGAAATCTCATGGCAGTTCCTGCAGCCTTGATATCTATCACGTCAGGCATCTCTTGAAGCGCTTTTACGATCACCTGAGTGTCATCACAGTCTGATATGTTGTCAGGAAATGATGGACACTTGGCCAGAGCATCTATAATCAGTGCTCTGTTGCTGATACTTTTAGACGAAGGTAACTTGATTGTTGCCTGAAATTTTGTGGGAGCCTGTATCTTAATTTGCATAACTTCGTATAATCTAATTCTAGCTACAAAAGTAAGAAATAATATCCGTTCTGCAAAAAAAGTGCTTTAAAAACTTGCAAGTTTCACATTTCCTCAGTACTTTTGCACCCGCTTAACCGATTCGGGGTGTAGCTCAGCTCGGTAGAGTACGCGTCTGGGGGGCGTGTGGTCGCAAGTTCGAATCTTGTCACCCCGACATAGTAAAGGTCAAAGAATTGATATTCAATTTCTTGACCTTTTTTCGTATTCACTTTTATAAAGATCCGGTTTGGAAAATATTCTCTGTATTGAGCATGAGTTCGCCGAAAGGAATCATGGCATTAAATAAAGCAACTTGTCGATATGAATATAAATCTTCTACATCAATTTGTTTAATCGCTATTAACCCTTGATCTAGCAGAAATGCTCTTTGAGTTCCCTCAAGTAGTGGGGTAGATGGTGTAAACCACTTTTCCCCGTCAAAGAGCGCGATATTCGTGAATGAAGTATCAGTGAGTAAACCCTTCTTTACAATGAGTACATCATCATGACCACATCGTTGGGAAAAAAGAGTGTTGAGCATATCCCGGTTCGTACTCTTGAGATGATAATCGATGGTGTCCGAATGCACCAGTTGCAAGGACTTAATCCCGCGAACGGTATATGGGGCATAAGTGATCTCTTCAATCTTCTCCCGAAAAACTACCCTGCATTTTATGCGACCCTTATTATCCGGAGCGGTTATATAGTCAGACAACTCAAGAGGTGGCAACGGACCGAACAGGGCCGTGCGAGTCTCGTTCATTCTTCTGTTATGATATGCAAGGTTGCATACCACACCCTCTTCTATCCTTATGGTTTCAATAAATTGGCACATAAACTTTCTGTATCATTTCTTGGTATTCACTCATCTCTTTACTTTGGCTGGTGATTCCCCCTCCACTTTTAAAGAATAGCCTTTCGTCCTTCTGCTCGATAAAACGGATCATAACAGCACTGTCAATGTTTTGTCCGTCAAAATAACCAACGACGCCTGTGTAAAATCCACGTTCATAGTCCTCCGCTTTGCTGATGATCTCCATCGTCTTAGTCTTTGGAGCACCTGTGATTGAACCCGCAGGAAGAATTTTGAACAGGATCTCACCCAGATGTGACCCATAATCAGGAGGGAGTTGTCCACAGATTTCTGTACTTGTTTGCAGAATAGGCCCTTGATTGGTCTGTACTGTATCGATATATCGGTATCGTAACACCTGTACCTGTTCAGCCACGATGCTCAGATCATTGCGGATAAGGTCAGTAATAGTCGCATGCTCAGCGATCTCTTTCGGATCGTTCATCAGTATTTTTTTTGCATTCGGAGTGTTTGCGTCTATCGTTCCTTTCATGGGGTACGCAAAAATCTTTCCATTCAGAATGCGTACAAATATTTCAGGAGAGAAACAGACAAAGTTATTTTTTATCCACAACTTGTATGGAGCTTTTGATTGGTAGAATATTTCTTCTAAGGTAAGATTCGTCGAGATAGGAGTGCTGCATGTCAGATTTGTGAGGAAACTGTTTCCTGCCAATATATTTCCTCTGACAATATTGAAAGAATGATGATATCTATTAAAAGGAGTAGGATGAGGCTGCCAGAGAAAAGAACTATTTCTTTCTCTCGACGTTGTAATATTGTGACAATTTGTAAATCCGTTCAGATTATATCGTAATTCTGCCGGATTGATCTCGTTCGTTTCTTCAATATAAGAACCATCTTGTTTGTAATTAATGATAAACACGAATGGCTTCCCTGCATTTGCAAGAAAGTTAATTCGTGCCTTCGCTTCTTCTTTAGTATAAACCCTCATTCATTTACTGTTTACATTAGCTTGAATTTCCCTATATTTACCCAGCATTTCTATTGTTACACGAAGATTTTCAATTTCTTCTAAAGATAATTTGTTATTGAAAATAGAAAAATCCGGATCGGAATATCGATAATAACATTTTCGACCATCCAGTGGATTGGCTGTAATAGGGGCATCATACATTACTCTGTCTCGCATATACTGAATGTCTTTGCGAAATTGCCGGATATTTATAGAGCGACCCTCTTTATCTCCAGATTTTTCATTGATAATTTCAAGAAAATTATCAATGGTATATTGGTGATGAGTGTTGCTAAAACACCTATCTAAAATACGATATCGTAAAGATGCATTATTATTTGTTGGCATCGTCATTCAATATTCAACAGTGTTTTTTAATTGTTCCAATTTCATAACAATAATATTTAATATCATCCTTTAATGAATGTCACCATAAAATTTTTACACTTTCTTTTATCTTGACGGGACATAGCCACAGAATATGTGTTATACTTTTCAAAAATATCTAATCCCCTGCCCATCGATAT
>DAIOSW010000079.1:0-10108 GCA_036752365.1 Prevotella sp.
TTTTGATTAATAATTACCTCGGTAAGATTTCTTGCCGAGGTTTTTTTGTGCACAGTAAATTCCGGAGATTCGTCCTCACCTTTCTCCCCAATCGCCCTTATCATTCTTCCGAAACATCAAGACGTTCCGAGAGAAAGGTAAAGATGAATATTTCGAACTATGTATAGTTATTTTATCATTTTAGGTTGATGTGGTTGATTACATATGTGACTTTCCGAATTTTTTTATTTTTGATTTTACGCCATTATCATTATGATAGTTGGTAATTGCGAAGTATATTTACAAAAATAACCAAAATAAAAAAATTCATGAGGAGTCATATTCAATCAACCACATCAACCTGCACTATGTCGATTTTCTCGGCTATGATATAGCGTAGCCTCGATTTTCGCAATGACCAATAATTAGGTCATTTTTTCAAGGATTTGTATTTAGTAGAGGGAAATGGTCTATCTCTATTTTGTGAAATTTCTAGTATTTCTGACATAATGCTTTACTTATGTCATTCTATAAACGATTTTGAGTAAATATGCCAACATGAAAAAAGTTGTAAATAGCAAGATTTGCGACTTTCTCAAAAAAACGAATAATTATTGCTCAGAGCGAAAGTTGACCTTCATTTGTATACTTTATTTCCTTTTTATCTTATTCCCTCAATAATATATTTCGATTTCTTCTTATTTCATTCCATCTAATTTCTAAATTCTGAATACCATATAGCTACAAACTGGGTATTTGTTTTTAAAATAAAAAGATGCTATTGGATAAATATTTTTCATATTGGGTCATTGGTTCAAATTTAAATACTATTTTTGTACACCTATAAATTTATTTAACCATGTAAAAATGGGTAATAATTTAGCTGATATGAATCGAACTAACGCCCATAGTGAGGCAGATCTAATTCGCGATTTGAAAGGAGGATCGCGTTCGGCATTCAACGAAATCTATGCGATGTATGCCAAGCGGTTGTTTGGTTATTGCCTGAAATTATCAAAAGACAAGGAAGTGGCCGAAGACATTGTTCAAGATGTATTCATGCGGTTGTGGAATATGAAGGCAGATATCAGACAGGAAGAAACACTGCGTTCGTTATTGTTCATCATTTCAAAAAATTATCTAATTAAGTCTTCGTACAATATCATTCATTCGCAAGTGTTTGAAGACTATGTGACTTATCAAGACGAGCTGTACAATGACAATCATACCGATTCGAATATCGAATATGCCGACTTTGTGAATATGATAAAGCATAATCTGCAAAAGTTGCCTCAGACGCAACGACGAGTCATAGAACTATCGCGATTAGAACAGCATTCCATTCAAGAAGTGGCTCAGGAGTTATCGTTAAGTGAACAAACAGTGCGCAACCAGCTTTCGCTGGGATTGAAAACTCTGAAGAATTTGATAGGTGATATACCATTCCTTTTGTTATTATTACTTAAATATCTACCTTAATGAGGTATAAATCGTTTATAAAAAGAACAATACTAGTAAAAAGGCAAGATGGAGAATTTATATACTAAATACATTAATAATCGATTATCCAAAAGAGATTTGGATGATTTGAAAAAAGATGATTTCCGTAAACATACACAGGAAATGGGAGAAGCCATGCATGATGAATGGATGAACTCCGACGAGGACTATTCTACTATTCCCGACGAACCGATATCGAGAATTAAAAGTCGCTTAGATAATAACATTGATAGCGAAAGGCACATCACGATACCAATTTATTATAAAGTAGCATTATGGGCTGCTGCTGTATTGTTGCCTTTGTTCGTTATTTCGTCTCTATATATCTATAAAGACCACACAGAATCTGTCTCTGATGAATTGACCGTAGTGACACATGCAGGCGAAAAAGCTTCGGTCAACTTGCCCGACGGCACTCAGGTTTCATTAAATTCTGATTCAAAACTAGCATACATACCAAAGGTATACAACAAAGATTCGCGAACAGTCAGTTTCGAAGGAGAAGGCTATTTTAATGTAGCGAAAGATAAAACCCGACCATTCATAGTCAATGCAAGAGGTTTGAATGTGAGTGTTTTAGGTACCAAATTCAATCTGAATGTAAGAGTAAAAGCAGAAAGTGCAGAGTTATATCTTGAATCAGGAAGAGTACAGTTTACGTCTACTATAAGTAATAAGTCTGTAATACTACATCCTTCTCAGAAGGTGACTATGAACCAGCTGACTGGAGATATGACGGTAAAGACCGTGACAGACGATTATTCAACGGCCTGGAGACGTAATGAGATGGTATTCAGTCATGCACCATTGGAAACAGTGATAAAATGCTTGGAAAACACTTATGGAGTGGACTTTAAGCTGAACTACAAATCGAGCGCTAAAGATTCATTCACCGGCATATTGGTTACCAACGATTTGAATAGCGATTTGCTGGTGCTTGAAACAACAAATAATATAAAAATTACAAAGATAGGGAATAGGCTCTATTCGATAAAGCAAAACTAACTTATATAAATAGAAAGAAGCCGTTTACTCAATATGAGAGCAAACGGCTTCTTGTATTAATATGTTTTATAGCATAAAAATATTTCGGTATAAATTTCAATTTCATGGAACATTACTAATAAACGCCTCGAAAAGGTAATATTATTAATCGTTAATTTCAAAATAGCATGAATAAAAGCAGAATTGTTCAGATGTTTACAGCCTTCATCATGTTATCGCTCTTTTGCAGCATCAGCATTTATGCTCAAGAACAGCGTGTAACAGTAAAAGTGAAGAATGCGTCTTTGAAAGATGTATTTAAAAAAATTGAGAATCAAACTACTTATCGTTTCTCTTATCGGGACGCTACTGTAGATGATCGTAAAGACATCAGTATGTCTAAAGTAAATGCGAGTGTAAGTGCAGTTCTTGATGAAGCACTAAAAGGTCGCGATTTGATATATACCATCGTATCGTCGAGATTGATTGCCATATCTGTTGAAAAGAAAAGAGTAGCAACCACATCTTCAACGGGTAAATATAAAATTAGCGGAGTTGTGAAAGATGAGAGTGGTGAGCCAATTATCGGGGCTTCGGTAAAAGAAAGAGGTACAAAGAATGCTACCATTACCGATTTGAACGGAAATTTTACTATCGAAGTGAGCAATACAGGCTCACCACTCGAATTCAGCTATATCAGTTGTGTCACTCAAAACGTTCCTGCATCAAACGGAATGAAAGTGGTTCTTCATGAAGAGATACAAGCTCTGAAAGAGGTAGTCGTTACGGGTTACGCCACTCAACGTAAAGCAGATCTTACAGGTTCGATATCAGTAGTGAGTGTCGATGAGATAGCAAAACAAAATGAGAACAACCCTATGAAAGCCTTACAAGGAAGAGTACCGGGTATGAATATCTCTGCCGATGGTAGTCCTTCTGGTAGTGCAACGATCAGAATTCGTGGTATCGGTACATTAAATGATAATGACCCTCTATACATCATCGATGGAGTTCCTACAAAAGCTGGCATGCACGAACTTAATGGCAATGATATAGAAAGTATACAGATATTGAAAGATGCAGCCTCAGCTTCTATTTACGGAAGTAGAGCAGCAAACGGTGTCATTATCATCACAACGAAGAAAGGTAAAAATGGGAAAATAAAAATCGATCTTGATGCATCTATTTCTGCTTCAATGTATGTTCATAAAATGGATGTTCTCAATGCCAAACAATATGGCCAGGTGATGTGGCAAGCCTATGTTAACGACGGAATGGATCCAAACACAAACGGACTGGGATACAAATTTAATTGGAGTTATGATAAGCAAGGATATCCTGCACTAAACAACATATCAATGTCCAAATACCTTGATACTGCCGGAACAACACCTGCTGCCGACACTGATTGGTTCAAAGAGACTACAAGGACGGGGGTCATACAACAATATAACTTATCGGTAAGTAATGGTTCTGAAAAGGGAAGTACCTATTTCTCTTTAGGATATTACAAAAACCTAGGTATTATCAAAACATCCGATTTTGAGCGTTTTTCGGCACGTATGAATGCCGATTATAAACTAATAGGCAATGCACTGACTGTAGGAGAACACTTCACACTCAATAGAACATCAGAAGTTCAGGCACCTGGCGGTTTCCTTGAAAATGTATTGCAATTCAATCCATCACTACCAGTTTATACAACAGATGGTAGCTATGCAGGTCCGGTAGGAGGCTACCCCGACAGAGAGAATCCCGTAGCTCGTTTGAACCGTAATAAAGATAATCGCTACACTTATTGGCGTATGTTCGGTGATGCATTCGTTAATCTCAATCCTCTCAAAGGCTTTAATATACGTTCCACTTTTGGCTTGGATTATAGTCAGAAGATGCAACGAATATTTACATATCCCATCACCGAAGGTAATGTAGCCAATTCTACAAATGCAGTAGAAGCCAAACAAGAACATTGGACAAAATGGATGTGGAATGCGATTGCAACATACAACATCGAAACAGGCAAACATAGAGCCGATGCACTGATTGGTGTTGAGTTGAACCGTGAAGATGATAGTAATTTCTCTGCTTACAAAGAAGGTTTTACTATACTGAATACAGATTATATGTGGCCTGATGCTGGTGTAGGCACAGCTTTATCTTATGGCTCAGGAACAGGATATTCTCTTTTGTCTTACTTCGGGAAACTCAACTACAATTATGACGAGAAATATCTACTTTCAATCACATTACGTCGTGATGGTTCTTCACGTTTCGGTAAAAACAATCGCTATGCAACGTTTCCATCAGTTTCTGCCGGATGGCGTCTAAATAGAGAAAAAATATTGAGTAACGCCGAGTGGATAGACGACTTGAAGCTCCGTGCATCATGGGGACAAACTGGTAATCAGGAAATCTCGAATCTTGCTCGTTATACCACCTATGTAAGTAATTATGGTATGACAGAAAGTGGAGGTCAGAGCTATGGAACTTCTTATGATATTGCTGGTACTAATGGCGGTCAGACTTTGGCATCAGGTTTCAAACGCAATCAGATTGGTAATGATAATATTAAATGGGAAACAACCACTCAAACAAACTTCGGATTAGATTTTTCTTTCTTCAGAAATACGCTTTATGGAAATGTTGATTGGTATTACAAGAAGACTAAAGATATACTTGTACAGATGGCAGGTATTGCTGCTATGGGCGAAGGTAGTACCCAATGGATCAACGCAGGCGAGATGGAGAATCGCGGTTTGGAAGTAAATCTAGGCTATCGTAACAAAACGAGTTTCGGATTGAAATACGATTTGAATGGAAATATCAGTACCTATCGTAACAAAATAACCAAACTGCCAGACACAGTAGCAGCCAACGGAACATTTGGTGGTAACGGTGTTAAGAGTGTTATAGGACATCCTATGGGCTCTCAAGTAGGTTATGTAGAGGATGGCATATTTAAGAGTCAAGACGAAATTGACAATCATGCCAAACAAGAAGGAGCCGGTATCGGCCGTATGCGTTGGAAAGATTTGAATGGCGACAATATCATCACTGAAGCAGACCAGACTTGGATATTCAATCCAGTGCCCAATTTTACTTATGGATTTAATATCTATCTTGAATACAAAAACTTTGATTTCACAATGTTCTGGCAAGGAGTGCAAGGTGTTGATGTAATTTCTGACCTAAAGAAAGAAACAGATATCTGGGCAGGCCTGAATATTGGATTCTTGAATAAGGGACAACGGCTACTGAATGCATGGAATCCTGCCAATCCAAATAGTAATATTCCTGCTCTTTCACTTTCGGACAACAACAACGAAAAGCGTGTGTCAACCTATTGGGTTGAAAATGGTTCTTATCTCAAACTCAGAACTGTTCAGCTAGGTTTCAATATGCCTAAGCAGATTGCTAATAAATTGTTTATGGAACGTATGAGAATGTACGTCAGTGCACAGAATCTTATTACGATAAAGAGTAGCAGTTTTACTGGTGTAGATCCTGAAAATCCGAACTATGGATATCCTATTCCATTGAATATCACATTTGGAGTAAATTTGACATTCTAGTTTAACCTAATAATAAAAGATAATGAAAAAAATATTATATACCATACTTATATCGTTGGCATTTGTCTATTCAAGTTGCTCCGATTATTTAAATGACCAAAAGCCACAGGGTATTCTAACCGACGAGCAAGTAAAAGACCCGCAATATGTGGACAATCTTGTGATTTCAGCTTATGCTGTATGGATATCGGCAGAAGACATCAACTCTTCTTTTTCGATGTGGAACTTCGATGTACGCAGCGACGATGCTTATAAGGGAGGCAAAGGAACAAGTGATGGTGATGTATTCCATCAACTGGAAGTAGAACAAGGCGTTCTTACTACCAATTGGAATATCAGCGATATGTGGCAACGTCTTTACAACTGTATCTCTCGTGTTAATACAGCAATAGCATTGCTTAATCAGACTAATGAAAGCACTTATTCATTAAAGTCGGAACGGCTAGCTGAAATGAAGTTTCTTAGGGCATACGGACATTTTCTGTTGAAACGTTTATATAAGAACATTCCATTTGTTACAAACGAGAATCTCACTACAGAAGAATACAACTCCTTATCGAACACGAAGTACTCAAATGACGAAGGATGGCAACTCATTATTGATGATTTGAAAGAGGCATACGATGTATTGCCTGTGAAGCAGACAGAAGTAGGCCGTCCATCGAAAGCTGCAGCCGCTGCTTTCCTCACCAAAGTTTATCTGTACAAAGCATACCATCAAGACAATGCTCAGAGCAATGAAGTGACAAGTATCTCTACCGACGATTTGAAAAAGGCTGTCGAATATAGCGAGGCTAGCATTTACTCGGCATCGGGCTTTGACTTGGAATCGGACATGCACAATAACTTCCGTCCGGAACCTCAATATGAAAATGGTAAGGAAAGTATCTGGGCCATGCAATATTCAATGAACGACGGTACGAAGAAGGGTAATCTTAATTGGAGCTACGGACTGATTGTTCCAAATATCCCTGGTGTGACAGATGGTGGATGCGACTTCTATAAGCCAAGTCAGAACCTTGTCAATGCTTATCGTACCAGCAACAGCGGCTTGCCTTATATTGATACTTTCAATAATAAAGATTATGATATGGCGAATGACTATGCCGATCCTCGATTATTTCTAACAGTAGGAATCCCTGGATTGCCGTATATGTTCAACCCTAAATATATGATGGATAAAAGTTCTACATGGAGCCGTTCGAATGGACTATACGGATACTATGTGACGTTGAAACAGAATGTCGATCCTGATGGCGGTTATCTGATAAAAGGATCTTGGTGGGGATCTCCGATGAATAGGATTGTGTTCAGATATGCTGATGTTCTTTTGGAACGTGCCGAGGCTTTAGTTCAACTTAATGATGGAAGAATATCTGAAGCTATCCAACTTGTAAACAAGATTCGTACGAGAGCAAAACAAAGTGTGACGCTAACATCTGATTATGAAAGTAAATATGGTGTGAAGATGAACATCAGCAACTACGAAGGTAGTTTCGGCAAAGATGAAGCCCTGAAAATAGTGAAAATGGAAAGAAGATTGGAAATGGGTATGGAGAGCGAACGTTTCTTCGACCTTGTCAGATGGGGAGAAGCCGAAAGCGTAATCAATAAATATTATGCAGAAGAAGCAAACAACTGCTCAATTTTCACCTCTGCAAAATTCACAAAAAACAAAAACGAATACTTGCCGATACCTTATGCACAAGTGGCTGCATCGAACGGTAATTATACTCAAAACATTGGAGGATGGTAATATGAAGATAGTAGTAAAAAATATAATAATAGCATTCATTGCTATGATGGCAATTGTGTCGTGTACCAAAGATAATGTTTCCGACCTAAATCTCAACGGAAATTGTTTGTTGACAGCATTTGCCGTTGACAATTACGAAGGTACCATGGATTTATCAAGTCGGTCCGTTACCGTCAGAGTACCCGAAAAATATGATGAAAGTTTAATGACTGTCACTAATCTTGCTATTAGTGATGGTGCAGAAAGCAACATTCAAAAAGGAGAACAGATATGTCTGACAGCCCCAAAAGTGATTCATATCACAAATGGAGATGTGTATTTGGACTGGACTATAAGCATAAAGCATGATGAAGCAAGAATTTCCTCATTCAAGATAAACGATACTTACACCGGCATTATCAACGAGGATGCTAAAACCATCTCTGTCTATGTACCAGAGAGCCTAGATTTGACCAAATTAATTCCAACGATTACTTATAGCGAGAATGCAACTATTTCTCCTACCAGCGGTGTGACTACCGACTTTACTAATCCTGTTCAATATACAGTGACAAACAATACTGCAAAAGCTGTTTATACCGTAACTGTAACACCAATAGGTAAGCCTAGTGCCGTTTATGTTGGCTTGGCTAGCTCTATGGCAGGATTGAACATAGAAGAACAGACGGCTTGCAAATGGATGCTGGAAAATATTTCGAACTCCATTTATGCTTCTTTCGACGATATTAAAAATGGAACTATCGATTTGAGTAACTGCAAAGTCATTTGGTGGCACTTCCACAAAGATGGTGGTGTAGATGGTAAAGCAGCATTTGAAGCTGCTGCTCCTGAAGCTCTAAATGCAGCAGTGAAATTGAAAGACTATTATAATAACGGCGGTTCGTTTCTATTTACCAGATATGCAACTAACATGCCGGCCGAACTTGGTGCTGTATCAAACGACGGATGCCCTAACAATTGCTGGGGACAAGTAGAGACCGAGGCTGAAACAGTTTCTTCACCTTGGAGCTTCTCAATGGCAGGCCACACAGATCATCCTCTTTATAGCAATTTGATTTTAGGCAATGATAAAACACAGGTATATACTTGTGAAGCAGGCTACCGAATCACAAATTCTACAGCGCAATGGCACATTGGTTCAGATTGGGGCGGATATGCTGACGACAACGTATGGAGAACTCAGACTGGCGGTACAGATCTTGGATACGGGTGCGATGGTGCTATTGTAGCATGGGAGTTCCCTGCCAAAGGAACAAAAGGTGGCATCATTTGCATCGGCTCGGGTTGCTATGATTGGTACACCGTTGGTACGATAACAGGAAGTTTCCACAATAATGTTGCGACTATGACGCTCAATGCTTTCAATTATTTAATGAACAAATAAAAGCAATAAAAACATGAATAATAAAATATATAGCATATCTCTTGCTCTTTTGATGTTAATCCCGATAGCAAGCTGCAGTAATAATGATAATGTCACAGAACAAAAAGATTGGAACAGTACAACGCTGTTCCAGTCTTCCGACGAAAACAGCCAGGCGACATACTATAAGCCCTACGATGGCTATGTAGGCGACCCGATGCCTTTCTTCGATCCTATTGCAAAGAATTTCAAGATACTCTATCTTCAAGATTATCGTCCAAATGCTGCTGGTACTTACCATCCGATATGGGGAATAAGCACCACTGATGCAGCCAACTATGAATCGTTGGGAGAACTCATATCATGTGGCGGCATAAACGAACAGGATGCGGCTATTGGAACAGGCTCTACAATATATTCGGAAAGCGAGAAACTTTATTATACCTTCTACACTGGCAACAAATATCAACCCACATCAACTGATAATGCTCAAGTGGTGATGATGGCCACGTCTTCAGATTTCAAAACATGGACTAAAAGTAAGACGTTCTTTCTGAAAGGTGGAGACTATGGATACAACAAGAATGATTTTCGTGACCCATTCGTCTTTAAAGGTGATGACGGTCTATACCACATGCTAGTCTCTACCACGTACAATGGCAAAGGAACACTTGCCGAGTTTACTTCTAGCGATTTGAAAAAATGGAACTCAGTTGGTGTATTCATGACAATGATGTGGGATCGTTTCTACGAGTGCCCCGACGTATTCAAGATGGGTGATTGGTGGTATTTGGTCTATAGTGAAAAACATGCAGCTGTTCGCAGAGTACAATATTTCAAAGGAAAGACTTTGGATGAATTGAAAAAGTGTACTGCAAACGATGCAGGACTATGGCCTGACAGTCATGAAGGTTTTCTCGATAGTCGCGGATTCTATGCTGGGAAAACGGCAAC
>DAIOSW010000080.1:0-10019 GCA_036752365.1 Prevotella sp.
ATTTTTCTGTCAAGTTGATATCATCTTCTCCATATAAGGATGTTTCCTGAGCAATATGGTAATTATGCCCATGAATATTGATTGTATCCACATGTTCGTCAATATAACCATAATAGTCTAGTTGTGAATGGGTTTGAGGTTTGAACGTATGGAATGTATAATTATTCCCGAACCGAATATGATGCTGAGGGTTAGGTCTATAATCGAACTCGGTTCTATAACCAATATCATTTATTGTGGAGTGATTATGACGTTCTTCATGATCAACATCTATAATAACATTGTTGTTATTTTTGTTTGCTAATTCATCAATATAATCATAAACTGCGCGATTGTGCGAATAGACAATAGAGAAATTCGCGAATACTTTCGGCGAAAATAAATAGTTCCAGTTAATAGCAATATTGAGGTTTCCCCAGTTGAAATGATTCTTTGTATAAGATGTTTCATTAGAAGAACCACTGTCATCGTCTTTGACGGTGTAGTTATCTACACCAGAATAAATACTCAAGTAGGCTTTGCTACGTTCTGAGAATATATGGGTAATTTTACCATTGATATCGTGAAAGGCATAATCAATATAAAACTTCTCACCATCGTCACCTTGGTGATTTGTTATTGCTAACATTGGTTTGAGGATAAGATCAATCCAACTACGACGAATGCCAAAATTAAAGGATGTTTTTCCTTTTACAATAGGTCCGTCAATTTGGAATCGTCCGTCCATCATACCAATGCTATACATTCCGTGGGTATGTTCCATATCACCATCTTTCGTTCTTACATCCACGACCGATGAAGTACGACCACCATAACGGGCAGGGAAGCCACTTTTATAAAAATCGACATTTTTAATGACATCCGTATTAAATGATGAGAAAAGACCCAAAGAATGATTAACTTCATAGAGCGGTGAACCGTCAATCAAAAAAAGATTCTCGTCAGCATTACCACCATGAACAAATAATCCTGTAGCACCTTCTATCCCTTCTGCTACACCTGAAGATGACTGTAATGTCTTTATTACATCCGGAGAACTCATCAGAGAAAATTCTGTGCTGATATCATTGTGTGTAAGTGATTTCTTACCTGTCTGTGTGGTATGTAATGGAGAATTCAGATTGCCATGTACCACAATCTCTTCTAGGTTGGAATTTTGGTTGAGTCGTATAGTTAACTGTATATCTCGATCAAGTTTTATTTCTTCTGCTTTATCATCATATCCCACGTATGAGACCCGTAGTTTATGGGGGCCCTGAGGTAATGTTATACTGAAGAATCCATATTCATTGGTCGTGGTGCCTTTGCCCGTTGTGACATCCAAAACTGTGGCGTTAATAAGAGACTCTCCGTTTGCTTCACTTACGTAGCCGCTAAGAGTGTAATTATTAGAACGTATCATCACGTGGTTTTTTTTCTTACGCAACAAGATATATTGGCCATTGACAGACCAATCAAAATCCAAACCGTTAAATAAGGTTTTAAGTGATTCGTTTAAAGACATTTCTTTTAAAGAAGGACCCTCATAAATAATATCCAGATTCAAGCTTCCATCGTAGATGAAATTTACTTTTTTTTCCTGCTGGATATATTCCATTTGGTTTTTGACTGTTACCTTAGATTTAGCACTAATGTTTAAAGAAATAAATAATAAAGGAAATAAAATTATAAAGAGTTGTTTCATTTTTAATAGAGAATTCATTCTGATAGATTATGGCTTCTGGATTTTTACATTTAGAACGTTATTGATTATGTCAATAATCTCATCAATGTCTCCTGCCTGGAAATTACCGCTAAGTGTCTTATCTACTGCTGCTGAACAGCTCAACGTAATATGATGATATGAAGATAACTCTTCGAGTACAACTTTTAGTGGTGTCTTATCGAATATAAACCTATGAGTAGCCCATGCTGTCTGGTTTATACTTCCCGCATTTACAACTTGGGGAATCTCTGCATCATTGTTTAGATTGGCCTTCATTCCTTTGGTTAATATGATGCCATTATCTTTGCCTTTTAAAGAAAATTTGACCTTTCCACAAACGACATATACGTTGGATCCTGATTCTGATTCTGTAATCTGAAACTGTGTACCGAGAACAGTTACATGAACTTTTGATCCTGTAACATTAAAAGGATGTGCTTTGTCATGTTTTACCTTAAAGAAAGCTTTTCCTGTCATCTCTACAGTGCGACAATCTTCCGGATCGTAAGAAAGTGAAGAATGGGGAGATAATGTAACCGATGTACCATCGGGTAAAATAAAAGTCTTTATCGTGTCCTGAGCTGTCAGATTGTGATTGCTCTTATTAAACGTAAGTCCCAAAACTACACATAAAAGTATCGAAGCAGCAATACCGGCTGTATACCATACTGTATAATGTTTGCGTTCGAATCCATTATTCCTTTTAAACTTTCTTATAGCTTTGCGAGTGTCAAGCTTACCGTCCTGATAGTGCTTTAACACAAAATGAAGCCACTTATCTTGAATTTCTTTCATATTCGTAGTTCTATTCTTTTCTTAATAGGACTAAAAAAAATAAAAAACCACTATCTAAAAAAGGAATAATTTAAGCAAAAATAAAATTATAGATATTTTTGGCTCCTGATTTTAGTGCCTTGAGAGCCTTGCTCATTTGATTTTCAACGGTGTTTTCGGAAATTCCTAACTTCCTTGCAATATCTTTATACTTCATCCCATCACGTTTATTTAAAAGAAATATTTCACGTCTTTTAGGTGGTAAGGCTTCTATTGAAGTCCATAATTTTGCCTCTTGTTCGGAACGATCTATCTCATTTTCATCAAAAATATAACTCCCTATGTCAGAAATTTGAATATCATGATCTATCAATGATTCTTTTCTGAGCGAATCAATACTTTTATTCCTTACCATGGAATACATATACTGCTTTATATTCGTAATATCACTGTTCATACATATACGTTGCCATAATTCGGCAAAACAATCCTGAACAATGTCCTCAGCTAAATCAATATCTTCCACATAGTGTAGGGAATACAGACAGAGTGGTCTGTAGTAGAGCTTGAATAGTTCATCAATATTATCTATCATGCGACTTGTATTTACTGTAACACCAGTATATATGACTGTCTTCTGTTATTTATTTCTCAAATATATTAAACGGCATAGATTTTTACCAGTAACAGTTTTAAAAATATTGTCGTAACAAGTTTCTACATTATTACGGGGTAATTGATCTTCGTAAATGTTGACGAGGAAATCGGCTTCAACGAGAATTTGATAGTCGAGGCCATCGATGTGACTGTAAGTATGATGATGACCTACAAGATAACTCACGCGTTGTATCATCTCCGTGGTTGCCCCCCATGCAGACATGAGCTCCTCAGCCTTGGCCGGACCTTCCTGTTCCTGAAGTTTCCCGTCACAACGACCATATTTGGCTTCAGCAGGTTTGATGCCTACATCGTGGACTACGGATGCGGCTTCGAGAGTCAGCAATGATTTGTCATTTAGTCCTTCTCCTTCGCCAATTATCTTGGCGAAAGAGTGAACTTTAATAAAATGTTGTATCCTTTTTGCATCACCCTCAAAGTAATTTATGGTGAGACTTATCAAATCGTTTATTTCCATTTTTATCATTTTATTTGTAATACGTTGTGACACATAATCTTTGATCCTTTAGCCTTAAACATGACGTTTGCACGGATGTCAGTTACTGATGCACCAAAGTGTGCCTGATATGTTCCGGCGTCAGTCACCCATGACTGGGATGCTTCGTCATAAGATGCCAGATCGTAATCGTTAAATGTCATAGTGAGTTTCTGACTCTCTCCTGGTTTCAGTTCTCTGGTTTTTGCAAAAGTCTTTAGTTCGCAGAATGGTTTGTCCAGTTTTCCTTTGGGAGCTGTTATATACAATTCTACTATTTCCTTGCCGGCTTTGTTACCATTGTTTGTTACCGTAACAGTAGCTACATAATGATTACCTTTTTTAGCAATGTCAGCCTTAGAGTAAGCAAACGTTGTATAGCTGAGTCCATAGCCGAATGGATAAGAAACGGCCTTGTTATTGGTACAGAAGTAACGGTAACCGACATAGATTCCCTCCTCATAATTGGTTGTACCTATATTTGGTAAAGCTTCTATCTGTTCAGGTTTGAGTTGCCAGTCATTACGGTAGCTGTAATCCTTAGGGAAATTCTTCGTCGATGACACATCGCTCAAGTTAATAGGGAAGGTGACTGGGAGTTTTCCTGATGGATATGTGATACCCTTCAATAGGTCAGCAATAGAATTTCCTCCTTCTTGACCTGGCTGCCATGTGAGCAGAATAGCATCAGGCTGATCTTTCCATGAAGCTGTTTCAATAGGACCTCCAATATTGAGGATAACTACGACCTTCTTTCCTTTTTGGTGGAAGGCATTACATACTCCTTCGATCATCGCTTTCTCGTCACTTCCTAGGGTGAAATCTTCAAAATAACGGTCGGAGCCTTCGCCAGAACTGCGTCCAATAGTAACAATGGCAATGTCGTTTTTGTCCACTGCATTGAGATAGGCATCATGACCTATGGCCGGCTCTTTCATGCGTGGTTTTGGAAAGAACCAATTGCCTGCCAGATTGCCCATTTCGGCATCTTGTTCAAGTTTCCCGTATTTAATATATTGAGTGTAGAGCTTGGTAAGCAACGTATCTGTTGCATAACCAGCATTCTTTAGTCCTTCCATAAGATCAACTACGTAAGCCTTGTTGACGTCTCCAGAACCTGTTCCACCTGCAATCAGATTGTATGATGTGGTACCAAATATGGCAATGTTTTTAATATTATTATTTAAAGGTAAGAGTGATTCCTGGTTCTTGAGAAGTACCATTCCTTCTACAGCCGACTGACGTGTTATTTTAGCGTGAGCCGTTAGGGCTGGCTTATTACTGTACTTATACCCTGTGTAACGTGGGGTCTTTATAATATATTCAAGTACACGTTTAACACAGATGTCCACATCATTGATATTGAGCACACCTGCTTTTACTTTAGTAATGATATCTTCTATCTGTTCCTTGCTTCCCGGCATCATCAGATCATTACCAGCTTGTATTTGGGCTACTGTATTGCGTTTTCCAGTCCAGTCGGTCATAACAAGTCCCTTATATCCCCATTCATCTCGCAAAATAGTGGTGAGTAAGTCATGACTCTCTTGTGTATATGTTCCGTTGATCTTATTATATGAAGACATGATTGTCCATGGATTACTCTGACGTACAGCTATCTCGAATCCTTTGAGGTATATCTCCCGAAGGGCTCTTTGACTGACAATAGCATTATTCTTTAAACGATTGCTTTCTTGATTATTAGCTGCAAAATGTTTAATGGATACTCCAACACCATTGCTCTGTATTCCATTGACAATAGCTGAGGCAATATGACCACATAATACAGGATCCTCAGAATAATATTCGAAGTTGCGTCCACAAAGTGGATTACGCATGATATTCATTCCGGGACCTAAAATAACATCAACTCCATATTCTTTAACTTCTTCGCCCATGGCTTTGCCGACACTATTTACTAAATCTATGTTCCAGGATGATGATAAACAAGTGCCGATAGGGAAACCAGTACAGTAGTAGGTGTTCTTGTCTCCAGGACGTATGGGATTGATACGCAATCCTGCAGGACCATCAGACACGACGGTATTTGTGATACCCAGTCTATGAAATGCTTTGGTCATACCCGCAGCTCCGGGTATTATATCTTTTGAATTAGGATCGGTATCTGATGGTAAGCCGAAATATGAATTGCCTGTAGTGTATCCCACTAGTAGCGATGCTTTCTCCTCTAGGCTCAATGCTTTGACTACTGCATTAATGTTAGTACTGTTGAGTTTGGGTTGCGCTATTGAGGTCAAAGGACAAATGGTTACAATCGCAATGATTAATGATGTCAGCTTTTTCATGTTTTATATAGTATTAAAATAAAATCAGTTGACCGAAGACCGGTCAACTGATTACATATTTAGGTATTTTAGTGACCGGAATTAATATGCGAAAAGAGGATAAGAAGCCATTGTCTCGTTCACTCTCTTGCGAACACTTGCAATTACATTTTCATCCTCTGGTGCGTTGAGAACTTCTTCAATCAATCCTGCAATCATTACCATAAGATCTTCCTTGGCTCCACGGCTGGTCAAAGCCGGTGTTCCAAGACGAATACCACTGGTTTGGAATGCGCTACGACTGTCATAAGGTACCATATTCTTATTAGCTGTGATGTCAGCAGCAACGAGTGCTGTTTCTGCCACTTTACCTGTAAGATCCGGATACTTGGAACGAAGGTCAACAAGCATAGAATGATTATCTGTACCTCCACTTACAATGGTGAAGCCACGTTTGATAAGTTCGTCAGCAAGAACCTTTGCATTTTTCTGTACCTGAGTTGCCCACTCTTTGAATTCAGGTTGGAGTGCTTCACCGAAAGCGACAGCCTTGGCTGCTATAACATGCTCAAGAGGACCACCCTGTGTTCCTGGGAATACTGCGCTGTTAAGTAACTGGCTCATCATCTTGGTAACGCCTTTAGGAGTTTTCTTATCCCATGGATTTTCAAAGTCTTTACCCATAAGAATAATACCGCCACGTGGACCACGGAGTGTCTTATGAGTGGTAGATGTTACAATGTGTGCGTATTTTACTGGATTTTTCAAGAGACCTGCTGCGATAAGACCTGCTGGGTGTGCCATATCTATCATAAGAAGTGCACCTACAGAATCGGCAATTTTACGCATGCGTTCGTAATCCCATTCACGGCTGTATGCAGATCCACCGCCGATGATCAATTTTGGATGGCATTCATTAGCCAATTTTTCCATTTGATCATAGTCTACACAACCTGTTTCCTTGTTGAGGTCGTAACCTACAGCATGATATAGTATACCAGAAGTATTGACTAAAGAACCATGTGAAAGGTGACCTCCGTGCTCAAGGTTAAGTCCCATAAATGTATCACCGGGATTAAGGCATGTAAGTAATACAGCAGCATTTGCCTGTGCACCAGAATGAGGTTGTACGTTAGCGAATTCGGCATCGAAGAGTTTACATACACGTTCAATGGCTATGTTCTCCACCTGGTCTACCACACCGCAACCGCCATAATAGCGTTTGCCAGGAAGTCCCTCAGCGTATTTGTTGGTCAGACACGAACCCATAGCTTGCATGACTTCGTCACTAACAAAATTCTCTGATGCGATAAGTTCCATACCTTTAAGCTGGCGTTGATGCTCTTTCTCGATTAGGTCAAAAATCTCTTGATCTCTTTTCATTATTGCTTATTTTTGATAAATTATTATTCTCTAATTTATGGGTGCAAAATTACTTATTATTTCTGTTATATGCAAATAAATAAGGTGGAAATCTCATACGAGTTCCACCTTGTTAATATCTTGTTCTTTTTCGCAGTAGTGACATTTCAGAGTTCCGTTTTCCTTGTCGACTACATGAAAGAGAGTCTCCATCGGCTCATTGTTCGTGATGCATTTGGGATTATTGCATTTCACGATGCCTCGTAGTTCGTCTGGAGTTCTCACTTCTTTCTTTTCCACTACATCAAAATCGCGTATGATATTAAGCACAATATTAGGAGCAACAACTGATAGACGGGAGATTTCTTCGTCTGTGAAGAATTTATCCGCTACCTTGATAATACCTTTCTGACCTATCTTTTTTGAAAGAAAGTTCATACCGATCGTTACCGGAGTCTTCAGATGCTGGAGTTCTAGCAGGTTCACAACCTGAAATGTCTTGTCTGTTGGTATATGATCGATTACAGTTCCGTTCTCAATAGCGGCAACTAACATTTCTTGTCTTTTCATAATTGCTTATTTGATAAGTGTATTGTCCTTTTTAATATCATCCAGTGTTATACCTAACACATCACATATGATGGCTTGACGAGCATATAGTCCGTTGCGTGCCTGTTCAAAATAGTAGGCATGTGGATTATCATCAACATCGTACGCGATCTCGTTGACACGTGGTAGGGGATGAAGTATCTTCATGTTTTCGCGTGCGTTTTTCAGCATATCATTTCGTAGAATATAGACATTTTTCACCTGTTCATATTCCATCAAGTCGGAGAAACGTTCTTTTTGCACGCGTGTCATATAAATGATATCAGCATCGATAATTTCTTTTTCATTGAAATCTGTATGCTCTATATATTTAATGTTATTTTGTTTACAGTAAATCTTATATTCATCTGGCATCGCTAATTCCTTAGGTGCAATGAAATGGAATGTCGGTGAGAAGTGACGCATTGCCATGATTAATGAATGGACCGTACGACCGTATTTCAAATCACCTACGAGGTAGATGTTCAGGTTCTCAAGTGTGCCTTGAGTCTTGTAGATTGAATAGAGATCAAGCATTGTCTGCGAAGGATGTTGGTTTGCTCCGTCACCGGCATTGACAATCGGCACGGGTGCAATCTCGCTTGCATATCTTGCAGCTCCTTCAAGATAATGACGCATAACAATTACGTCAGCGTAATTGGATACCATCATTATTGTATCTTTAAGGGTTTCACCTTTAGTGGAACTAGTCACTTTGGGATCGGTAAAACCGATAACACGGGCACCAAGGCGGTTGGCTGCTGTTTCAAAACTGAGTCGCGTACGAGTCGACGGTTCAAAAAAAAGTGTTGCAACAACTTTGCCTTTTAGAACTTCTCTATTAGGGTGCTTCTCGAATTCCTGAGCCATCTCAATCATATAAGTAATCTTCTCTCGAGACAAGTCAGCAATCGTTACTAAACTATGGCTTTCCATTATTTTGTTTTATATTTGAAATCGACCGCTAAGTTACATATTATTTTTAATTTATTGGCGATAATTCGAGAGAAAATTGTATTTTTGCAGAAAATAAAGATCATTAACGCGTATGCGGATACAAAAAATAATGCTTAAATAGGCATGAGAAAGACTTTTATTCATTTTCTTTGGACATTGTTGACCATATGTATTTTGGTAACAATAATCTCTTTTACGGCTATATATCATGGTTGGATTGGATATATGCCACCTGTCGAAGATCTTCAGAATCCTATTAATAGATATGCAACTCAGGTGATTTCTGGGGACGGGAAACTTATGGGTACATGGAATTACAATAGGGAAAATCGAATCTGCGTGAATTATTCGCAGTTGTCTCCATCTCTTGTACAGGCTCTTGTCGCTACTGAAGATATAAGATTTTATAAACACTCCGGAATTGATTTTTATGCTCTGGGGCGTGCTATCATTAAACGCGGTCTGATGGGACAGGCTAATGCAGGTGGTGGTTCTACCATCACACAGCAGTTGGCAAAGCAGTTGTTCTCGGATGTCGCCCATAGCAGTCTGGAACGAATGCTTCAAAAACCGATCGAATGGGCTATTGCTGTAAAGATTGAGAAAAACTATACGAAAGAAGAGATCGTCACTATGTATTTTAACTACTTTGATTTTCTTCATAATGCTGTGGGCATAAAAACTGCAGCAAACACCTATTTTAATAAGGAACCTTCTGAATTATCTACGACAGAGTCAGCCACTTTGGTTGGACTTTGTAAGAACCCTTCTTATTTCAATCCAGTGAGGAATCCCGACAGATGTAAGGATCGTAGAAATGTGGTGCTAGCACAGATGCATAAGGCAGGATATATAACCAAAGCGGAATTAAGCAAATATCAGTCAGAACCATTAACACTACGATTCCACCCTGCTGATCATAAAGATGGTATAGCTACCTATTTTCGAGACTATCTTAGACGTCTTATGATGGCTAAGAAACCTGACAAGGCAAATTATCCATTGTGGAATAAAGAGAAATACTATGAAGATTCACTAGCCTGGGCTACAGATCCTCTATATGGTTGGTGCAATAAGAATTTTAAAGAAAATGGTGATCCATATAATTTGTATACAGACGGACTGAAGGTGTTTACTACCATTGACTCAAGAATGCAGCGTTATGCTGAAGAGGCTGTCTATGAACATGTAGCGC
>DAIOSW010000081.1:0-9606 GCA_036752365.1 Prevotella sp.
GAATAACAGATAATATCCAGCATAAGAGACAGGTATGCCGTAAGGGTCATAGTTGACGGCCAGCGTACTGCTATTGTCTTCGGTATTGTATGACATCTGATAGAATCGATAATGATCATAACTGAGAATATCATTCATGGAAATGTCCTGTTTAAAGGTATGTCCATCAGATTTATCAGTCACGGTGACGTGGCTAATATAATCGGAAGGCATCTGTGAGCCCGGATAATATTTGATATCAAATGAGTTAAGACATATCCTGACCGGCATATCAACAATGGACGAATAGCGGTCATTGAGTACAAACATATCCATATTATCACCGGGAGCAAGATGTAGAAATCCGTGCTTAGCTGTCAATTCTGTGAGCAGCGCACCTGTCAGAATGAGAAGCAATGATGAATGTAACAGCCATATTACAGGCCTTCTTCCGAGATGTTTGGCTGCATATACAAATCCCGAAACAGCAGCAATTCCCCATAAAGAGGCAAACCACCATGTACCGTAGATATGAACCGACGCATAAGTGATGTCATGGCTTTGCCCCAGAAATGTAGCAGTGGCCATCACGACAATTAATATTATAAACAGTGTTATTGATATCTTTTTCATGTTATTAGCTCCGATTACCTTGACAGTATAAGAGCGTACAAAATTAACAATAAAATTGATAAGAACAACTATCCTGCATGATATTTTAGTGACGTCACCCACTCTTTATGCTGACTACAGAAATGATCTTATCTCATTCATCCACGACTCTACACGAGTCCCAGTCTTATCAGCTTCATTCATTTCGTCTATGGCTAATCCCACAAACTGACCGTCGACAACAGCATCAGAATCATCATAAGTATATCCGTCTGTCGGTACAGTACCTACAATAAGATTGTCCCGATCCTTAACTGCCTTATAGATTTCAGCCATGGCGCTACAGAAAGTTGAAGAAAATGAGACAGAATCTCCACAACCGAAGATAGCAATAACCTTACCTTTCAGATCGGCTTTCTTTAATGTATCAATTCCGCCATGCCAGTCTTCCTGTAGTTCACCGACACCCCAAGTTGAGGTACCGAGCAATAATACTTCATATTCAGCTATCATCTCTGGGGTCATTTCATTCACACTCCGAACATGATCTGACGTCAAACCTAAACTCTTTGCAATGAAGTTTGCAACACTTTCTGTGGTTCCGGTTGTAGAACCGTAGAAGATACCTATTTTTTTCATATTCGTATTTTTTATGTTATCTACTACATAATACAAAAGTATGAGTTCTATATGTTACCTGCAATACCCAGAAATAATGATTTTATATAGAATATGAGACTGGAGTATTTAATGGGAGTCCCCAAAAAACATATTATTAAATGAATGACGACCAACTTCTCATTTATTTTATTAATTTTGCAGAAATATTTTCACAACACAACTAATTTATATAAACAGTTATTTCAATGAGAAACAATATAAACTTTCCTGCATCAAAAGAGGTATTCAATATCTTTAAGCAGTTAAACAATGTTCCGCGTCCATCATGGCACGAGGAAAAAGTAGCAAACTTTCTTTGCCATTTTGCAGAGCAACATAACTTGGAATATAAGCGTGATGCCCATAACTGTGTTGTCATCAAGAAAGCAGCAACAATAGGATATGAGAAAGCGACTCCCATAGTCATACTCAACCATTGTGATATGGTTTGTGTCGCAGAAAAAGGCAAGACCTTCGATCCCCAAAACGATGCAATCAAATCATACGAGGATGAAGGGTGGCTGAAAGCCGAAGGCACATCACTTGGTGCCGACAACGGAATAGGATTGTCAATGGCACTCGCAGTCCTGCAAGATGACAGCATCATCCATGGACCGATTGAGGTTATAGCAACAACCAACGAAGAGGATGGAATGACAGGTGCAGCCAACCTTGCTCCTGATTTTATCACAGGACGAAAAGTCATTAATCTTGATTCGGAGGATTACAACACCATCACCGTAGGATCAGCAGGTGCTTATCTGCAATTTTCAAGAATACCATATAAGAGAGAGAGTGCACCGGTTAGAAGAAATTACTACAAGATAAGCATCACTGGTGGATTGGGTGGCCACTCTGGTGTTGATATCAATAAGGGTAGAGCTAATGCCAATAAGATTCTATGCAGTCTGTTAAACCAAATGAACTTCATCTTTGGTCTTGTCATCAGTGAGATCAATGGTGGCGAAGCCAATAATTCCATTGCAGCAAATGCTGAAGCTATCATAGGAATGAGTTATGCAAGGAGCAAAATCTTTGAAAAAAGCATTCAAGACTTTTTTTATACAAAAAAAATGTACTATGAAGATATAGAAAAAGCGCTCACCTGTACCGTGGAGAAGATAAATGCCCCTTTAGAAATTATCAACAAAGAAGCTTCTGACAAATTACTACGCAGCATGGATAAAATTCCATACGGACCTTTAAAAATGAGTGATTCATTGGAAGACACAGTGGAAACCTCAAACAGTACAGGCATGATACGTACCAATGAACAGGATATCTTCATTTCAAACTATAGTCGCAGTTTTATAGACAGTGAAGTTGTTAAGCTCGGGAATCTCATCAAAGACATATTTGACGAAGCAGGTGCCAAAACAGAAGTGATCATGTCTGCTCCCGCATGGCAATCAGACATCTCATCTCCATTTATTCAGTTGACCGAAGATGTTTTTGTTGATGTGCTAGGATTTAAGCCATGTAAAGTTGCTATGCATTTCGCTCTCGAAGGAGGATATTTCGTTCAGAAATATCCGGGTATAGAGATAGTCTCCATTGGTCCTAAAATCATTGAGCCCCACTCTGTCACTGAACGTGTCAGTGTGAGCACTATTAATGATATCTGGAAAGTATTTATCGAGCTGTTATATAGGTTGGCTAATTAGCCAACCTATATAACAGGTCACTTATTTTGTTTTAAACAAATCCAAGGCCTGTCCCAACGGACAAACAAAACGGCACCAAGGTTTCGTGATGAAGATCGACAAGATAACCGAGACGATGGCAATGACAGATGCCACCAGTGGGGCAACAGAGATGCTGAATGCGCTGAACGGTTCAACATCACCAATGATACTCATGTCCATTCCGGCAAGGAATGTAATGACAATAGCTAAGAAGATGGCTTTTCGGACAATCTGCAGGACCTTCACTACTTTAAATGGAACCGGGTATTTATGTTTATTGAAACGACCTGCCAGTTCCTGGAGTCCTCCAAACGGGCAAACATATACACAATAAAACTTTTTCTTCGTAAATAGAGGCAGCGCTATTGACAATACAGTCACTACCAGTAAGCCCCACTGCATCTCCAACGGTATTCCCTGATGAAGCCAACCGATAAACTGAGAGACAGATAACATTGCCGACTGCCAGAATCCTAATACGATTACAGAGATGACAAGCAATGTCAAACGAAGTTTCTTTGCCCATTTCGGTACAAAAAACAAGACCATCGCAAAAACAGAAATCACCACCAACAATATATTTTTTATCCAAATACTTGTTGGCAGTGAATTACCTATATTTGTTGTTGTAATTTGCGGTGCTGACTCTGAATGAGACACACTGTCGGTATCAGCCTTTTGTACCTCCGTTGAATCAGTTGTCTTGATCATTTTGACGGTAGCGGTATCTGCTGCTTTCGATACAGAAACGCTATCCGACTTTATTTTTTTTTACTGGCGCAGACTTCGAAGATGCAGTTGATGCCGGAATAACAGCATTAGTAGCAGCGGCTTTCATAGAGCGGATAACAGCTGTACTGGTATATGTAGCACCAGTCACTGCGTCAACCGTCTTATTGGCAGCATCCTTAAGTTTCATTCCATTCCAAACAGAAAACAAACCGGCATTACGTACCTTTGCTACGAAATTAGGAGTTTCATCATTTGCCAGGAGGGTAACATTTTTTATGGTCCCATCATTGTTAACAGCAATCATTAGAGGTGTCGGTCCCGCAAACCCCGTGATACCACTGGAATAAAAACTAGACAAGACTATCTTACCGATAGACTCGTGCTCACTTCCCAAGACATCATAAACGCCTCCGGAAATCTTACTTAAACTTTTTGCCGTAGGAAATTCCTTAACTACATCACTCTTAGTAGCTAAAGTTTGACCTTTCTCTACAATATCCTGTGCTTCAATAGATATGATGCCTACTAGAACCAGCAGCATCGACATAAATACTTTTTTCATAAAAAAACTCATACTTATTACTAGTTAGTGCAAATTTACAATAATAATTCAATGAAGCACTAATTTATTTTCATAAAAGTGTTAAAATGCCCAATAAATACCTAACTATTAGTATGCTTTTAATTTTTATTTGGGAATCTTGGAATCAAGATAGGCATCAAAGGCCTCCTTGTAGGCTTCAGTAACATGGATCACCTCATCACCTATATAGATACAACTGCTACGGTCAACAGATTTTATTTGATCAAGCGCAACTATATACGAACGGTGCACCCGCATAAATCGTGATACAGGAAGCATACCCTCAATTGCTTTCATCGTAAGATGGGTTATGATAGGTCTTACATCATCTGTCATATAAATATGAACATAGTCTTTTAATCCGCTCACATACAATATCTTAGAAAAGTCAATCTGCCGCAGTTGATTATCAATACGTATAAACATGGTTTTCTGCTCAACATCATCTATCTTTGCCGGAGTCAATCTCTGTCGTATTTTATCTACAGCATTTAGAAACTTCTGATAACGGATCGGTTTCAGAAGGAAATCTACTGCATTCACCTCATAACTGTCAAAGGCATACTGTTTGAATGCCGTTGTAAAGATAATCAGAGTATCTGCCGGAACCTGACGAGAGAAATTAAGTCCGTCAAGATCGGGCATCTGGATATCCAGAAACACGACATTAATATTTTGTCGGTCCAGTTCGGCAAGAGCCTCAACCGGATCATTGAATGAAGCGACAAGAGTAAGTCCCTCGGTGCGGGAAACATAGTTTTCTATCATCTTCACAGCCAACGGCTCATCGTCAACAATCATACATGTGAGTTCTTTCATAAGCATTTTATAGATATTTGTGCAAAATAGGTATTGCCCCGTTGTTCATGGATATATTCGTATCGGTTAGAATATGCAAGATCCAGTCGGTGCTTTGTATTAGCGATTCCGATTCCAGACCCGATCCTGTCGGTATCTGGTTTGGGAAACAGACTGTTCTCAGAAGTGAAGGTCAGGATATCATCATTGAGAAGTAAGGAGAAGTGAACAAACGATGGCGTACGGCTATTGATTCCATGTTTGAAAGCATTCTCAATAAGGGAGATAAAAAGCATCGGTACAATATTTACGGATATTTCCAATTGTGGAATATCCACCCTGATATCAGCCAGTTCATTACAACGCAGTTTCATCAGGTCTATATAGTTTTTCATAAACTCTATCTCCCTCTCGATAGGCATCTGTTTCTGATTTGAGTCATAAAGGGAATATCTCAGTAGGTCACTAAGCTGCCCGATACTCTCTTGAGCTGCATCGGCATCAATCTGCACCAGACTGGAGATATTGTTCAGAGTATTAAAAAGAAAATGTGGATTAAGTTGGCTCTTAAGCATTGTCAGCTCGGCCTCCACACGTTTCTGTTTTTCCTCTTTAAGTTGATTCTGCATCACCTCACGTTGCATGGATGCCCTCATGAGAATGGCGAATGCCATGACTCCCCAATAGTAACCGAACTGAAAGAAAGTACCGAAAGCATAACTTACAACATCCCTTGAAAGATATAAACTACCCTTAAGGTAAGAGATGAGTTGCATCAACACAAGCATGGCAACAGATATCGCCAGATTTATACCATAGAATTTACGTTTATTGTCTTTATATAAGATGTCTGGCACAAACGAATATACGTTTATAAAAAACAACAAGGCCAAAGTAAAGAGGTATGGATAAGAATCTTTTATGACAGTCCATGCAATATCTCCTTTATGCGTAACGATCCAGGTTGTAGTAGGTGGCAGAATGAATAACACCATCCATACTGCCACCTGTATCCGAAATGCCTTTTTTTCTTCTTTCTTAATCAGCATATAAATAGCTGTTACTGCATCATAGTTCCTATCGTCTCACTCTGTGACTTCTCTTGTTTCAGATCATCATTACTAATCGTATGTTTAGTCTTCTTGACTGTGGCATTTTGTCCACCAAAAGTATAGCTAACACTAAACATTGCAATGTTTAATGGAATAGATGTGCAGCCACGACTTATAAAGTCCTTGCCTTTGGTATAAGTCTTCATTTCCAGATGAGAACCGTCCAAAGGCATCACACCCGTAACACTCAGGCTGAGACGATCGTTAAGGAATGTACGTGACAGGCTGCCCATGACGATATTATACCCGGTAGAATATCCCTGAAGGTTATAGGTCTTTGTAGATGTCATCAGATTTGCGCTTAGTTTCAAATTCAGAGGTAATGTCTGCTGTAGTCCGGCCATTACGTTTCCCTGCCATCCGCTATTACTCAGTCCTAATTCAGCACTTTTCATATCTACATACGTTAATCCTCCGTTAAGCATGATACGGGTACTCTTTGATGCGTTAAAATTAATATACCCGTTAAGACCCGTCTGATGGTTCTTGACAATATTGCCATAAGTTGAATTCAACAGTCCGTTTTGGTCATAGAAACTATATCTCTCTATGGCATTATCACAGATACTCTCCCGTAACGTAAGGTTGACCATCCATTTCATCGTAAAGAAGTTATACACCAGATTGATGTTATGTGACTTTTCACAATCAAGATTCGTATTACCATAACTTAAAGCGGTAGGGTCGGATTTATCTACGTATGGACTGAGCATCGTAATATTTGGTCGGCTGATGCGCATATTATAGGCCAAACCTATATTTTGAGTTTCAGCCAACTTATATGAGATACTCCCCGAAGGAACAAGATTTCCATAATTGAGATTGAAATTCTGCCCTACTCCGGCCAGATATTTCACTTGTTGCCAAGTATGTTCAT
This sequence comes from Prevotella sp., assembly GCA_036752365.1. Lineage (GTDB taxonomy): Bacteria > Bacteroidota > Bacteroidia > Bacteroidales > Bacteroidaceae > Prevotella. The sequence continues at coordinate 7,039 of DAIOSW010000081.1, forward strand.
AACGCAGACCGCCCTTAACACTCCATGCTTTTATCTTTGCCGTCATCTCTGTATAGCCCGCCAGGATATCATTCGTGTGCTTATAATCCAGACTGCTTGCAGCATCCAGGGTTCTTACATCGTTCATTATCTGATAATAGTCTGATGTCGATGTATTGTTTCGGAGAATATATTTTGCGCCTGCATCCAGGATAAACATTTTGTTAAGAGGGGTTGAGTAATCAGCCTGGAAGGTATGTTCCACCGTATTACTATGGGTATCGGTATAACGGTCTGTGAGATTCAGAAGTGATGTTGTTGCGTCCGTATTGAAATCGTTCAACGTTTTGTTCTTTGTAGGTGACGTGGAGATGAGGTACGACAGGGTCAGCATACGGTCCTTATGACCGGCAAAGGAGCGCTGATAGTCCACACTACCGTTAACGGAATAACGGTTCATCTTATTATTAGTAGAGTTCCCGTAAGAGAATCCGTTTCCATAAAAGCCTCCGTTCATCGAGGTAGTTCCGAGTCCGTCATTATTATTATCATATCCCATCAGTCCAAACGAAGCAGAGAGAAGGCGCAGGGAGTCAATCTCATAGCTCATGCTCATATTTGCCATTTTGAAGTCGTTCGTATTGTCGCTGTTGTAAGACGTATTCATCAGTGAATTACCGGCAGAACTGATCTGTTCACGATCGGATGTCACTTTCAGATCCTTCATTTTGCTGTGATTGATGCTCATGTTTACAGACAGACTCAGTTTACCCTGTTGCATGGCACCATATACACTGCCGCCATAGCCACGGTTACCCGCCTGACCACGGATGGTCGCACTCAGATTGTTCATGTTTGCCGACTGACCATTCATCTTATTCAATACGATATTCAGTACACCGCCCACGCCTTCAGCATCATATTTGGCACCGGGATTTGTAACTACCTCGAAGTTCTTGATCATGCTCGCAGGCATATTCTTCAGTATCTGACCGGGATTACTGCTCAACATGACGTTCGGCTTTCCATCCACATACACCTTAAAACTGCTGCTCCCATTGACTGTAATATTATCATTGCCGTCTACCGTTACCATCGGCACCTTACGTAGCATATCAAGGGCGTTACTCGATTTCGAGTCGACGTCATTCTCGACGCTATAACTCATCTTATCCACTGTCATACTTACCAATGGCCTCTGAACGGTAACAGTAACGCCCTTCAGTTCCTTTGTATTATCAGATATATTAAGAACACCAAAATCTTTGGTAGACTCTCCATTTAAGGTAAAATTGCGAGAGACTTCTTTACGTCCCATCGAACTGATGACGATCGTATATTCCCCAACATTGTTTACCTGCGACTTAAACGCACCGTTTTTATCTGTCACAAACATGGCCACAGGTTTATCCATCTTCTTTTGTTTAAAGATTCTTACCGAGGCAAACATTTCACCTTGATGAGAAACTGAGTCCTGAACCAATCCCTTTACCAATGTCTTCTGAGCGAAAGCAGAACCGCCTAGAAACATCACCATACTAAAAACTAATAACCTGATTTTCATAATTTTATTTTTTCATTACTAAATTCCGATGCAAAGATAAGGTAATCTATAAATGTAACAAAATAATATTCGACCAAATCACGATTTACTTTCGACCAAATCTAATCCCCAATAGTAAGTATTTTTCTATAGATATTAAATGTTATCAAAAATTATTTGTATCTTCGCAGCCATGATGAACGTACTAAAAGAACTAAAGAATAAGACTCACCCGCGTGTCATGGGTGCGTTCGACATTTTTAAATACATCGGACCGGGACTGTTGGTAACCGTAGGATTTATCGATCCGGGTAACTGGGCAAGTAATTTTGCTGCCGGTTCCGACTTCGGTTATTCATTACTCTGGGTTGTCACACTTTCCACAATCATGCTTATTGCCTTACAGCACAATGTGGCCCATCTTGGTATTGTCACAGGACTATGTCTTAGTGAAGCTGCCGATAAATATACACCTAAATATATAGGACGTCCGATTATCATCACAGCAGTACTTGCCAGTATCTCAACCTCTCTGGCAGAGATTCTTGGAGGTGCCATCGCCCTGCAGATGCTCTTCAATATACCTATTATCTGGGGAGCGATACTCACTACGGCAGCAGTAATGATCATGATTTTCACCAATTCATATAAACGGATGGAACGTGCCATCATCGGATTTGTATCGATGATAGGACTTTCATTTATCTATGAACTGTTTCTGGTACATATTGATTGGCCGGCTGCCACACATGGATGGGTAGTACCCAGCATACCTCAGGGCAGTCTGATGATTATCATGAGCGTACTTGGCGCTGTAGTCATGCCCCATAATCTATTTCTACATTCAGAAGTTATTCAGAGTCGTCAGATCCACAAACGGTCAGACAGATACATACAAAAGACGTTGAAGTATGAGTTTTTCGATACTCTGTTTTCGATGATTGTAGGTTGGGCAATAAACAGTGCTATGATTTTGCTCGCAGCCTCCACATTTTTCCGCAACGGCACCCATGTTGAGGAACTCTCCCAGGCCCAGTCTTTACTCA
>DAIOSW010000082.1:0-9389 GCA_036752365.1 Prevotella sp.
TGAGTTCGACTCGTCTATGGTTTATTATATGCGCCATACAGAACAGCTCCATGGTATTTATGAACATTTGGCAAAGAGATTCAGTGATGATGCTCTGGAACTTGGCGCCGATCAGAGTGATGTAAACAAATATAGTGTTCTCACCAACAAAGGTGATACGGCTAATATCTGGGCTGGTAACAAGTCTGTGGTTCTTACCCCTCAGGCACCGTTCAACAGATTAGCATTCAATATCGAAGCAGATACAACATTCCATAAAGGTGATCGATTCCTTTTCAAATTCTCGACAATGTTCCTTTTCCAGGATGGTATCAAGGATGGTGTTGCTGCAATTGCGCTCAAATACGAAAATGACAGTGTTGTCTCTCAAGTCATTCATGTTTCCTCTAGTGATAACTATAAGATAGACTTGCCTACAGATGACAAACATACCGTAAAGGAAATTAATGGGTTTATCTTTGTTGGTCGGGGAGGTTCTTCACAAACAACATTGAAATTAGTGTTTGTGAACAACATTCAGATTATTCGTTTCCATAAAAACAAAGCGGCCTATATGAATGAGAGATCCATCAATAACAACTCTACTAACAGTCCGCAACCACAAAATGTTCAGTCCGCACCCGTTGATTCTCCATCAAAGGGAGGTGTTAAGGTAATTCGGAAAATGGGAACTGTGATTAAACAGCTACCTCTGAAGAATCAGCCAAATTAGAAATTATGGGTGAAGAGATTCGTCGGGTTGCATCAAATGAAATCATGATTGATGGAAAGATTCTGCGACAATATGTTGTAGAAATCATTGATCATAAAGTTGTAAACTTTTATAGTTTCAAAGATGAGTTGCCCCTTACGGAATGGTTTGGAGGACAAATTGAGCTTCGCAAAAATCCAGATGGATTTCTACAAGCATTTTTCAACAATAAAATATTATAGAATACTTTGTGAACATTGTCGATGGCACCACTGGATTAATAGTATATTGCTTAAAGTGAGACATCTATGATATATCGAATTGAAGTTAAATAGCATAAATAACTATAAGTTATTTATGCTATTTTGATTTTTTCATTATTTTTGTAGCTAAAAATTTATAGTATGGAAAAAAGAATAGTAACACAAATTGTTAGAGGACAAAATACGATTGACGGGGCAGGGGTACATTTACGTCGTGTGTTAGGCCTGAAAACCATTAAAAATTTTGATCCTTTTTTGATGCTAGATGGATTTGATTCGGTAAATCCTTCTGACTACATCAAGGGTTTTCCATGGCATCCGCACAGAGGCATTGAAACAATAACATATCTGATTCAAGGTAAGATTGAACATGGTGATAGCTTAGGCAACAAGGGCACAATACATGATTTGGAATGTCAATGGATGACAGCAGGTTCCGGAATTATTCATCAGGAGATGCCTCAAGCTTCGGAAAGAATGTTGGGATGCCAGATTTGGGTTAATCTACCTTCAAAAAATAAAATGACAGATCCCACCTATGGTGATATCACTCAAGATATGATTCCTGTTGTAAGTGAAGAAAATGCAGAAATCAGAATAATAGCAGGTTCCTATCAAGATAAAAAAGGTATTTTTGAAGGCAAATATGTAAAAGTTACATACATAGATGTGAATTTGACTCCTGATAGCACATGGATTTATAACCAAACACCCAATGATGAAACACTTTTTATCTATTTGTTAGATGGAACGCTTGCTGTCGATGACGATTTGTCTGATTTTGAAAATAAATCATGTGCTGTGTTATTTTCGTCGTCTCATCAAGATGCCCTGTTGAACGATGCCGTTGTTGTCCGATCCGGGAATTCAGGTGCTAGATTTGTATTATTGGCAGCAAAACCACTTCACGAACCTGTTGCTTGGGGCGGTCCAATAGTTATGAACACCAAAGAAGAATTGGAACTCGCCTTTGAGGAACTTGATAAAGACGTTTTTATTAAACACAAAATGGATTAATTAACCATTTCATGATGGATGGACTGTAATATTCAAACGGAGAATTTCTCTTAATATGGAGACTCTATAAAAAATAAATCCCTTGTCAGTTTACACCGGCAAGGGATTTCTATTATTAGTTAGAAATTTTATTTCTTGTTGATAGCCATATCTACAGTTACGGCAACAGCAACAGTAGCACCAACCATAGGGTTGTTACCCATTCCGAGGAATCCCATCATCTCTACGTGAGCAGGAACAGATGAAGAACCAGCGAACTGAGCATCAGAGTGCATACGTCCTAATGTATCTGTCATACCATAAGAAGCAGGACCTGCAGCCATGTTATCTGGGTGCAGAGTACGGCCCGTACCACCACCGGAAGCTACTGAGAAGTAAGGCTTGCCAGCGAGTACACGCTCTTTCTTATAAGTACCGGCTACAGGGTGCTGGAAACGTGTTGGGTTAGTTGAGTTACCTGTGATAGATACGTCAACACCCTCTTTCCATAAAATTGCAACACCTTCGCGAACATCATCAGCACCGTAGCATTTTACTTTGGCACGAGGACCGTCAGAGTAAGCAATCTCCTGAACGACGTTCAACTCTGATGTATAGTAGTCAAACTTAGTCTGAACATAAGTGAAACCGTTGATACGGCTGATGATCTGAGCAGCATCTTTACCAAGACCGTTAAGAATAGTGCGCAGTGGGTTCTTACGAACTTTGTTTGCCATCTCAGCGATTTTGATAGCGCCTTCAGCAGCTGCGAAACTCTCGTGTCCAGCCAAGAAAGCAAAACACTGTGTATCCTCGCGGAGCAGACGTGCAGCCAGATTACCGTGGCCAACACCAACCTTACGGTCGTCAGCAACAGAACCGGAGATACAGAAACTCTGCAAACCGATACCGATAGCCTCAGCAGCGTCAGCTGCTGTCTTAACACCTTTCTTGATTGCAATGGCAGCACCTACAACGTAAGCCCATTTTGCATTCTCAAAGCAGATACCTTGAGTGTCCTCACAAATCTGATAAGGATCAACGCCGGCATTCTCGCAAATCTCATTTGCCTCTTCGATACTCTTGATACCGTTGGCATTCAGGGCAGCAATAACATTATTGATTCTGCGCTCCTGACTCTCAAAACTTACTTTTCTTATCATTGTCGGTCCTCCTTATTCTTTACGTGGGTCAATAGTCTTAACAATTCCCTGCTCAGCAGTAGTGCGGCCGTAGCTGCCTGTGAATTTCTTCACAGCCTCGTTAGCGTCCATACCGCCCTTGATAGCTTCCATCATCTTGCCAAGTTGTACATATTCGTAACCGCAAACCTGACTGTCTTTATCGAGGAACATCTTTGTGATGTAACCTTCTGTCAGTTCAAGGTAACGTGTACCTTTAGCTACAGTACCATAAAGTGTACCAGTCTGACTGCGTAGACCCTTACCAAGATCTTCCAGACCTGCGCCGATAACAAGACCACCCTCAGAGAAAGCACTCTGTGAACGACCGTAAACGATCTGTAGGAAGAGTTCGCGCATAGCAGTATTGATTGCATCACAAACGAGGTCAGTATTCAATGCTTCAAGGATTGTCTTTCCCGGTAGAATTTCTGATGCCATAGCAGCAGAGTGAGTCATACCTGTACAACCGATAGTTTCAACTAAGCACTCCTGAATAACACCATCCTTAATATTCAAGGAAAGTTTGCAGGCACCCTGCTGAGGTGCACACCAGCCCACACCGTGGGTGTAACCTGAGATATCTTTAATCTCTTTAGCCTGTACCCACTTTCCTTCTTCTGGAATTGGGGCTGGTCCGTGGTTTGGACCTTTCTGGACAACACACATGTTGTCAACTTCTTTAGAATAAATCATATTCTCTTCAGTTTATAATAAATGAATAATATAGATATACTTATCTTTTCAGAGGTGCAAAATTACTGTTTTTTTCCTAAACAAACTAATATAATCAATTACTTTTTATTTCTTTAAGTGCTATTTTTATGTGCAGGTTCTTAATATTGTAATTTTTATCGTATCTTTGCAAACCAAATATTGCAAAATAATAAGATTATGAATGAGGTTATTATTGACGAGCAGAAACTCCTTAAGGCTGCTAGTGAAGGGATGGATGAATTCCTCAAAGTTTTTACAGATGCTATCTATAATTTTCTAGGTGGCCAGTTGACTTCAGAAAACATTCAGAAACTGAATGCTAGTCAGATTACTCTTGTGGCGTATGATATCCTACGTTCAGAAGTGATGGATGGTGGTTTTGTGCAACTGATTCACAATGGTTACGGTGGTTTCATCTTCCTAAACCCTTTTGCCAAGGCCATGAGGCTTTGGGGGCTGAAAGATTTGCAGGATCTGATCTATGATGCCCGTAAATTATACGACAAGTATCATCATGAAATAGAGAAAGAGTGTAGCGGTGAGGAATTTATGGCAATGTTTGAGAAATATGAGGAATTTGACGACCTTGACGACAGGTTTGTTGAACACGAAGAAGAATATACCAATTCCATCGCAATATATGTAGATCAGAATATTGACGTCTTCGCTAAGATAGAGAAGAATTGATCATTGTTCTTATCTCTTTAAATTGAAATGTCATGAATAAGGAAGAAGAATTAATAAGGAAAAAGAGTCCGATCAATATCAAGAATAAGAAAGCTTCATTTGAATTTTTCTTTATCGAGACTTTCACGGCAGGCATTGTGCTGACCGGTACGGAGATTAAATCTATCCGGGCCGGAAAGGCCAGTCTTGTTGATTCGTTTTGTTTTATCAATAATGGTGAGATATGGGTTAAGGGAATGAATGTATCACCCTATTTTTATGGATCCTATAACAATCATGAAGCTAAACGTGACCGTAAGTTGCTATTGACCAAGAAGGAAATCAGTAAACTTACTTCTGCTACCAAGCAGACCGGTTATACAATTATACCTATTCTCGTATTCATCGATAATCATGGACGTGCTAAAATGGATATTGCTCTCTGTAAAGGTAAGAAAGAGTACGATAAGCGAGAGACTCTGAAGGCGAAAGAAGACAGAAGGGAAATGGATAGAGCCATCAAAAATTTCTAGAATGAATAAGTTAGAAACGATTATCAATCAAAGGATTATCATCCTCGATGGTGCGATGGGAACCATGCTTCAGTCGTATCAGTTGTCTGAGGAAGATTTTCGTGGAAAGAGATTTGCAGGGATACAGGGTGTGATGAAAGGCAACAGCGATATGCTCAACCTTACCAGGCCCGATGTTGTCAGTGATATACATCGTAAATATCTACAGGCAGGAGCTGACTTGATCACTACAAATACATTCAGTGCCCAAAGGATCTCCCAAGCGGATTATCACCTTGAAGAGTATTGTAGGGAAATCAATTTGGAAGGCGCAAGATTGGCAAGAAAAGTAGCTGACGAGTTCTCTACTCCTGACAAAACCAGATTTGTTTGTGGTTCTGTAGGGCCCACAAACAAAACTTGTTCCATGAGTCCCGATGTAAGCAACCCCGCTCTGCGGTCACTTACTTACGATGATCTTTTTGATGCTTACACCGAACAAATCGACGCATTAATCGACGGTGGAGTAGACACAATTCTCATAGAAACCATCTTTGATACACTGAATGCAAAGGTGGCTGTTAATGCCGCATCTTCTGTGATGGAACGTAAAGGTATTAAACTTCCTGTTATGCTTTCCGTTACGGTCAGCGATCTTGCCGGAAGAACATTAAGTGGGCAGACCCTTGATGCTTTTCTAGCCAGCATTCAGAGTGCAGATATCTTTTCAGTAGGTCTGAACTGTTCCTTTGGTGCCAGACAGATGAAACCATTTCTTGAGCAACTGGCCCGTAAGGCCCCTTTCTATATAAGTGTTTATCCCAATGCAGGCTTGCCTAACAGCATGGGACAATACGATGAAAGCCCCGAATCCATGGCTGAACAGATGGCAGAATATGTTGACGAACAGCTTGTTAACATTATTGGTGGATGTTGCGGTACAACCGACAAATTCATTGCTCAATATCCGTCACTGATTGACGGAAAGAAACCGCATATACCCAATCCACCATCTACAAACATGTGGCTTAGTGGACTGGAACTGCTTGATGTAACACCCGAAGTACAGTTTGTAAATGTAGGTGAACGCTGTAATGTAGCAGGTTCACGTAAGTTTCTACGACTTATCAGCAACGGTCAATATGAAGAGGCCCTTTCTATCGCACGCAAACAAGTCGAAGACGGTGCTCTTGTTATAGATATCAATATGGATGACGGACTTCTTGATGCCAAAAAGGAGATGGTCAATTTTCTGAATCTCATTGCTTCAGAACCGGAAATAGCATCTGTACCCATTATGATAGACTCCTCCAAGTGGGATGTCATAACAGCCGGATTGAAATGTGTACAAGGTAAGTGTATTGTCAACAGCATCTCACTGAAGGAAGGTGAGGAGACTTTTATTGCCCATGCACGCGAAGTAAAACGTTATGGTGCTGCTGCGGTGATCATGTGTTTCGATGAAAAGGGGCAGGCAGATACCTACGAACGTAAAATAGAGATCTGTGAACGGGCCTATAACATCCTGACAAAGATAGTGGGCATGAATCCTTTAGACATTATTTTTGATCCGAACGTGCTTGCCATTGCGACAGGTATGGAGGAACATGATAATTATGCAGTCGACTTTATTCGTGCCACAGGATGGATCAAGAAGAATCTTCCTGGAGCACATGTCAGCGGAGGTGTGAGCAACCTCTCTTTCTCCTTTAGGGGAAATAACTATATACGAGAGGCAATGCATGCCGTATTCCTCTATCATGCCATACAGCAGGGTATGGATTTTGGTATCGTAAATCCCGCTACATCAGTTATTTATAGCGATATACCCACGGATATTCTCGAATCCATCGAAGATGTTGTCCTCAACAGACGTAACGACGCTTCAGAACGCCTCATTGATGTTGCCAACCGTATCAAAGAGGAGCAAAGTTCAACCGTAGATGGAAATAAAAAAACGGTTTCATCGATTGACAATGACGCTTGGAGGGGCGGAACAGTTCCCGAAAGACTTGGGCATGCTCTGATCAAGGGTATCGGTGATTTCTTGGAAAATGATCTGGCAGAAGCTGTTGATCTATATCCCCATGCCGTTGATATCATCGAGGGTCCTCTGATGGATGCGATGAACAAAGTCGGAGAGTTGTTTGGTAGTGGTAAGATGTTCCTACCTCAGGTGGTTAAGAGTGCCCGGACAATGAAGAAGGCTGTAGCCATCTTACAACCTCTCATAGAAGCAGAGAAAATTGACGGAGCCTCAAAGGCCGGTAAAGTCCTTCTTGCTACAGTAAAGGGAGATGTCCATGATATCGGAAAAAATATTGTATCCGTTGTTATGGCATGTAATAACTACGAAATCATCGATATGGGAGTGATGGTACCTGCAGAACAGATTGTTCAGAAGGCAATCAACGAGAAGGTTGATGTCATAGGTCTAAGTGGACTCATCACACCTAGTCTGGAGGAGATGGTACATGTGGCAACCGAGTTACAGAAAGCAAAATTAAATATCCCTATCATGGTAGGCGGTGCTACCACAAGTGAGTTGCATGTAGCCTTAAAGATTGCGCCGGTATATGGTGGTCCTGTTCTCTGGATGAAAGATGCGTCACAAAATGCTTTAGCTGCATCTAAATTATTGAATGATAAGCAGAAGCAGGAATACGTTGAATCATTGAATAAACGATATGATGAATTGCGTAGCGGTTATAAGAAGAAGGCAGAGAATATCGTTGACATTAACGAAGCGCGTAAAAACAAGCTCAACTTGTTTAATTGAATTAAGTAAATTATGAATAAAATCAAATATATTGCGTTTGACCTGGGTGGGGTCATCATGACCCTCAATCAGGGACAAGCCATTCGTCATTTTGAGAGCATCGGACTAAAAGATGCCGCATCCTATCTAAATGCCTATACCCAGCAGGGTATCTTTGGCGATCTGGAGTTAGGTAAGATCACAGCAGAAGAGTTCCGCCAAGGACTCAGCGACATTATCGGTCGTAACATTACTCATGAGCAGTGTATGTATGGCTGGCTCGGCTATCGTGGAGCTTTACCCATGCGTAATCTCAACCTATTACTACATCTTCGTAACATTGGTTACCGTGTCCTGCTACTCTCCAACACCAATCCGTTTATGATGGAATGGGCCAAGAGTGACAAGTTCAGTCCCGACCACCATCCGATAGACTTTTACTTCAACTCGATGTACCTCAGTTACGAATGTAAGATGATGAAGCCATCAGCCGATTTCTTCAAGCATGTGCTTGAGCAAGAAGGGATAACAGCCGACAGAATGTTATTTGTAGATGACGGGCAGCACAATGTAGAAGCTGCGGCAGCACTTGGCATCAATACCTTCTGCCCAATCAACGGTTCCGACTGGACCGAAAAAATCTACGAATATTTGTAGAGAATACATTCTATAATTAGTATCTCTCCATTAGTGAGGAGATGTAAAAAGTACGTACGTATGCATATTAAATGTTACGTACGTATTTTTTGTAAGTTCAAATACCTTATAAAGACTGATACTAGTCAATAAATACTTTTTTAAATAAAACATTTCTATTTTATTCGTGTTTACCAAATATTTATTAATTTTGTAGATTAAATATCATAAATGACAAACACGAGTAAGTAGATATCAAAGAGAATGACCTCCTATGTATATACGCTGTATATTCGAAGAGCTTCTCAAGCATATCAACAGAAAAAAGATAATGGAAGAAAGTAAAATAATCATTTATCAGACACCTGATGGAAAAACATCTGTAGATGTAAAGTTGGAGAATGATACCGTGTGGCTTAACAGACACCAATTAAGCACATTGTTTGGTCGTGACATCAAGACTATTGGCAAACATATCAATAATGCTTTAAATGAGGAATTGAGAGATATTCCAGTTGTCGCAAAATTTGCGACAACTGCCAGTGATGGCAAAGTTTATCAGGTGGAGTATTATAATATAGAAATGATAACCTCCGTCGGCTACCGTGTGAAAAGCCAGCGTGGTACTCAGTTCCGTATCTGGGCAAATAGCGTTCTGAAAGAATATCTGGTTAAGGGTTATGCTGTCAATAATAAAATCACCTCGCAGAAGTACGAAGAGTTGAAACAGCTTGTTCATATTTTAGGTCGTACCGTTCAGAGTCAAATCGAATTGTCTATCAAGAATACTAATGACCTGATAAATGTTGTTGCCGATTACACGTATGCTCTCGATACACTTGACAAATATGATTATCAGAAATTGAATATAGATAAAACCACGGATGAGTTTAAGTTTCATGCCACTTATGAAAATGCCATGCAGGCAATTGTGAGTCTGAAAGATAAATTCGGTGGCAGCAGTCTATT
>DAIOSW010000083.1:0-9340 GCA_036752365.1 Prevotella sp.
TCTTATAAAAAATATTGTTTATTCATGAAAGTTAAGGCTCCTTAAAGGATTTCTAAAATAATGATATAAACCTTCTGATTACCCTATTCTTCAAATTAACAGAAAGTGAAAATATAAAAATGAGGGAAAATCAGGAAAGAATTTATAAAACGAATCAGACCATGGTGGATAAATCATCCAAAAACTTATATAAATTTGCCATTCGGTCTTTATCCCGTGATAATCCGATTGATATAATGCAAAAAATAACAGACTAATAATCAACAACTTGATAATTATTACTATTATTATATCAATTATTCTTTTATTGATATCGAAGAAAATAGTATCTTTGCTCAACTTAATTTTGTTAAATTTAAATATTTTATTATGTCTGGTAATTTGAAGAACATTCGATTGGTTCTTATGCTCATGTTCATATTCGTGACATGTAGCGTATCAGCTCAAACAATCAAGGGTACAGTTAAGGACTCGTCCGGAGAACCGATAATCGGTGCAAGCGTTATCGAGAAAGGCACTTCGAAGGGTACAGTAACCGACTTGGATGGTAATTTCACTATCTCGGTATCTGGAAAAAAGCCATTGGTAGTATCGTACATAGGTATGAAAAAGAAAGAAGTCAGCATCGCAGGCAAGAGCGTAATTGATATTGTCTTGGAGGATGCGAACACGACTCTGAACGAAGTGGTAGCCATTGGTTACGGTACCGTAAGAAAGAAGGACCTGACCGGTTCTGTAGGAACAATAAAAGGTAGCACTCTGGCAAGCATTCCTGTACCAAACATTGGTGAAGCACTCGCGGGTAAACTCTCCGGTGTACGTGTAACTACGACTGATGGTTCACCTGATGCAGAAGTCGTTATTCGTGTTCACGGAGGAGGCTCCATTACAGGTAGTAATACACCTCTTTATATTGTTGACGGATTTACAGTAAACTCGATCAATGATATTTCACCGAATGACATTGAAGATATGACGGTATTGAAAGACGCATCTTCTACAGCCATATACGGTTCTCGTGGTGCAAACGGTGTCATTCTGATCACGACGAAGAAAGCAGAAGGCGGTAAGACAAGAATCAATTATAACGGTTTTGTCCAGACCAAGAAAATTGCGAAACGTCTTGACGCGATGAATGCTTATGACTATGTCATGAGTAATTACGAATACGCATTACTTAAAGGTTCAGATGCTGTCAAATCATTTGAGAGTAACTTTGGCGTCTACGACGATTTAGACCTTTATAAATATATTGGTGCTACTGACTGGCAGGATGATATGTTTGGTGCAAACGTACTTTCTCAACAACAAAACATCAGTATCACTGGTGGTACAGAGAAGACAAACTTCATGCTAAGTGGCACATACGACTATAATGGCGGTCTGATGGTCAACAACGATTTCAGTCGTTATGCCTTCGAGTTTAAGCTGAACCATCAGATTGCAAAGAATCTTAAGTTCGGCCTCAATGTCCGTGTCAACGACCAAACGGTAAATGGCTCAGGTACCCAAGGTGGTACATACAAGATACGTACGTCACAAGCCATTACATCTGCTGCTACCAAAGGGCTTTCTGCATTTACCACAATAGATACGAGCAATATGAGTGACGACGAATATGAACAATACATTGAAAACAATATGAGTCTTAGTGAACAGGCACAACGTTACTGGAAAAAACAGAATACGCGCGGATATAACTTCAATGCGAGCCTTGACTGGACAATCATCAAAGGTCTTGTGGCCCATACCGAAGTGGGTTATGGATATGGATTTAGAGAGTTAAAAAACTGGTGGGGTGCTAATACCACACAAGCTTCATATGTTGGAGGCCTTCCTCTTGCCGACTGGAAAAAGACAAACACGCGAAGCATGCGTGAAGAGTTTAACCTGACCTACAATTTCAAAGTCAATAAAGATCACAATTTCAACGTAATGATTGGTCAAGAAATCATATCTGAACAAAGTGACTATAGCTACATGTATGCTACAAAATTTAGCAAAGCCTACTCTGCAGAAGTTGTATTCAATAACTTTGGACTCTCCAATGGAGTGTCTACGCTTACAAGTGTTGTCAATCCAGATTATAATTTAGAGTCATATTTCGGACGTCTCAATTATAACTACAAGGATAAATATCTTTTCGCATTGACTGCACGTGAGGATGGTAGCTCAAAATTCGGAATGGGTAAAAAATGGGGATTTTTCCCTTCAGCAGCTATTGGATGGCGTATTATCGAGGAACCATTTATGACAGAAACAAAGAGTTGGCTATCAAACTTAAAACTCCGTTTTTCTTATGGTGAAGTAGGTAACGACGGCATTGCTAGTACACAATACAAACCTGTATATTCTCTTAACAGTGACACACACCGCTACGGGGTAGGAGATGTTGACAACAATCAATTCACAACTGGCTCTACCCTAACCAACCCGAACATCAAATGGGAAACCACAACAACTCGTAACATTGGTTTTGACTTCGGCTTTCTGAACGAAAGAATTAGCGGTGGCATTGAGGTTTATTGGAATACGACAAAAGATCTGCTCTTGGAACGTACAATTACTGCACCCGGATATACGAAGACGATCGAGAATATCGGACAGACATCAAATCATGGTGTTGACTTTAACTTGAACGCAAGTATCATCCGTTCAAAGAATCTCTCTTTGGATGCCAACTTCAATATCGGCTTCAACAAATCAAATGTTGATAAGCTTAATGGAGATCAGTCATATATGAATTTCCCGTCGGGCTGGGCAGGAACAGACAGTAAAAATCCTGATGATTACATTGTTAGAGTAGGTAGTCCGATGGGACTTGTTTACGGTTGGATTTGTGACGGATACTATACAACCAGTGACTTCTCAAGCTACGATGCAAAGACAAATACATACACTTTGAAAAAAGGAGTTGCTACCACCAGTCTCGAAGGTGGAGCCATCGGCATACGTCCCGGAGCCATGAAACTTCGTGATTTAGACAATAACGGTGTAGTAGATCTCAATGACCGTACACAGATTGGTGACACCAACCCAACATGCCAGGGAGGTTTCGGACTGAATGCACGATATTACGGATTCGATTTATCAACCAACTTTACCTACAGCATCGGTAATGATATATATAATGCTAACAAAATAGCCTCAACACAACAGTATCGAAGCGGAACCTATCCCAACATGCTGTCATACATGAATCAGAGCAATAGTTATTCTTATATGAATCCTGAGACTGGTGCATTAATGACTAGTCTTGAAGATCTGGCCTATTGGAATGAAGGTGGAAATGGTAAAGCTGCAAAACAGTACTGGTCTCCCTATTCTTTCGGTAGTGCAGTCGTTGTTCCTACATCATGGGCCATCGAAGACGGTTCTTTTCTTCGCCTGCAGTCAATAACTTTTGGATACACTCTTCCTAAGAGAATTATTAATAAAATAGGTATTCAGAATCTGCGTTTTTACTGTACAGCTACCAATCTGTTCTGCATAACAAATTACTCAGGTTATGATCCTGAAGTCAGTTCCTATTCAAGGAACAGCTCTTATTCAGGACTAACACCCGGTATTGACTACTCAAGTTATCCAAAAAGTCGCGCATTTACCTTCGGTATAAACGTAACGCTGTAAGATCTGGGAAAGAAAAGTTTTTTAACGTAATAATACAGAAATATGAAATTCAAGAATAAATATATAGCAATTGCTACTTTCGGTGTTTTGTCACTTGCTTCATGTAACGACTACCTTGAGGTAAAGTCACCATCACAGTTTGATACCGATTTCGTATTCAGCAATTCCGAGGATGCTTTAAAAGTATTGACCGGAGCTTATGAATGTTTTTGTGAAGACCCATACACATCACGTATGTCGTGCGTATGGATGCAAAATACAGATGTTGAGGCGATGGGGCCAAATGCAGGGGTTCCTAACGGAGGACACCGTTCTGATATTTGGTCCCTCCAGGCTTCAGCAGACGCATCATTCAGTGATGTTTATAAAGCATGGAATAACAACTATCTGGCTATCGACCGTGCCAATCAGGTGATCAGCGGTGTAAAAAGCAGTACGATCAGCAGTGATGCCGAAATGCAACAGATTCTAGGTGAGGCTTACTGTCTGAGAGCATACCGTTACTTTATGCTCTGCAACTTTTGGGGTGATGTGCCTTACTTCAGTGAACCGGCCGCATACGGTCAGAAACTAGACAAGCCCAAAACCGACAAGAATATCATTTACACACAATGTATTCAGGATCTCGTAAACTGTGAAGGTAATATGAAATGGTCTGACATCAACACAGGGGGCATTGAACGTATGAGCCGTGACTTTGCCTTAGGTATGATTTCACGTCTTGCACTATTCCGTGCCGGCTATGGAATGACGAAAGACGGAACCATGAAGAAAGCCGATGACTATCTGACTACAAGCAGCGACTCTCTGACTGTGACCTATACAGATATCAATGGAACCAAGCTGACTGCAAGCACATCTGCTGATTATTATAAACTTGCCAAGAATTACTGTCAGAAGCTGATCCAACTCAAGCCACGTCCTCTGCGCAGCAACTTTGCACAGATATTCAAAGACGAGTGCCAATACAAAGTAACCAACAACGACGAAGTATTATATGAAGTAGCATACGTGGAATCTTATGGTGGTGACGTTGGTTGGTGTATTGGTGTACCAAATACGAATGCTCTTACTAAAGGAAATACAACAGCACAGGTATTCTTATCCCCGACATATTACATGTCATTCAATGACAATGATACCCGACGCGATGCTACTTGTGCCTTATATTCGCACGATGCAGATACTCTTAAAGCATGCAGCAACAGTACGAATGTGGCTCCTGCCAAATGGGACCGTTTCCTCTCAACACACGATCTTGGTGCACAATCATCAAAAGGAACCGGTATTAACTGGCCTTTGATGAGATACTCAGACGTTCTGCTCATGCTTGCAGAAGCAGAAAATGCCATCAACGGACCTACAGACATAGCAAAGAATGCCCTCAAGACAGTTCGTGCACGTGCGTTTGCTACTAGTCCAAACTATTCAAAGGACGTTACTGAGTATGTCGACAGTGTCGGAGAGAACAAAGATAAGTTCTTCAATGCTGTCGTGGATGAAAGAGCATGGGAATTTGGTGGAGAATGTTATCGCAGATTCGACCTGGTACGCTGGAACCTCTACGGCGATAAGATCAACAATGTCGTTAAGGAACTTGAAAGCTGGGCTATATCCACAAGTGAAGATTTGATGAACGACCCAACTGTTACGGTCAAATATCCAGATGCATCTAAATATGCAGGATGGGCAGACAACATCTACTATAAAAAATCGAATGGAGCACTTGTATGGCTTAACAGTAAATATAAACTTGCCGACGACGCTGATGTTACCGGATATACAAAAGTTGGATGGGGAGCCTATATGCTCAAGAAAGTTACGTCATATACCTATAACGGAACAACATATACTACCTGTATAAAAGCAACAAACAATGGAGTTTCCACCTATACACTCGACAGTAAAGTGACAGTGACTCCTGCCGCAGACGGATCAACAGGTATTCAGCAGACTATCACGTATGAAGCCGGCGACTATCTAACCCGTATGTTCCGAGGATATACCGGAGGAGGTAAAGAATATGGCACCGGTGCTGTTCCATATTTGTTACCAATCGGATCCACCACATTATCATCCAGCAACGTTCTCAAGAATGATGGATACGGATTTTCAAGTACATACACCGGTGATGATATTTACGTACCATTCGCTACTATCACAAAAGATTACAAATAACATCAAAAGATTATAGCTTTATGAAAAATATAATAAAATCAACGTTATTGCTTTTAGCCGTAACATCAGCTATAGGAACATTCACAAGTTGCAAGGATAGTGACGATGTGACAGCTCCACGTCTGTTCCGTCCTATTCTATCCGACGATAATATTGTTGTAGGACTCGACGCGGATACCATTCCTTACATTAAGGTAACATGGGATAAATATACAGATGCCAACCAGTATGTGGTTAAAGCTGTTGCCGCCGATGGGACCGATTCTATGACCGTCACTACCGATTCTACAAGCTGTACTTTCAATAAAATGAAGTATGACAAGGAGTATAACATTAAGATACACTCTGTCAATACTGTTTCCGGACTACAGTCAAGAGACTATATTGCCACCACCACGACATCCGACTTCCCTACAGTTCTGAGCACATTTACCTCTTCGAATATCATCGATACGCAGGTTCGTGTCACATGGACTACAGAAGGGGCTGAGTTTGACTCACTGAAAGTATACAAACAGTCCAACGATTCTCTATGCAAGAAAATATCAGTCACATCAAGTGAGCTCACTTCTGGCCAGAAAATCATCCGTGGACTCGATTCAAAGACAAGCTACCGGGTGGAAGCCTATAACGGAACAGTTTATAAAGGAAAGAAACTTTTCACTACTGTTGCCTCAGAGAATTATGAAGGTGCCGTCGTCGACCTGCGCGGACTGACAGATGATGACAGCTACAAGTTCTTCTCAACAAGCACGACTTCTATCTATGCAAATGCCATCGACTCCATTGTCCAGCTGTTTTACCCGAATCAGGATGTAACATTCGTCCTGCAAGGTGGTACAACTTATCGTCTGCCGACACTTGTTCTTCCTGCGACAACAGGGAAGATTAAGTTCGTAACAGGTTTGAGCCTCAATGGAGAAGCAAACTTTGCCGTTAGCGGAAGCTTCAATGCCAATGCAAACACAACAGTTGGTGGTGTTGAGTTCAGCAAAATATTCTTCACAGATGCACCACTTGAAAGTAAAGCCAAGAATCAGGCCAACTACGGCGGAACATACCTGTTCAACTTCAACGGCGCAGGATCTGATGTCAAGAGTATCAACATCTCCAACTGCACCATCAAGTACAAACGAGGTATCTGCAGAATCCAGTCGGCTGCAACAGTAGACACCTTTACCATAGATAATTGCATCGTCGATTCTATTGGCGGATATGGTATTACCAATGCCGACAATGCAGGAGCTTCCATTCCTAACATCACTGCAACAAACTGTACCTTCTCAAGTTGTGAGAAAACATTTGTCGGTACAAAACAAAGTGTTATTCCTATCAATAAGATTGATATAGAAAATTGTACTTTCGTTTACTGTATCGCTGACACCAAGCCTATATTCGATTATAAAGCCTGTACGGTGGCTACATTCACCCTCAAGAACTGCCTGTTCGGAATATCAGGAAAGACTCCAATAGACACTCCTGTATCCGGAGTAGCAGGATGGAGTGGAACCGTTTCACCGATAGCCAGTGACTGCTTTTTCACTAGTGACTATCTGTGGGTACTGGGTACAGACGGAATCACACCGACAGCGCAGATTGCAGGAACAAAACTGTCGACAAACACTGCGGGAACTTTTACCTCACCGACAACAAGCAATTTCAAGGTCATCAGTGCAGACCTTGTGCAAAAGAAAGTAGGTGACCCGAGATGGTATTAAATCTCTAGACATTATAAGCGGCGGACCGGAATGTCCGCCGCTATCTCATAAACTTCCACTGTAGAGAAGCATATCCGTATGGCTTCATAAGCGGTTTCGTTTTATTCTATCAACTATTCTCAAGATGAGACGAATCTCATTTATATTTCTAACGGCAGCGCTATCTATATACTTAGTTAGCTGCAACTCACAACAAAGAAAAGCCGACAGTCAGTCTGACGGCAACGGTGCTGAATTATCCTCCGACAGTAACAGCATCACAAAGATTGCCGGCAATTGCGCCATAGGTCCGTTTCACTGGGACATAACCAAAGATGCCTACAGCACGATTTCAGACACTTGGATAAAACAGATATCGGGTAATGGTAATGTGCCATTTTTCTGCGGACTAAGGCTGAAAGATGAGGCAATCTTGCCTACGTTCAACGGCAATGGACATCTGATAGCACTAAGAATCATATTCAGTGACTTTACCATACATCCGGAATCTGACTATTCGAAAGAAGAAAAAGCAGAGATAGAGAGGATGTTACTTCAACATAATAAGAGAATAAGCACACTGATTAGGAATCTTAGCGACATGTACGGTGAAGCCACCGCCAATGAATTTAATGAAGACGATGTCTCCATGTACTCATCCGATAACGAGAAGGCTCTCGCAGAATGGAACACGGGTGAGACACATGCCATACTTAAAATGAAAAATCAGGTGACAGAAGGAATAACCGGATGTGACCTGCAAATGTGGATTGAAATTACTGAAAACAAATAATACATGACTTACAATGATAAAAATTAAAAAGATCTTTATTGCTTTCACACTTATAGTGATATGTAGCAATACACCCCTGCTCTCAGGGGCAAAAGAGAAATTACCCGCATTCCCGGGCGCGGAGGGCTATGCGCGTTACATCACTGGCGGACGCGGAGGTGCTGTTTATCACGTGACCTCCCTTGCCGACGATGGAACAGTAGGAACACTAAGATGGGCAATCAACAAGAATGAGGCGAGAACGATCATCTTTGATATTTCAGGTACGATACACCTTACATCGGCCCTTCCTGTGAAGTATGGCAACTTAACCATTGCTGGACAGACGGCTCCGGGTGACGGTATCTGCATCACCGACTATCCTTTCTCCATCAGGTGTAATAACATCATCGTGAGATACCTACGTGTCCGTCTTGGAAATACTAACGTCACACTTGACGGTGCTGACGGATGGGACGGCTTTGGTGGTTTCGACCAGTCTGACATCATGATAGACCATTGTTCCATCAGCTGGAGCATCGACGAATGTTGTTCGGTTTTGGGAAACAAAAACTCTACCGTACAGTGGTGTCTCATCTCTCAGAGTCTACAGGATGCCGGTCATTCCAAAGGCTCGCATGGATACGGCGGCAACTGGGGCGGTTCGGGTGCCAGTTTCCATCATAACCTGATGTGCCACCACGAGAGCCGTGTGCCTCGTCTCGGTCCGAGACCAACCACACAGATGGATGAACGGATGGACATGCGTAACAATGTGCTTTATAACTGGGGTGGCAATGGCTGCTACGGTGGTGAGAACATGAATGTAAACATCATCAACAACTATTATAAGCCGGGACCGGCCACCAACCAGCGCAGTAGTACGATCCAAATGCGCATTGCGGGCATCGGTATCCGCACGACAGAATATGTAACGAATTCTCCTGATTATGCTCCAGCTCTTCACAAATGGGGTAAATTCTATGTAAACGGTAATGCGAATACAAAGTATCCTACCGTCACCAACGACAACTGGACTTACGGTATCTACAATCAGATATCC
>DAIOSW010000084.1:0-9331 GCA_036752365.1 Prevotella sp.
AAACGAAAAGTCGCCGCCCGAACTAACGAAGCACGCACCGCAAAACGCACCGTTGTTCGCATTCCCACCGAACAGGCAGAGCTGCCCAGTAGTATTGTTCCAAGTAAAATCGGTCAGATAAGACGCGCTATCGCCACCTAAAGATGCAGCCAGTATGTCGAAATATTCTCCTCCTATTATTGATTTTATATAGTCACCGGAAGTTACTCTAGTCAACTGTCTGTAATTTCCGTTCGGGTGTGATGCCAACTCAGCAGAAGTAGGCATGCGGTTACCTTCGTACAGGAATACCTCTGCTCCTGTCTGCCCACTATTGGAAGATGAACCGAAGTAGATATTCTGTCGCATTTCCCACAGCCAGTTGATTCTATCCTCAACACCGAACTCAGATATACGGGAACAGTCAACACCAGTATTTGAGCCATTAACCACAGTGATGCCAATCTTACCGCAGTTATCACCAAGGGACTTAGTTGCTCCTGTGAGCAGCGAAGAAGCGGCAGCAAATAAATCCTTACCTACGCTTCCACCGACTCCGTAACCGATATTAGTCTGTAGATTAGGATTACCGAAATTAAACAAATTCAGCATCGCCATATAACGGTCGAAGTCATAGTTTGACAATCCGAAATTTTTACCGTTTGCTTTTGCGTAGTTGAAGAAAGAATTGATTGTCTGAGAACCGCTAGGTGCATACCCGCTTCTTGATACAAGTTTTCCGTTTAGGACATATCCTTTGTATGCTCCGTCTATCCTGCTTTCAACGTAGTGTCCGCCAATAGGAAGAGGGCTACCCCATAAGTACGGTATTCCTGTAACTGCATCCGTCTTTACCAAGAAATACAGCCTAGGTCCATAGAACATGATATGCCCTTTTGTCTCGTCTACGGTCGTTCCGTCCGCATATACAGTACTGTCGTTCTTGCTTAGTTTAGCCATCTTTGTACCGTCAGAAGAAAGAAGGTATCTTCCAAGTTGTGCCTTGAACTGCTGCCACATTGCGGTATTCCCTACAACTCCCCAGCTTGTTCCAGATTGCACGGCATACTTCAAAGGAACACCGAATGCATACTGAGATAGATTCAAAGAACCTGTCTGAATAGAATTTGTAAAATCTTCGAGAGTGATACGTCTGATGCTACCACCAATCTCGACAACAACGCTATCGGTTCTAAGCATACTGCTTACGGTCGTAGCGTTACCTAAATTGCTTTTACTTACTGCCATATATTTGTATATTTAATTTTTTATTCGAATTACCATGAAACAGAGCCAGTGACTTCTACGTCATGCTGACCGTTGTTAGTATCTGTGTGTTTTGTCGTTACCGTTATTGAGTTAGAAGAATTTTGCTCCAACACCTCCCACGTGTTCTTATCCATAATTCTAGTAGTCCATACTGCATTTGTTCCTAGTGAGATTTGCTGATTAGTCCTTGTATTTACCACATAACCGGTCACGGTAACGTCCTTTCCGACATCAACCGTTTTGTTTTCGCTTGATATGTAGTACATGACCTTATACATATCGCTTAGGTCATATACATAGGTCCCGTCCTTTGCAACTGGGTCTTTACCTGCCGTTGCGTCTGCTTCTGTAAGGTAGAAGTATGCTACGAAAAGTGCAACCGAACTGATATTGTCCTTAGTTACGGTAAGAGGATTTACACCTGCCGAATTAGCGACTTCTTTTCCGTCTATAGCGTTGAACCATTTTACATAGCATGACACTGGACTTCCTGCCAAATTAAGTGTAGCGGTAAGAACAGAAGATACCGTATCTCCTTGTATCTCAGACGTGCTTGCAACAACATTTCCCACATAGCTTGTAGCACCGATTGCCTGCAATCTTATTTCTGTGCTTTTAACCAAATCGTAGCTATATCCCTCAGAAGTGGCAGAACATGAATATTCAAAGATTCCGTTTACGGGATTGTCTTTATTGGCAAGATTTCCAATAACCTTCAACTCACCGTTGGAAGGATTAATCTCGAATTTTCCTGTACTGTCTTTCGTGTATGCACCGTCAGAAGCACCGTTGAAAATAAGTGTCGCGCCATTGTACTTCCAAGCGTGATTAGATACAGATACGCTAGCACCGCTAAGTGTGCTTGCCTTTGGTGTGATAATAGGTCTCTTTGCATCTTCTGTCGTGAAATCAGGTGTGGGTTTTCCTGTGTTCTTATCCACACCTTGATACATTGCGCGTTGATTATAATCGAATACAAGAAGCAGAGTATTTCCACTTCTCATTCTTACGATGGTTATACCACCCTGTGCGCTAAATTCTGTCATAATTCCATCCTCCCTCGTTTATTATGTTGAATATCTCTGTCTCATTGTAGGACTTTCCATCAAGTTTCTCTATTCGTTCATCGTAAGTACCTTCCAATGCGACATTGTTAATTACCTCGCTCTCGTTTATGATAATTCTATCATCCTTTACCCTGTGAGCAAATGTGCTTATCCCGTAGTCGATAGCCTTGCTCCTATTTATAATTGCATATCTAATCATATCTTTAAATTTTAATTGAATATCAGTGTATTACCGCTTTCGTCCGTGAATATGTTTCCGTTCTCGTCCGTAGCGATTGAAAATGCTTCTTTGATGGAAGCGTCTATGTATGTTTCCAACCAATCATCTGCGTAGGTGTTACCTATCCCAGTGCTCTGAATGGTGAATAGCGTAGCTTTACCCTCGTTGTGCTTGACACCTTTCAGTGCGTATGTGTCTGTGTACCATATCATCTTGCAGAACAATTCGGGGAACTCCAAAATATTTCCGTTATAGTCAACCATTGCAACATCATATCTATCTACGTCAGTAGGAGATATTCGAGTACCGTTAGATGTACGCGCGAAGAACACCGGGTATATCCTGCCTACTCCAAACTGCTTGTTGGCAATCTGCTTTCCTGCTACATAGGCTACAATCAGATAGTCAGCCTTCGTAATAAGTCTGAGGTCAATGGTAACATGGTCGGATGCAATCTCGATAACCTCATTGTCGTTATCAGCTGTGGTAAGTTCCGTAAACTCCGTTGAACTGTTCACCTCGAACAGTTTTACGGTATAGTCTGTACTTTTCATTAGGTCCGTACCTTTGTGGACGCTGATAGGTATGACCTTCTTGTATGCAGTACCGTCCGTCACGGATTCTGTTGTCTCGGACGGTGCAACCGCTATACCATGTGACAATTTATATTCATGCAAAATGAGTTTGTCCTCAAACTGATTATATCGTATTGCTGCATCCTCGCTTATCGACATAGTATAGGCATCCTCGCTTTTATCGGTTGTTGAAAGTGTTATGCTATCAGTCTTAATCTCAGAAGTCCTTCCAGTGCGTTTGTCGTATATCTTACCCTCGAAACGCAAATCGTATCTACTGGCTACGTCCACATTACGCATTATTGTTATTGCACCCCTCATGCTTCCGTCCGTTCTGATTGAATACAAATCCTTCCAGTCTGAAAGTGTTGATATATCAACATCGTTTACATACCATTTCATGTCGCCAAGCATGGAATTACCATAAGGTGTTTCCATACTACCGTCAGAAGCATACAACGTTACCTGTGGAAGTATTACCGTAGGTGTAATGCCCCTGTTAGGGTTGTATGTTCCATCCTTTGCATTGAATACCTGCGTAGATGGGCTATATGTGCTCAAAACCTTCATTGAGCAAGCCACATCTAGTGGTTTATAGTCTATTGATACTCTGCTTCTTGCTACCTCCATTATATTTTCTCCTATATTTTATATTGTCATTTCCAACTTAGCGATTGGTAAATCATCGTCACCAACCGCGGTTACTGTAAATAGCGTCCGATACACGTAATCGTTCGTACCTAGGTCATTTATCTCTTTTGTATAAGCTATGTCAATCGTACCGTTGAAGTTCCTTGCCTTATCGCTATTGTTCCAAACAGTATCATTGGCACTGTCTCCGCTATCACGTACAATAGTCCATTTCGATACTGTGTCGGTCACATCAAAAAATCCCTTCCATGCAGAAAACTTCAATGTGTTTGTCTCGCCAAAAGCCATCTGAAATCCCAATGAGGATTCATACTGGATTTTAACGCCCATGTTCTTGATTTGCTTGATTGTACCATCGAAATATATGTTGTGCATATATCCCGAATAGCCAGTCATATCAATCCCGAAAGCAGACATGTTTTCCATACACCCGAATTGGGTGCCAACCATAGCAAGAGTAAATTCCCACGAATTGACATCGTGCATGATACGGATATAAGGTTTAGGGCAGATACCGTAGTAATTCAGTGCCTGCCTATCAGTGTTCGTGAAGTTACCTCTCTGTGCTATCGTTGCAAGAGACTGGGGATGATACAATGTAGTCCAGTTGCTATCCTTTGCGCGAAGAACATATTTGATTGTTTCGTTCTTCTCTCCGCTTACCTCGGTTACACGGAACATGGAGGTTGCGAAACCTTTTACGGTCCTGTTTCCTTTTCCATCGTCAGCAGTAAGTGAAGAATTAAGCGAAGTATCAGACAAGTTGCTGAAAATGGATAGGCAAATATCATCCACCTCCAGTGTACCTACATCGTTATCATCTATATGGAGTACGATTGTTCCCGATGCAAGCTGATTACCGTCTGCATCCTTATCAATCGTCACGCTCTCTATCTTTCCGTTCGCACATGACTGTATCAAGTCTCCCTGTATAACCGTTTCTCTGCGTCTTTTTACTTCGGGCACTTCCAGGAATGAGCGAAGTATAAGACTTTCCATCTGTGCCCGTCCGTTCTCGTCTATATTCCATCCTTTGCCGATACCCGATAAGATACTGTCAGCATAGTTCTTGCTCTTTGCGCTTCCACCGAATGTAGATACTCCGTTTACCTCCAAGTTCTTTCCGATACCCAGCGAATAATCAGTCTTATCGTCATGCTCCTTAGAAAGAAATTTATCCTTTAATGCGGAATATGCAATACTGCTTACCTGTGAATATCCTAGACCCGATGACCCGTTGTTTGAAAAATAACTCTGTACCGCATTTAGTGTACGCTGAACTACATCACTGCTTAGATCCAAACTGTCTGCCAGTGTTATTGAATATTCACGTATAAGGGAATATCCAATCTTAATCGTCAGTTGTGATATTGGCAATGAAACGATAATGCCTTGATTGTTTGCATCAGTACCGTTTATCTCGTTATCCGTAAACATAAACATACTTCCAATGCGCATTTCGTTTCGTATGCTAGTGTTTGTGTTTAGGAATATGTTATCTAGTTCGGGCGTATATGTATTCTTTGTGTGGTCGAATTTAGATAAGTATTTCAGTCCAGCAGACAGCACTCTGTTTTCCGCAGAAACAATATATTCTTCGGGAAGCTGAATACCTATCAGTACGAATGTATCACCAGCTTTTATGTTATAATCAGAGTTTGGAAATCCAATACCTATTGCACTGTCTATTATCCTGTTACATGTAAGCGTATATGTACCGTCAGAATTAGCCGAGCAGTTAAACTCAAATTCCCTACCTATACACATTCCAGACTTCATACTGATTTTAGGTGTCTCTCCGCTTACTATGTATTCAGCAGGGTTAAACCCAGTGTTTACAATTATCTCGAAAGTTGCAATATCAAGAGTTCCAGCATTATTAGGTAGTCCGCTATCTTTCATTTGAGTGGATGATACAACCTTACATGCTGAACTTCCGTCTGAATTTGTAAGTTTTGTTAGGGTAGGGTGTATTCCGTTTTCATCATCGACCAAATCAATGATATTGTTATCACTGTTGTTGTCGAATGTTATATTATCCTCAAGTACTCCATATTTCTCTATTCCGCAAAGACTTTCCAGGTAAATATCAAGTCCTTTTGTATTATTCCCAGTCTTTACCATTTTGTAAACTGCCTTCGTTTCGTCAGTAACTACATTAAATGAGGCATCGTAGTAAATTGTAACATCACCAACTGTGCGTATCGCGGGAAGCATGAGATTAGGCAAGTACATACTTTCGCTAACATACTTGTTTGAATATGACAGGTACTCTTCGGGAACATAAGATATAACAACACTTGATGTGATAGTTACATTTGCTCCATCCGCTTGCAGTGCCCAGTATAGCCATCTATAATCTCCATAAGTCCATTTTGAGCAGTCAACCGAAAGAACCGTACCTTCAGAAACGGTATATTGCGTTTTAGTTGCTGAGAATATGACGGTTTTTGTTAACTGTGTATTGTCGGTGCCGCTCATTGGTCCTGTTCCCGTGAATGAGAAGTCTGTACTCGTCTTGAACATATCCATCGGTATTGAACTGTCCTTCATCTTGAACCAAACAAGCTGATTCTTTCCGTCACCTGACACCCCAGTTACAGGAAGATTTGATTTTACGGACTTACCAAGTGTATTGTAATATCTATTTGGAATATTTACAGTACTTCCGTATGCGTGAATCCTTGTGATAATCTTATTACTCTCGTCAGTGTTCCTTTTCAGAGATTTAAGACCACAACCGATTCCGTATTTGAAGTTCTGCGATATAACCTCGTTTGTATAACCAATATAAAGCGTCCTTCCTCTATGATAGAACATCACCTTATACTGATTCCATATATCAGTAATAACGTCCCATACCTTCTTGTTCTGATATGTAATTTGCTTTTCAACAGTAGTCAACGTTGAGGTATCTGTCGGTAGCTTTACGGTCCATTTTTTATCACCAGTATAAACCCTATCCAAGTTGGCTTGAATACGTTTTGCCAAGTCAATAACCGTACCATAGAAATATACGGTAGGCATAGCAGAATAGTGTATCGTGCTATCATCCAAAACGTAGTCCAGGAAGTCTACACGGGTTGTATCATCAATCTGTGACTGCATGATGATATTGTCATACACGAATGATTCTGAATACTCTTTTGGTCTTGCCTGTTTCTTGAACGAAGGAATATATTTCAGTGTGTACGTCTCACCATCAACGGTGATATACTCCTGCCCTGAAAACGGAATGGCAATAGGAGATTTTATCGTGAATGATATATGCTCCTGCCCCAAGAATGTACCATCATACTGAAGTTGCTTCACAGAAAGATACTTCGGTTCTACATCAGTACCTCCTATGCGTATTCTGCTTCCGTCCTTTTTGTATATGTAATACAGTTCGTCCATACAGGCTATTCCTTTGAAAGTGTTATTGAGGTTTCGGGGTCGTCAACAGCAAGTTTAACCTTAAATGTTATAATGCTGCTTTCGGGGTCCAAATCCTCGTTGTCTATGTATTCTGCGTTAGGGTCGTAAGAAACATATCTTACGTTCTGAAGCCCCTGCTTGCACCACTCGCAATATATCTTGAAATATCCTCCATCTGAAAGATAATCAAGAAACGCTTTTATTTTCGTTCCCTCTTCCCCTTTTTTGCCTTTGAAAGTAAAATCAACTGAAGTCTCGTATGGTTTGATACGAAGTTTATCCGGCAAAAAAACTTCTTTTCCGTTCTCGTCAAACCAATCATTTGAAGGCAAATCCTTAGCTTCTCCCTTCACTTTGAATGGGTACTTAGATATTCTTACTCCCCACTCGTCACTATCGTGAACGGTGGTGTCGTTTAGTGTGACACCATCGTTCAAATACTGGTTTTCCTTCTGAACTAAAAATCGTTTATAATGCTGCATTTTTTATTACCTCCGAATACGCTTACAAAAATACAATAAATTTTCCAAAAACTTACGTTTAAACAAAAATATTTTCTCTTTCTGCTTACGTCCTGATAGATTTTCCATTAGAAGTCATTTTCGTAATACTGTCTGCCCACTCCTTCATCCAGTCGGAATTGTTTGCTATTATTCGGGTATTTGCTTCTATTCTCTGAGTAGCCTCACTTATTGCGGAAATTACATCGGTATTGTTTCCTACCTCATTATCTACCATGCTCACACGGGCTGCACGTATAAGGGCTACATCTGCGCGTATCGAATTTACATAGCTTACTAACAAATCAGCAGTCTCTTCCGTTGTACCTTTCACGCTGCTACTTGCAGAAGAAGAATTTTGGTCTGAATACAGCCCCGATTGTTTTAGTGTTTCCTGCAATTGTTTTACAGGATTTGTAATATCCGAATTGGCTTCTTCCTTTAATTTAGCAATTTCGGATTCAGATAAAGGAGAACCGTTAGTACCTGTTTCTTTATTAGTCATGTACTCATATAACTTATCATTCCAATTTTTAATTGCTTTTTGCATTGCAGCGCTATTCATGAATGAGTTTATGATGGCGTTCCGTAATATACTTGTGATATTGTTTCCTGCTGCAACCGTCATATCATCTATTTTTGATAATAGGCTAGAATAACCACTTGTTATATCATTAATGCTTGTGGAGGTCCAAGTTTCCTTGATTGTATCGTCAAGGTCTTTGTACTTGTCCTTGAGGGCGATGATATCTTCAAGAGTTTTCTTTACGTTCTCGTCATGGTTTACCCAAAGGTCTGGGAATTTTTCCTTTATCCATTCAAGCTGCTCTGGAGTAAGCCCCATAATGTCCTGTATTGAAGATATATGAGTACCAAATTTTGAATTAATCTTCGAGTATGCGCCACTCCAATCTCCATACTGTCCTTTGTTATATCTACCCGCAATACTGCTGCTCCCTGCGCTAGCACCCGAACCTAACACGTTACTTAAATCAGTACGATACTGAAGCATTTCTGCATCTAAAGCTTTTTTTGCTTTTTCCGCATTCGTTTTTCTATCTTCGGTGCTGCCTTCCTTCAGATACTTAGTGCTCTTTTCTAGTTCATCGGTCCAATACTGAACCACGTTACGGGAACGCTCCAACTGTGCGTTCAAATCATCATAATTGGCACCTCCGCCAAAAATACTTTCTCCAACCTTCTCAAAACCTCCATATATTCCATTCAAAACTCCAAATACATCACCGCTTAAAGCAGATTTAACTGCGCTGCTTACTCCACTCGACAGTCCTGCAAGTCCGCTTGTAGCACGCCCAACTATTGTGTTGTCACCGATTCCGACTTTCTTTCTGAACTCGTCCATGCTCTGCGTATTGGTGGATATGGTATCTACTATCTTTCCAAAATTTGTTAAGTCCTCTATGCCTTCTTGTAATTTCCCCTTTCCAGTGAACAGTCTTACAATCCACTTAGATGGATCTGTTTCTGCTGCTTTCTTTTGTGCGTCATGGTATGCTTTTGAGGATTTCGTGAGTGCATCAAGGACCTGACCGTAAGTCATTGATTTCCCATTTATATCAGTAATAGTAGTTGCGATGTTCTTAATCGCCTCCATCGACTTAGTATCTTCTGATTCTAATGCTGCGTTATACT
>DAIOSW010000085.1:0-9314 GCA_036752365.1 Prevotella sp.
GATATTTTAAAAAATAAATCTATAAATATTTAATAATAATGGCATCATGTGTTTATTTATACATGATGCCATTTTTTATTCCTATTTATTCCAAATAAAGTTAATATGGTAATTAATCAATGAAATATTTGCCAATATCAAAAAATAGAATTAATTTTGCACAGCTAAAAATATATAGTAATATGACAATGTTAAAAAGTTTTTTATTATCAGTAGCCGCAATGGTTATTTTGATGTTTTTGAATAGTTGTTCTAGCTCAAAGAATGTAGTTTATTTCCGGAATAGTGATGTCGTAAATCTTGATAGCTCTAAAGTTCTGTATGATGCTCACATTATGCCTAAAGATCTTATAACAATTACCGTGTCAACTACCGATCAAGATGCAGCAATACCTTTCAATCTTACGGTACCGAATGCAATGACTGAAGGTAATCGTTCCACTTATTCGCAACCTCTAATTCAGA
This sequence comes from Prevotella sp., assembly GCA_036752365.1. Taxonomy (GTDB): domain Bacteria; phylum Bacteroidota; class Bacteroidia; order Bacteroidales; family Bacteroidaceae; genus Prevotella. The sequence goes on from DAIOSW010000085.1 coordinate 466, forward strand.
ATTATCTCGTTGATAACGAGGGTAATGTGGATTTTCCTGTTGTTGGGAAAATTCATCTCAGTGGCCTGACAAAATCTCAGGCTGAATCGATGATACATGATAAAATCATTCCTTATATGAGTAAAAGCGAAAATCCCATTGTTTGCGTTAGAATGACAAACTTCAAAGTTTCCGTTATTGGTGAGGTTACCCGTCCTGCAACATTTGTTGTCAGTAACGAAAAAATTAATATATTAGAAGCCCTTGCTCAAGCAGGTGATCTAACTATATATGGTCGTAGAGATAATGTAAAACTTATTCGTGAAGATATTACAGGCCAGAAGCATATTTTTAAATTGAATCTTAATGATGCAAATCTAGTTAATTCTCCTTATTTCTATCTTCAGCAGAATGATGTTCTTTATGTAGAACCAAATAAAGCTAAGGCACAGAATTCGGATATCGGTAGCATGACAACATTATGGTTCTCAGCAACTAGTATCCTTATTTCTATTGCTTCTTTGCTCGTAACTGTTTTAAAATAAATGATTTATGTGTGGAATTGTTGGTTATATTGGTAGTCGGAATGCTTTTCCTATCCTAATTAAAGGATTGAAACGCCTTGAGTACAGGGGTTATGATAGTGCTGGTGTCGCTCTGATAAATGACAATGGTAATCTGAATGTTTATAAGACAAAAGGTAAGGTGGCAGATTTGTTGACCTATAGTTCTGATAAAAATACATCAGGTACTGTCGGTATTGCTCATACACGTTGGGCTACTCACGGAGAGCCATCTTCTGTCAATGCCCATCCACATTATTCTTCAACAAAGAATCTCGCTTTGATACATAATGGTATCATTGAGAATTATGCTGTTTTAAAACAGCGTCTAATGGCGAATGGTGTTCAGTTTCGTTCTGATACGGATACCGAGGTCTTAGTACAACTCATCGAGTATATTCAGATTAAAAAGAATGTAGATCTGCTCACAGCTGTGCAGCTGGCTCTACATGAGGTTATCGGTGCTTATGCGATAGCCTTGCTGGATAAAAATGATCCTAGCCAAATTATCGCTGCTCGCAAAAGTAGCCCATTAGTGATTGGTATAGGCGAAAATGAATTTTTCCTTGGTTCGGACGCAAGTCCAATTGTAGAGTATACAGACAAGGTGGTGTATTTGGATGATGGAAATATTGCAGTCCTTCGTCTTGGAGAAGATTTGAAGGTTGTTAATATTCATAATCGCGAACTTAGTCCTGAAATACAGACGGTTGATATTAATCTTGGCCAAATCGAAAAAGGTGGATATCCTCATTTTATGTTGAAGGAGATCTTTGAACAACCAGAGTGCTTAACCAACTGTATGCGAGGTCGTGTTAATGTTGATTCTGATAATGTAGTACTCAGTGCTGTTATTGATTATAAGAAACAACTAATAAATGCCAAACGGTTTATTATCGTAGCATGCGGAACCTCATGGCATGCCGGACTTATCGGTCGTCAGATTCTTGAAAGTTTATGTCGTATCCCTGTTGAAGTAGAATATGCTTCTGAATTCCGTTATCGGAATCCTGTAATCAACAAAGACGATGTGGTTATTGCCATATCGCAGAGTGGCGAAACTGCAGATACATTGGCTGCTGTACAATTGGCTAAAGAAAAGGGCGCATTTATATATGGTATATGCAATGCAATTGGATCCAGCATACCACGTGCTACAGATACAGGCTCCTACATTCATGTTGGTCCCGAGATAGGTGTCGCTTCAACAAAGGCGTTTACCGGTCAGGTAACAGTACTAACAATGCTTGCATTGGCATTAGCCAAAGAGAAACAGACAATAAGTAATGATGACTATCTACATATTGTACATGAATTGGGTGCCATACCTGAAAAGATGAAAGAGGTCCTTAATTTAAATCGAAAAATTGCAGATTTAAGCAAGGTCTTTACTTATGCGCATAATTTCCTCTATCTGGGTCGTGGTTTTAGTTATCCAGTAGCCTTGGAAGGAGCACTCAAGTTGAAAGAAATTAGTTATATACATGCAGAAGGATATCCGGCAGCCGAAATGAAACACGGTCCAATAGCCCTCATCGATGCGGAAATGCCTGTCGTGGTAGTTGCTACTCACAATGCAATGTATGAGAAAGTCTTAAGTAATATTCAGGAGATTAAAGCCCGCAAGGGTAAGATTGTTGCTTTAGTGACAGAAGGTGACGAGACCGTCAGCCGTATTGCCGATGAAGTGATAGAATTACCCAAAACAATAGAATATCTAGAACCGCTTCTTGCAACAATACCTTTACAACTTATGGCTTATCACATTGCCGTATGTAAGGGTAAAGATGTAGATCAACCAAGAAATTTGGCAAAGAGTGTAACAGTAGAGTAAACCTAAAATAATAAGAAAGAGATTTAAATTTTTTATATGGAACAACTTAAGCATGAATGCGGAGTGGCAATGATAAGATTACTGAAGCCACTTGACTATTACCAACAGAAATATGGTACCTGGATGTACGGTCTAAACAAACTCTATCTCATGATGGAGAAACAACATAACCGTGGTCAGGAAGGTGCTGGGTTGGCATGCGTCAAATTAAGTTCCACTCCTGGTAATGAATATATGTTCCGTGAAAGGGCTTTAGGCTCAAATGCTATTACTGATATTTTCGGAAAGGTTCAACAACATTTTAAGGACCTTCATCCGGAACAGTTAGCTGATGCAGAATATGCGAAAGAGTCATTGCCGTTTGCCGGCGAACTTTATATGGGCCACCTCCGGTATTCAACAACCGGCAAGAGTGGCCTTTCTTATGTACATCCATTTTTGCGCCGCAATAACTGGAGAGCAAAGAATCTTGCACTTTGTGGTAACTTCAACATGACAAATGTTGATGAGATATTTCAGAAAATAACAAGTCAAGGACAACATCCACGTATTTATAGTGATACATATATTATATTGGAATTGATGGGACATCGTCTTGATCGTGAGGTAGAACGCAATTTTCAAGAGGCTGAGAATAATGGATTGACAGGAAAAGCTATTACTCATTATATCGAAGATAATGTGCAAATGAGTAATGTACTTAGAACTTCTCTAAATGATTTTGATGGTGGATACGTCGTTTGTGGTGTTACTGGTAGTGGCGAGATGTTCTCGATGCGTGATCCTTGGGGAATTCGTCCTGCTTTCTGGTATAAAGATGATGAGATCGTTGTGCTGGCAAGTGAGCGCCCTGTCATCCAGACTGCATTTGATGTAGAATGCAATCTCGTCAATGAGCTTAATCCCGGTCAAGCACTTTTAGTTAAGAAAAATGGTGAAGTCTTAGTTGAACAGATATTAGAACAGAAAGCGATGAGAGCCTGCTCGTTTGAACGGATCTATTTCAGTCGTGGCAGTGATCGTGATATTTATAAAGAACGTAAACAACTCGGTGCTCAGTTGGTACAACCTATTCTTAAAACTGTTGATAACGACTTGGAACACACCGTTTTCTCTTTTATTCCTAATACAGCAGAGGTCGCTTTTTATGGAATGCTTGGTGGGTTTAAACGTTGTCTTAATGATCAGAAAATAAATCAGATAGAGTCAATGGATCATAAACCTACCCATGATGAACTTGAGAAAATTCTGCATCAGCATATTCGCAGCGAGAAGGTTGCTTTAAAAGACATAAAACTTCGTACGTTTATCACGGAAGGTAATTCCCGTAATGATTTGGCGGCACATGTATATGATATTACATACGGTTCTATTAATCCTTATGTTGACAATCTTGTCGTCATTGATGATAGTATAGTTAGAGGAACAACCCTTAAGGAGAGTATTATTAGAATACTTGATCGACTACATCCAAAGAAGATTGTCATTGTGTCAAGTTCGCCTCAGATCCGTTATCCCGACTACTATGGAATAGATATGAGCCGTATGGAGGAATTCGCAGCCTTTAGAGCTTGTATACGTTTACTTAAAAAGAAGGGGATGTACTCTCTGATAGATGATGTATATAAATGTTGCAAGGATGAAGTCCTTAAACAGAAGTCAGAAATGAAAAATTGTGTGAAAGAGATATATGCTCCGTTTACTGATGATGACATCAGTGCTGAAATTGTTGAAATGTTGACACCTGACGGGGTGACCACTCCTATCGAGGTTGTATATCAGACGATAGAAGGTTTGCATACAGCAATTCCTAACCACACTGGTGATTGGTATTTCAGTGGCGACTATCCTACACCAGGAGGAACAAAACTGGTTAATCAAGCTTTTATAAATTACATCGAACAGGTGTACCAATATGAGATGAAATTCTAAATGAATAAGAACGAAATAATGAGAAATGTAACTTTAGTCCTCGAAGACGGGACAAAATTCCACGGCAAATCATTCGGCTACGAGAAACCGGTAGCAGGTGAGGTTGTTTTCAATACGGCTATGATGGGTTATCCTGAAAGTCTTACCGACCCATCTTATGCTGGTCAGTTGATGACACTTACTTACCCTCTTGTAGGTAACTATGGAGTTCCACCTTTTACAGTTGAACCTAACGGTATAGCGACGTTTATGGAGAGCGATAAAATTTACGCGTCTGCCATCATCGTAGCTGATTACAGTACTGAGTACAGTCATTGGAATGCTAAAGAAAGTTTGGCTGAATGGTTGAAGCGTGAACAGGTGCCAGGAATTACAGGTATTGATACACGTGAATTGACAAAGGTGCTGCGTGAACATGGTGTGATGATGGGTAGAATATTGTTTGACGATGCCCCAGACAATATACCATCAGCAAATTATGAGGGTATCAATTTTGTCGATGAAGTTAGTTGCAAAGAGGTTATTCGTTACAACGAAGGTGCAGACCACAAGAAAGTGGTCCTTGTTGATTGCGGCGTAAAAAACAATATTATCCGCTGTCTGATAAATCGTGGTGTTGAGGTTATCCGTGTTCCATGGAATTATGATTACACAAACATGGAATATGATGGCTTGTTCTTAGCTAATGGACCTGGTGATCCGGATATGTGTGAAGATGCAGTCAATATCATTCGTAAGGCTATGGTAAAGAGTGATAAACCAATCTGCGGCATCTGCATGGGAAATCAGTTGTTGGCAAAAGCTGGAGGAGCTTCTATTTATAAACTTAAATATGGTCACCGCTCCCACAATCAACCTGTCCGTATGGTAGGCACAGATAAATGTTATATCACCAGCCAGAATCATGGTTATGCCGTTGATGCTAAAACCTTGGGAGAAGACTGGGAAGAGTTGTTCGTAAATATGAATGATGGTAGTAACGAGGGTATTCGACATAAGTCAAAACCTTGGTTCAGTAGTCAGTTTCATCCTGAAGCATGTTCAGGTCCTACAGACACAGAATTTATGTTTGACAAGTTCGTAGAGAAATTATAATCAAACTCAGCAAAAAAAGATATAAGAATGAAAGATGAAAATATAAAGAAAGTCCTGCTGTTAGGATCCGGCGCTTTAAAGATTGGCGAGGCAGGTGAGTTTGACTATTCCGGTTCTCAGGCATTGAAGGCTTTACGTGAAGAAGGGATCAAAACCGTTCTCATCAATCCGAATATTGCTACTGTACAAACGAGTGAGGGTGTGGCTGACGAAATTTATTTTTTACCAGTTCAACCTTATTTTGTAGAACGTGTTATTCAGAAAGAACAACCGGATGGTATATTACTGGCATTCGGTGGTCAGACCGCTCTCAACTGTGGTGTTGAATTACATAAAAGTGGGGTACTTGATAAATATAATGTGCGTGTGCTTGGAACTCCTGTTCAAGCAATCATGGATACTGAAGACCGTGAACTATTTGTTGAGAAGCTTAAGGAAATTGATGTTAAGACAATCCAGAGTGAAGCTTGTGAGACGATAGAAAGTGCCCGTAAGGCTGCTGCAAATCTTGGATATCCTGTCATTATCCGTGCAGCTTATGCTCTTGGTGGGTTAGGCAGTGGATTCTGTGATAACGAAGACGAACTCGATAAACTGGCAGAGAAAGCTTTCTCATTTTCTCCTCAGGTACTAGTTGAGAAGAGTTTGAAAGGCTGGAAGGAAATTGAATATGAAGTAGTCCGTGACCGCTATGATAACTGTATTACTGTCTGCAATATGGAGAATTTCGATCCACTTGGAATTCATACAGGCGAAAGTATTGTCATCGCTCCGTCTCAGACACTTACAAATAGTGAATATCATAAACTCCGCGCCCTTGCTATCAAAATTATCCGTCACGTGGGTATCGTAGGAGAGTGTAATGTGCAATATGCGTTTGACCCGATCAGTGAGGATTATCGAGTTATCGAGGTCAACGCTCGTTTGAGCCGTTCCTCAGCTCTTGCTTCTAAAGCTACTGGCTATCCGTTGGCCTTTGTTGCAGCCAAGTTAGGTATGGGTTATGGACTTTTTGAACTGAAGAACTCAGTGACAAAGACTACTAGTGCATTCTTTGAACCAGCACTAGATTATGTGGTATGTAAGATTCCGCGTTGGGACCTTGGTAAGTTCCATGGTGTTGACCGCGAACTAGGTTCCTCAATGAAGTCTGTGGGTGAAGTTATGGCTATAGGACGTACCTTTGAAGAGGCTATCCAGAAAGGTTTACGTATGATAGGTCAAGGCATGCATGGATTTGTTGAAAACAAGGAGCTTGAGATCAATGATATAGATTCTGCACTCCATGAACCTACAGACAAGCGAATCATGATTATTTCCAAGGCAATGCACCATGGATATACGATTGACCAGATTCACGAATTGACTAAGATTGATAAATGGTTTCTTCAGAAACTTCAGCATATTCGTGAGATTGACAACCGCTTACATGAAGTAAAGAATATCAATGTTCTCGACAAGGACTTACTCAGAGAAGCAAAGATATACGGCTTCACAGATTTCCAGATAGGTCGTGCTATCGGTCTGGAGAACGAGATGGATATGGACAAGGCTATCCTTGTGATACGCAAATTGCGTAAGATGTACGGTATAATACCTGTAGTAAAGCAAATAGATACACTTGCTGCCGAATATCCTGCTCAGACCAATTATCTGTATGTGACATATAATGGTATTTCCAATGATATAAAGTTTGAGAATGATAAGAAAAGTATTATTGTCCTCGGATCAGGTGCTTATCGCATCGGAAGTTCTGTAGAGTTTGACTGGTGTGGTGTTCAGGCTCTTAACACCATTCGTAAGCAAGGCTTTCGTAGCGTGATGATTAATTATAACCCTGAAACTGTGTCCACTGACTATGACATGTGTGATCGTCTCTATTTCGACGAACTCACATTTGAACGTGTGATGGATATCATTGATCTTGAAAATCCTCACGGTGTTATTGTCTCTACCGGTGGTCAGATTCCAAATAACTTGGCAATGCGACTTGATGGACAGTGTGTTCCGATACTTGGAACTACTGCTCAAAAGATAGACAATGCTGAAGACAGGGCAAAATTCTCAGAGATGCTTAGTCGTAACGGCATTGATCAACCGGAGTGGAGTGCTTTGACTTCTATGGATGATATTAACAAGTTTATTGATCAGGTAGGATTCCCTGTCCTTGTGCGTCCTTCTTATGTGCTCTCAGGTGCAGCGATGAATATATGCTCAAATCAGGAGGAACTAGAACGATTCCTTAAGTTGGCAGCGAATGTTTCAAAGAAACATCCCGTTGTTGTCAGCCGTTTCATAGAACATGCCAAGGAGGTTGAGATGGATGCTGTTGCCCGTAACGGTGAGATTATTGCTTATGCGATCAGTGAGCATATTGAGTTCGCTGGTGTTCACTCTGGAGATGCCACTATCCAGTTCCCACCTCAGAAGTTGTATTGTGAGACTATAAGAAGAATAAAACGCGTAAGTAAGAAGATTGCAAAGGAACTTGAGATCAGTGGACCATTTAATATACAGTATCTTGCCCGCGAGAATGATATCAAGGTTATTGAGTGTAACCTCCGTGCTTCACGTTCATTTCCTTTTGTGAGCAAGGTATTGAAGATTAATCTGATAGAACTTGCTACCAAGGTGATGCTTGGAGTGCCTGTTGAGAAGCCAAATAAGAACCTTTTCGATCTTGATTATGTCGGAATTAAGGCAAGTCAGTTCTCATTCAATCGTCTACAGAAAGCTGACCCTGTATTAGGTGTTGATATGGCATCAACAGGTGAGGTAGGATGTCTCGGTGATGAAAGCAGTACTGCATTGTTCAAGAGTATGTTATCAGTTGGACAGCGTGTTCCTGATAAGACAATATTGTTGTCTACCGGTAGCAGCAAGCAGAAAGCAGAAATGCTTGATGCCGCAAAAATGCTCGTCGAACATGATTATAAACTCTATGCGACGGGAGGTACATCTCGTTATCTGACAGAAAACGGTATAGAAAACGAACTTGTATATTGGCCTAGTGAGGATGGACAGCCTCAGGCATTGACAATGCTTCATGATCATCAGATAGATATGGTGGTGAATATACCAAAAGACCTTACTGCAAGTGAGCTTAATAATGGTTATAAGATTCGCCGTGCAGCGATAGATTTGAACATACCTCTAATAACAAATAGTCGCTTGGCTAGTGCTTTTATCAATGCATTTTGCAATATGAAGATCGAGGATATTGATATCAAGCCATGGAGTGAGTATAAATAAAAGAATATAAAAAGTGTACAACAAAGAGTCCCTCTAATATTTTTTAGGGGGACTCTTCTTTTATAAAAATGAAAATAGTATTGCAAATTAGGGCAATTTAAACTTTTTTTATCGAAATATTTTGTGTTACGGTATTTATTCCGTAATTTTGTTTCCAGAAAAACTAAAGAAAAACTATTTTTAATCAGAGAGAA
>DAIOSW010000086.1:0-9062 GCA_036752365.1 Prevotella sp.
TTCTTGCTTCAAGGAATATTGCATTGCAAATATCGTAGTCTGCCCCGGATCACGTAATGCACCTATCGTTCAATCATTTGCAGCAGATGATACCTTCTTTTGTCATTCGGTTGTCGACGAGCGTAGTGCAGGCTTCTACGCAATAGGTCTATACCATGCCACCGGTGAGACCGTAGCAGTCTGCTGCACCTCCGGATCGGCACTGTTGAATCTGGCACCGGCTGTTGCTGAGGCTTATTATCAGAAGATACCAATGATCATCATATCAGCCGACCGTCCACAACGATGGATAGGACAGATGGATGGTCAGACATTACCACAGCAGGGAGTATTTAACGGATTGGTCAAAAAGGATGTACAACTTGTGGAAACCGAAGATGAGGAATCAAGATGGTATAACAATCGCCTGATCAACGAGGCTGTCCTTGCAACTATACGGCACAGCATGGGTCCTGTACATATTAATGTTCCAATTACAGAACCCATGTTCGACTTCTCTGCTGATGAGTTACCAATAGAGAGAGTGATAACACATAACACCACCCTTCCTCTGATGACCGACGAGAAAGAACTATGGATGAACTATCATAAAGTACTTGTAATCTGCGGTCAGGAGAGCCCTGTCACTCCGGCATTCAATATTGACCAGCTTTCAGATAAGGGCTGCGTCATCTTTACCGAACTTCTGGCAAATTACGGTTCAGAAGATCGCTTTATCACAAACTTCGACTCTGTGCTCTCTATCTATAATGACAAAGAATGCCCTGAAGAACTCATTCCTGACTTGGTCATCACAATCGGAGGACATATCGTATCAAAACGTCTGAAAGGTTTCCTACGCGCACATCATGTTGACCACTGGCTCATCAATGAAGACGGCAACATCACTGACACATTTATGAGTGTCACAAAAGTGATTGAAGGTGAGCAGACAGCATGCATCAAAAACTTATCAACACTGCCAAAGAAGAAGAATGACTTCTACGATGCATGGAAAAAGATATCGGACACGGTAAAAAAGAGAAGCGATGAATACTTCGAAACGATAACTACAGATCTTTCATCAATGAACATGGTCCAACACGCCATGAAGAGAGTTAACAACATGGTATCACTTCATCTTGGCAACAGCATGGCAGTCCGCCTGGCCCAGTTGTGCCAGCCGGCAATATTTACACCCACGCTGTGTAACCGTGGAGTTAATGGTATCGAAGGGACGCTATCATCTGCCATTGGATACTCGAAAGAAACTGGAGAGATAGGATTAGTCATCATAGGAGATCTCAGTTTCTTTTATGACATGAATGTGCTCAGACATGCTCACGACATGGCCAACCTGCGTATCCTACTACTCAATAATGGAGGTGGAGCTATATTTCACACGCTTAAAGGACTTAACGAAGCTTCAGCCCTTAACGAATATGTGGCAGCAGGTCATTACACCAATGCTGAAGGATGGGCAAAAGAATTGGGATTTAGCTATCTGAAAGTTATTGATGTGAGTCAAATTGATACGGCTATGGATATGCTTTTCAGCGATGACACTTCACATCCGGTGCTCATTGAGGCAATCACTGACAGTACATTTGATAAACATATTTTTAATAATTACTATAAATACATACGACAATGACTAGAGAATGGACAACTATTAAAGAATACGAAGAGATACTTTTCGACTTTTTCGAAGGAATCGCGAAGATAACAATCAACAGACCACGTTATCGGAACGCTTTCACTCCTGAGACAACGGCGGAGATGGGTGACGCTATGCGCATCTGCCGTGAAGATCCGAGCATACGTGTTGTGGTATTTACCGGAGCTGGAGACAAAGCGTTCTGCAGCGGTGGCGACATGCACGTAAAGGGTCGTGGCGGCTATATCAGCAAGGATGGTATACCACGTCTCAGCGTACTTGATGTTCAGAAGCAGATACGGAGCATTCCCAAACCGGTCATTGCAATGGTAAACGGCTATGCTATCGGTGGTGGGCACGTCCTCCATGTGGTCTGCGACCTCTCTATCGCATCAGACAATGCCATATTCGGTCAAACAGGACCTAAAGTTGGTAGCTTCGATGCCGGTTTCGGTTCATCTTATCTGGCACGCTGTGTCGGTCAGAAGAAAGCTCGCGAGATCTGGTTCCTCTGCCGCCAGTACTCCGCTCAGGAGGCTCTCGAAATGGGGTTAGTCAACAAAGTTGTGCCATTTGACCAACTAGAAGATGAAGTGGTGGATTGGGCAAAGACAATGATGATGCGTTCGCCCTTGGCACTCCGCATGATCAAGGCCGGCCTCAACGCCGAGCTGGATGGACAGACAGGTATTCAGGAACTGGCAGGAGATGCCACGATGCTCTATTATATGACTGACGAAGCACAGGAGGGTGGTCATGCGTTCCTCGAAAAAAGAGATCCGGACTTCGGTAAATACCCCATACTACCATGATCGAATTTGAAATAATTCCCCGTACACTCCATTTTCGCAATCCCGCGGGTACTTCACGCGGAATTTACACGAAGCACGATGTGTGGTATCTTCATGTTACTGACGGTACGTCTGACGGCTACGGTGAGTGCGCCCCTCTGGAAAGACTCAGCTGTGACGATATGCCTGCTCTGACGTATGAAAAGAAATTGAAGGAGATGTGCGACAAGTGTGCTGCTACAGGTAAGATACCCTATGATGATCTGATCGATTATCCTTCGATGCTCTTTGGCATGGAGTGTGCGATGAAGCAATTCCATAACGGAGGATCACAACGTCTTTGGGATACGCCTTTCAGTCGTGGAGAAGCCGGCATCCCGATTAACGGTCTTATCTGGATGGGGACAAAGGACCAGATGCTTGAACAGATTAAAATAAAAATGGAAGCTGGTTTCAGATGTATCAAAATTAAAATCGGAGCTATTGACTTTAATGAAGAGCTTGATCTGATCAACTATATCCGACAGACCTATTCCTCTAAGGAAATAGAGATACGTGTTGATGCTAACGGTGGATTTACATTCGAAGATGCTCCAAGGAAAATTGACCAGTTATCACGTCTCGACCTCCACTCGATAGAACAGCCAATACCTGCAGGAGAGTGGTTTCACATGGCGAAGCTATGTGCCAACACTTCTCTGCCTATTGCCCTCGATGAAGAGCTGATAGGTAATAACACTCCTAACCGTCGCCATGCGCTCTTAAGCATGATACGACCACAATATATCGTTATCAAGCCAACCCTGCACGGGGGCATCACCGGGACACGCGAATGGATACGCACAGCAAAAAACCATCAAACAGGCTGGTGGATCACATCCGCACTGGAATCAAACATAGGTCTTAATGGCATCGCACAACTCTGCGCGACGCTATCTCCGACGATTCCTCAGGGGCTGGGTACGGGACAACTTTTCACGGATAATATATCCTCACCGTTGGAAATAAGAAAGGACTGTCTATGGTATAGCAACAAGGAATGGGGGAAAATAGAATAACACAATGACAATAGAGTCGCAATTATCTTCGTTTCTAACTGAATGGAACAATGACGCTCCTACCGTCTCTGTATCCACTTCCGGATCTACTGGAGTGCCAAAGGTGATACAAATAGAGAAGGCGCGTATGATTGAAAGCGCCAAATCGACATGCAGCTTTCTGAACATGAAACAAGGTAACACTGCTCTTCTATGCATGCCTCTAAATTATATCGCAGGAAAAATGATGGTGGTACGATCTATTGTTGCAGGGTTACGTCTTATTACTGTTGAGCCAAGTGGTCATCCTTTACATGGTATCACCGAGCATATCGACTTGGCAGCAATGGTTCCTTTACAGATTTACAATTCATTGTCTGTACCGTCAGAGTTAGCTGTGCTCTCTGACATCAGTAACACATTGATTGGTGGCGGTGCCATCGATACACAGATGGAAGAAAAGCTTCGGACGGTTAAAGGACAGCTATGGTCTACATACGGAATGACCGAGACTTTATCCCACATAGCTCTCCGGGCTGTCAACGGTCCACGTCGTTCTCCGGCATATACTCCTTTAGATGGGGTATACATAAGCCTTAGTGCTGACAGCACACTTGTTATTGATGCACCAAAGATATCCCCATCCATCCTGACGACAAACGATATTGCTAAATTAAATGCAGACGGAACATTTACAATCATCGGGCGTAAAGACAATGTCATCTGTAGCGGGGGAATTAAGATTCAGATAGAAGAGGTGGAAACCGTTTTAGAAAGAGATCTTCCGATGCCTTTTGCCATCACATCTACACATGATGAGAAATTTGGTGAAGCCGTGATCATGCTGGTCAAAGCTGACCGCATCACCGATGATATCTTATCGGCAATATCACACTTGCCTAAATATTGGCAACCTAAGAGCATCATACTCACCAACCATATACCAACAACGGGAACAGGGAAAAAGGCTCGTGCCGAAATTCGTGCTATGGCAATGGCTGAGACTCATAAAATACCATTAAAAAAATGTAATTCAATATTATGCCAAAAGATAAGACAGCATACGTCTGCACCAACTGCGGACAGGAATCAACCAGATGGATAGGAAAATGCCCGTCTTGCGGGCAATGGAACACGTTCAAAGAGATAAGGATTGCCCCGGAATCGGGAACTCAGGCAGCACGTAATGCCAATTACAATGCTCTTTCCGGTATTGAATCGCGTCGTCATCATCCACAGAGCTTGAAAGAGATATCGTCTGTTGACGAACCGCGTATTGACATGCATGACTCCGAACTCAACAGAGTTCTGGGTGGTGGGCTGGTACCCGGTTCTATTGTTCTCTTGGGAGGTGAACCCGGTATAGGAAAGAGCACATTGTCTCTACAGACTGTCCTTCGTTTGCCCGAGCACAAGATTCTCTATGTAAGCGGTGAAGAGAGTGCGCACCAGCTGAAGATGCGGGCTGACCGTATTACGCATACTGACAATGAGTGTCTTATACTCTGTGAAACATCACTCGAAAATATCTTCACTCACATTAAGGAGGTACAACCGGATATCGTGATTATAGATTCCATACAAACCATCAGTACGGAAGATGTGGAGAGTAGTCCAGGAAGCATTACGCAGGTACGAGAGTGTGCTGCCGCCCTACTCCGCTTTGCCAAGACTAGTGGTACACCTGTCATCCTTATCGGACATATCAATAAAGAAGGAACTCTGGCCGGGCCAAAGATTCTTGAGCATATAGTAGATACGGTCATTCAGTTTGAAGGTGACCAACATTACATGTATCGGATACTAAGAAGCATCAAAAACCGATTTGGGAGTACCTCGGAACTTGGTATTTACGAAATGGGACAAAACGGACTGCGTGAAGTAAGTAACCCATCGGAACTACTACTCACGGATGACCATGACGGACTAAGTGGTATTGCGATATCCTCAGCCATCGAGGGTGTTCGTCCGTTCCTCGTTGAAACTCAGGCCCTTGTGAGTAGCGCAGCTTACGGCACGCCACAACGTTCAGCAACAGGCTTCGACCAACGTCGTCTCAACATGCTTCTTGCTGTCCTCGAAAAACGTGTAGGATTTAAACTTATGCAAAAAGATGTTTTCATCAATATAGCAGGCGGCCTCCGCGTGACTGATCTCGCTATCGACCTTAGCGTCATTGCTGCTGTACTCTCGAGTAATGTAGATACTGCCATTGAAAGTGGTATTTGCATGGCCGGAGAAGTCGGTCTCAGTGGTGAAGTCCGTCCAATCAATCGTATCGAACAGCGAGTTGCTGAGGCAGAAAAGTTAGGGTTCCAACGTATGATCTTGCCCAAATACAACATGCAGGGATTTGATCACAAGAAATTTAAAATTGAACTGATTCCCGTCAGGAAAGTTGAGGAAGCCTTAAGGGCGTTATTTGGATAAAGAAATAACTGAAATCTATAAAATCAAAGTAGGGTGTTTCATTCGTTAAACGGTATAGTTATTGAAACACGCTAAAAAGAGAGGTATTCAGATTTAGATAACCTTATATTGGGTGAAATAAGATTCATACGAATAAGCAAGTTACGTGAAAGGCTGCGTCGAGGTGTGATACTTCCAACGCAGCCTATTTTTATCTACTCTTCGTATTGTGTTGGATCTTCTATGCCTGCTTCCCTAAGTGCTTCCTTACGTTCAACACAGGTACCACATTTGCCACAATGTATTTCTCCACCTTTATAGCAAGACCATGTCTGGGAATAGTCTACACCTAGCTCTTTGCCACGTCTTGCAATGTCTGCCTTTGAAATATCGGTGTAAGGAGCTAGGACATGAACATGGACATAAGTTCCAGCAGCTGTTGCTTCATCCATCGCATGAATAAAAGACGGAGTACAGTCTGGATAAATGGTATGATCGCCAGCATGATTAGCAATCATCACATTTGTCAGTTTGTGACTTTCTGCTATCCCGCATGCTATTGACAGCATCACGCCATTTCGGAAAGGAACAACTGTAGACTTCATATTCTCTGAAGCATAATGTCCTTCTGGTATAGCATCTGCTCCTTCAAGAAGGGAACTTTTAAAATACTGATGTATAAAAGTTAGTGGGATCATAATATGTGGAATACCAAGACGATGACAGTGTATACGAGCAAAGGGTATTTCACGAGAATTATGATTTGCACCATAGTCGAAAGAGATGGCAAGGGCTATTCTATCCTTCATTTCGTATAGCATAGTAATGCTATCCATCCCTCCACTTATGATTAATACTGAATCTTTCATTTTTTAAAATAATCTACGGAATGCGATTGGTATCGGTGTTTCGAACTCCATTGGTTCATTGGTTACAGGATGATAAAAGCATAAACGGAAAGCATGTAGCCCAAGACGGTGAATGGGATCATCCCCTTTACCATATTTCGGATCACCAACTACAGGATGACCTATATCCTGAGCATGCACACGTATCTGATTTTTACGTCCTGTTTCCAAGTGAAACTCGACAAGAGAGAATTCAGAAGAACGAGCCAGTGTATGGTAATGTGTCACGGCGTATTTACCTCCGTTATCTGTTGGTGAAGAATAGGTAACATAAGCTTTATTATCTTTCAACCAACTGGAAATGGTACCGTCATCGGTTTCCATCACTCCACTCACCACAGCGACATATCTACGATCAAATACGATATCATGCCAAGCATGTTCTAAAATCTGTTCTGTATCAATATCTTTTGCATAGATCATCAGTCCGCTGGTCTCACGATCAAGACGATGCACCACATGAGCAGTACAACGTTTATGCTGCTTTTTGAAATAATCATCAAGTACAGATTTTACATTCAGTGAACTATGACCTGCTGCCATTGATAAAATACCAATATTTTTCTCAACAACAACAATCCATCTGTCCTCATAGACTATTTTCACATAATGGCTCTTTAATTCACTGCTACGTTTGGTCTTACTGACAAAGACCGTCATACCGGGCTTTAATAAGAAATCATATTGGGTAACCACCTTTCGGTCTACCTTGATTCCACGACCTGACAATGTGGCCTTTATCTTATTTCGACTCTCTTTCGATATATTTTTAATAAGGAAATCGAGAAGCCCGATTTCCTCATTAACCTTATATGCTAAAGAATCATCGGAAGGTCCTCTTCCGTTAGTAGGTATATTATGTCTCATCTAATTATTATTCGTCGTCTTCACTCGACTTTTTGGTTTCACCCTTCATTTTCTTCATAGAATCACTGGCATAATCAAACGCAAGGAATGTACGTTTTGCACCAATACAGGATGTAAAAATTGTGGTATATTTCTTCTTAACAGCGATCTCGCGAGCATCTGAATTCCAATGAGCATTTAACAACTGATCCGCCTGACTATCACTGAGAGTACCTTTCTTGATTGAAGCTTTGTATTTGTCTTTTACATTATCATAGACATCCTTTGCCTCTTTCATCTCCTTGAGATAATTTAAGAAAAGCGGTTTAAATTTAGATGCTGTATTTTTATCCAATCTCAAATTCTTAAGAACATAACTTGATTTTATCTGTTCTTTCGTCTGAGCAGAAGCATTTGTTATCCCAACAACAGGAAGCAAAGCGATTAGAAATGTCATTATTAACTTCTTCATCATACAAAATAAATAATATTAATTGTGCAAATGTACATATAAAAATCCAAGAACAACTCTTTTTAAATAGTTTTTCAAACAAATTACAAAATTATTACTTATAAATGAATATTAATAAATTTGTTATATTCGATAATTTGTTGTAATTTTGCACCGCTATTTAAATGGGTATATATAAATAAGGTAATATAATAATGATAACAGTTTCGAATCTTGCCATTCAGTTCGGCAAAAGGGTGCTTTACAAAGATGTAAACATCAAATTCACTAACGGTAACATTTATGGTGTCATTGGTGCTAACGGTGCCGGAAAATCAACACTTCTCAAAGCTATCAGCGGCGAACTTGAACCGAACAAAGGTTTCGTGGAACTCGGTCCGGGTGAACGACTTAGTGTTTTAAGTCAGGACCACTTTAAATTTGACCAGTATACAGTGATGAATACTGTTCTGATGGGACATACTGTGTTATGGGACATCATGAACCAACGTGACGCGCTGTATGCCAAAGCTGACTTTTCTGATGAAGACGGTGTAAAAGTAGCAGAACTTGAGGATAAATTTGCTCAGCTCGACGGATGGAACGCCGAAAGCGATGCTGCCGTTTTGCTACAAGATCTAGGTATAAAAGAGGAGCTACATAACAAACAAATGAGTGAGCTTTCTAACAGCGAGAAAGTGAGAGTAATGCTTGCAAAAGCACTATTTGGGCATCCGGATAATCTACTTTTGGATGAGCCGACCAATGACCTTGACCTTGACACTGTAAGTTGGCTGGAGGAATATCTCAGCAATCTGGACCAGACGGTCTTAGTGGTCAGTCACGACCGCCACTTCCTCGATTCAGTAAGTACACATACTGTAGATATCGATTTCGGCAAGGTAAACCTATTTGCGGGAAACTACTCTTTCTGGTATGAAAGTAGTCAGCTGGCACTACGTCAGGCTCAAAACCAGAAAGTCA
>DAIOSW010000087.1:0-8989 GCA_036752365.1 Prevotella sp.
GTATGACGAAAGAATGTGGATTGATCGTAAATAGCAGTCGTGATATCATCTATGCAGACAATAGTGAGAACTTTGCCTCAGTAGCTGCAGAAAAAGCCAAAGAGGTTCAGCTAGAGATGGCTGAAGAACTGAAGAAGATTTGAACGATAGCAAAATCATAAATGACCCGGTTTTCGGGTTTATAAAGATTCCTCATGGATTGCTGTACGATATTGTTCAGCATCCATTGATGCAACGGCTTAACCGTATTAAGCAGTTAGGGTTGGCGTCTGTGGTCTATCCTGGAGCCCAGCACACACGATTCCAGCATTCGTTAGGTGCCTTTCACCTGATGAGTGAAGCAATAACGGCACTCACACAAAAAGGCAATTTTATCTTTGACAGTGAGACGGAAGCTGTCGAAGCTGCCATACTGATGCACGATATCGGGCACGGCCCCTTCAGCCATGTCCTTGAGAACACACTCATACACGGCATCAGCCACGAGCAGATCTCCCTAATGGTGATGGAGCAGGTTAATCACGACTTCAACGGGATGTTGAATCTAGCTTTGAAGATCTTCAAAGACGAATATCCAAAAAGATTCCTGCATCAGTTGATCAGCAGTCAACTGGATATGGACAGGCTTGACTATCTGCGAAGAGACAGTTTTTTCACAGGTGTTACAGAAGGGAATATCGGCAGTGCAAGAATTATTAAAATGCTGGATGTCCAGGATGACAATTTGGTGGTAGAGTCGAAAGGAATCTATTCTATCGAGAATTACCTCACATCACGTCGTCTGATGTACTGGCAGGTATATCTCCATAAAACCGCTGTCGCCTGCGAGAAAGTACTGATTAATACCCTTCTTCGTGCAAAGTATCTAGCTGAAACCGGCAAAGAAATCTTTGCATCTCCGGCCTTGAAATATTTCTTATACAATGACATCGATGAGACGATATTCAATCAGGATGAGAAGGCATTGAGATACTACACAGAACTTGACGACAGTGATATATGGAGCGCTCTCAAAGTATGGCGTCATAGCGACGATAAGATTTTATCAACACTGGCAGGCGACATGCTGGACAGACGGATTTTTAAAGTCGAAATCCACGACAAGCCTATTGCTGATGATTATCTTGATACATTGAGACATACGATCGCAGATAACTTGGGTATTTCGACAGCGGAAACTGATTATATGATCGATGTTAGCACCATACAAAAAGATATGTACACGTTTGATGATGACAATATCACAATTCTTTACAAGGACGGTACAACGAAAGATATATCAGCAGCATCAGAACTACTTAATGTATCGTTGTTGTCTAAAAAAATAAGAAAATATTACCTGTGTTATCAAAGAATATGAAATAAAATCATTACTTTTGCAGATTATTACAACAAACAATTAATTATGGAATTTACAGCTAAACAGATTGCCGAGTTCATTCAAGGCCGTGTGGAAGGTGATCCAGATGCATCAGTACATACGTTTGCAAAGATTGAAGAAGGGCAATCAGGAGCAATCTCTTTTCTTTCAAACCCCAAATACACGCATTATATATACGATACTGAATCATCCATTGTTTTGGTTAATGAGGACGTAGAATTAGAACATCCAGTAAAAGCAACACTTATCCGAGTAAAAAATGCGTACGAAAGTGTCGCAAAACTTCTTCAGTTATACGAATCAACCAAACCGAAGAAAAAAGGAACAGAAGAAGATGCACACATTTGTAAAAGTGCAAAGATTGGTGAAGATTGTTATATTGGAAGTTTTGCCTATATCGGTGAGAATGTTGAAATAGGCAATAACTGTCAAATCCATCCAAACACAGTCATTTCGGATGGTACAAAAATAGGAAATAATTGCATCATTTATCCGAATGTTACAATATATCACGATTGCCGTCTCGGCAATAATATTACCATTCATGCAGGTTCCGTCATCGGTGCTGATGGTTTCGGATTCGCACCTTCGACAGATGGTTATGACAAAATTCCACAAATCGGCATTGTTATCCTTGAAGATAATGTAGAGATCGGAGCCAACACATGTATCGACCGTTCCACCATGGGAGCAACGATCATTCACGAAGGAGTAAAACTAGACAATCTTATTCAGATAGCACACAACGTTGAAGTTGGTTCTAAAACAGTGATGGCTGCACAGTGTGGTGTTGCCGGTAGTACAAAAATCGGTGAGTGGTGCATGTTTGGAGGTCAAGTAGGAACAGCAGGTCATATCACCATTGGTGACCACACCTTCTTCGGTGCACAATCAGGTATTCCGGGTAATGTTAAAGGAAATACCACATTAATCGGTTCACCTGCAATCGACCCGAAAAACTTTGCCAAATCATCTATCTTATATCGCAAGCTACCAGACATTTATAAACAGTTGACCGACTTACAAAAAGAAGTTGAGGAACTGAAGAAACAAAAATAAACATTCAAAAGAAACATAAAATGTTGAAACAGAAGACACTGAAAGGTAGCTTTTCCCTTTATGGAAAAGGCCTGCATACAGGATTGAGTCTGACGGTTACTTTCAACCCGGCTCCCGAGAATTATGGTTACAAAATACAGCGCATTGATGTTGAAGGTCAACCTTTAATCGATGCAATTGCAGAAAATGTTGTTAATACAGAACGTGGAACAGTACTGGCTAAAGGTGATGTGAAATGCTCTACAGTAGAACACGGATTGGCTGCATTGTATGCTCTTGGTATTGACAACTGTCTCATACAAGTCAACGGACCAGAATTTCCTATTCTAGACGGAAGTGCAGAGATGTACGTTGAAAGCATACAAAAAGTTGGTATTGAAGAACAGAATGCTGTTAAGGATTTCTATATTATCAAAAAGAAGATTGAGATCAAAGACGAGGAAACCGGCTCTTGCATAACTATCTTGCCGGATGACGAGTTCAGCATCACGACCATGGTTTCTTTCAACTCGAAATTTATCAACAGTCAATTTGCTACACTTGACAATGCAGAAGACTTTGCAAAAGAAATAGCCCCTGCACGAACATTTGTTTTTGTACGTGATATCGTACCATTGCTTCAGGCTAACTTAATCAAGGGAGGTGACCTTGACAATGCCATTGTCATCTATGAGTTACAGACAACTCAGGAAAAGCTTGATCAGCTTGCTGATTTGATCAATGTTCCTCACATGGATGCTACGAAATTAGGTTACATTCAGCATAAGCCTCTTGTTTGGGAGAATGAATGTACACGTCATAAACTGCTTGACATCATCGGTGATATGGCACTGATCGGTAAACCTATCAAGGGACGTATTATTGCAACTCGTCCGGGACATACCATCAACAACAAATTCGCACGTCAGATGCGCCGTGAGATCCGTGCCCATGAAATACAGGCACCGGTTTACGACTGCAACGAACCGCCAGTAATGGACGTCAACCGTATTAGAGAGTTGCTTCCACACCGTTATCCGATGCAATTGGTCGATAAAGTCATCACACTGGGACCAAGCAGCATTGTCGCTGTAAAGAACATAACCAGTAATGAACCATTTTTCACTGGTCACTTTCCACAGGAGCCTGTGATGCCGGGAGTGCTTCAGGTAGAAGCAATGGCACAGGCAGGAGGACTTTTAGTACTCAACTCATTGGATGAGCCAGAGCGTTATTCGACCTACTTCATGAAGATTGATGGTGTGAAATTCCGTCAGAAGGTCGTACCTGGAGACACCATGATCTTTAAAGTAGAATTATTAGCCCCTGTTCGCCACGGAGTATCATCAATGAAAGGTTACGTATTCGTTGGCGAGAAGATTGTCAGTGAAGCAACATTCACCGCACAGATTGTAAAAAACAAATAATTATTATATGAGTGAAATCAGTCCATTAGCCTATATCCACCCCGAAGCTATCATCGGTGAGAATTGTAAGATAGGCCCATTCTGTTTTATCGATAAGAATGTAATTATCGGAGACAACAACGAGCTAAAGAACAATGTCACAATCAATTACGGAGCAAGAATAGGCAACGGAAACGTATTCTTTCCCGGAGCAAGTATCAGCACTGTCCCTCAAGACCTTAAGTTTAAAGGAGAAGAAACACTTGCAATTATTGGCGACAACAATAGCATACGTGAAAATGTAACTATTAGTCGCGGTACTGCTTCCAAAGGTAAAACTGTAATAGGCAGCAACAACCTTCTGATGGAGAATATGCATGTGGCTCACGACTGCGTCCTAGGCAACGGACTCATCATTGGTAACTCGACGAAATTCGCCGGTGAAGTAACAATTGATGACAATGCCATCATCAGTGCAGTGGTACTCACCCACCAGTTCTGCCATATCGGAGGATATGTAATGATACAGGGTGGAAGCCGCTTCAGCAAAGATATCCCACCATATATCATAGCAGGAAAAGATCCTACATGTTATTGCGGAATTAATCTCGTTGGACTTCGTCGCCGGGGATTCAGCAACGAACTGATTAACACCATACATGAGGCTTATAGAATCATCTATTCAAACGGACTCATAGAAGAGGGTATCAAGCAAGTAAGAGAGAAGCTTCCCCCATGTAAGGAAATTGACTATATCATAGATTTCATCCAATCTTCAAAACGAGGAATCATACGTTAAATATCGCGTATTAGTCAAATGAAGACTCTCGTTGTACTACTAGGTCCAACTGGTGTAGGAAAAACGGAATTATGCCTAAGCATAGCCGAACATTTCAACATCCCCATCATCAATGCGGACTCCAGGCAGATATTCAGCGAGATACCCATCGGTACAGCTGCCCCAACAACAGAGCAGCAGAAACGAAGGAAACACTATTTTGTAGGAACACATCACCTGACAGATTACTATAGCGCCGCCCAATTTGAGGAAGACGTTATGAATCTGTCAGGTGATTTATTTAATCAGGCGGACATTGCTTTGATGAGTGGTGGAAGCATGATGTATATTGATGCCGTCTGTAATGGTATTGACGATATTCCAACAGTCAATGAAGAAACTAGAGAGTTGCTTCGCAAAAGACATGAAGAAGATGGGTTGGAGAGACTATGCGAGGAATTACGTATCCTCGACCCCGAATATTACGCCATTGTTGACAGATGTAACCCCAAACGTGTTGTCCACGCGCTCGAAATCTGTTATATGACAGGAAAAACCTACACATCATTTCGAAGAAATGAGAAAAAGCAACGTCCTTTCAACATCATCAAGATTGGCATTACCCGTCCCCGTGAGGAGCTCTACAACAGAATAAACAGCCGTGTAGAGGAAATGATTAAAAACGGTTTGGAAGATGAGGCGAGAAAAGTATTTCCACTAGCTCATCTGAACGCATTAAATACGGTTGGCTATAAAGAACTATTCGAGCACTTCAGAGGCAATATCACTCTGGAAGAAGCTATCGAGCGAATCAAATGTGACTCACGAAGATACTGTAGAAAACAACTTACATGGTTTAGAAAAGATGAAAGCATCAAGTGGTTCACACCCAATGAAATAGAAGAAATCATAAAATTTATCACAGAATTGATATAAATATATCTATTTTTCGTACTTTTGCACATTAGAACAGATACACAAAAATATGAGTAATAACTCCTATAAAAACAAGAAGTCAAGCGTAGGATACTGCGCAAGTCTTTGCTGGCGCAAGGTTCGCGACTTTGCCCATTGGTACAAGGGACTGTATAAGGGCAGAGCTTGGTACACGAGATCAATTATCGCGTTCATCTCACTCATTGTATTTTTCATCGTTTACCTTGGTGCTGTGGACATCAACTTTCTCTGGTTGTTTGGAAAATCACCGGGTATGGAAGCGATAGCCCATCCTACAAATAACGAAGCTTCTGAAATATACAGTGCCGACGGTGTTCTTATTGGAAAATATTTCAATCAGAATCGTACGCCCGTAAAATATCAAGAGATAAACCCAGTGTTCTGGGATGCTCTTATCAATACAGAGGACGAACGTTTCTACCATCACTTCGGTATTGACTTTCAGGGATTATTCTCTGCGGCAAAAGACATGATCCTCCATCATCACGCTCGAGGAGCATCAACGATTACACAACAGTTGGTGAAAAACATGTTTAGGGTTCGTACCCAGTACTCGACAGGAGTCATGGGATATATCCCAGGGCTCAAGATTCTCATCATGAAGAGTAAAGAGTGGATCACTGCCGTTAAGATTGAGATGTTCTTCAACAAGAAGGAAATCCTGACGATGTACGCCAACACGGTTGACTTTGGCTCCAACGCTTACGGTATTAAGACCGCAGCAAAGACATACTTCAACACGACTCCAAAAGACATAACGGTGGAACAGGCAGCTGTACTTGTAGGTATGCTTAAAGCAACTACATACTACAACCCGCTCACCAATCCTAAGAACAGTCTCAGTCGCCGTAATGTCGTTCTTGATAATTTGGTTACTCACAATAAGATGACAAGAGCTGAATATGACTCTATCAGCCAGATTCCTATCAAGCTTAACTATAGTGTAGAAAGCAACTACGACGGACAAGCACAATACTTCCGTGAAGCAGTGGCAGACAACATGAGAGAATGGTGTAAAGAGAATGGATACGACCTGTACACTGATGGTTTGAAGATCTATACGACAATCGATACAAAAATGCAGAAGTATGCCGAAGAAGCGGCCAACAAACAGATGCGCATCGTACAGAGAAACTTCAAGAACCACTGGGGAAATGAAGATCCATGGCAGGATGAGAATCATCATGTCATCCCTGACTTCATACAAGGCATTGCCAAAAAGACTGCGGCCTATAAACTGCTGGTTCAGCAATATCCCAACAATCCGGATTCTGTCAGCTACTTCCTGAACAAACCTCACAATGTGAAAGTGTTTGACTATGACAAAGGTATTGTCGAGAAAGATATGAGTACGATGGACTCCATCCGTTACATGGAACATTTCATGCACTGCGGTTTTGTTGCCATGGAACCACAGACTGGATATGTCAAGGCCTGGGTAGGCGACATCAATTTCAACTCATGGAAATATGACAAAGTAACAAGTATGCGTCAGCCGGGTTCTACATTCAAGCTCTTTGTTTATACCGAAGCCATGAACCAGGGACTGACTCCATGTGACAAGCGCCGGGATCAGTATTTCAGCATGAAAGTGTTTGATAAGCAGAAGCAACAGGAGGTGACATGGACACCGACTAATGCCAACGGATTCTTCTCAGGAGACTCCATGCCTTTGAAGAGTGCCTTTGCACAGAGTGTGAACTCTATTGCAGTCCGTCTGGGTCAGGAAGTGGGTATCAGCAATATCATCAAGACAGCTCATGACATGGGTATCGCTAGTCCATTAGACGAAACCCCTTCACTGGCATTAGGATCGTCAGATGTCAACCTGCTTGAACTGGTCAACGCATATAGTACAGTGGTCAATAATGGTAAATTCCATGAACCTGTTTTGGTCACAAGGATTGAAGACAAAGACGGAAAGGTGATTTACGAAGCACCAACCGAACAGAAACAGGTTATTCCAACCAGAAGTGCATTCCTCATGCAGCAGATGCTCCAAGGCGGTATGCGTGAACCGGGTGGCACATCCATGCCACTGTGGAGTTATGTATCACCATATGCACGTGACACTGAATTCGGAGGAAAGACCGGAACATCAAATAACCACTCTGACGCTTGGTTCGTGGGTGTAAGTCCCAACCTCGTGGGAGGTGCATGGGTAGGTGGAGAATACCGTTGTATTCACTTCCGCACAGGAGCTTTAGGACAAGGTAGCAGAACTGCACTTCCTATCTTCGGTTACTTCATCGAGAAGGTCTTGGCCGATCCTACATTCAAACGCTACCACGGTAAGTTTGGAAAGCCCACCGATGATATCTCTTATAATGACTACAACTGTATGGGTGTTATCCATCAACGTCAGGAAGAGGAGGTAAATGACAGTACCGATGAATTTGAAGAGGTACAAGGCGAAGGAGGCATAAACGGTGAGGGAACGGCTCCGGTAGAAGGAGAACACGAACAGCAACCTGCTGCAGCTACGCAACCCGCAGCAGTAGAGCCCTCTAAAGAAGCCGGTCCAAAGAAAGAAGCTACTCCAAAGAAAAAGAAGAAAAAGGAGCAGGCAGTATCTTTCGAAGAAGGTTTAAATGACTGAGAATTCTGAAATAGAAACATCAAACCCAGAGTTTCAGAAAGCTCTGCAGTTGATTACATATACCCGTCATTCGCTTTTCCTAACAGGAAAAGCGGGGACGGGTAAATCAACGTTCCTACGTCACATCTGTTCGACCACGAAAAAGAAGTTTGTTGTACTGGCTCCAACAGGTATCGCAGCCATCAACGCCGGCGGCTCTACCCTACACAGCTTCTTCAAACTTCCCTTTCACCCCTTGCTCCCTGACGACAGCCAATACAATGTCAGGAATATCAAAAACACACTAAAGTACAACGGTGCTACACGCAAACTCCTCAGAGAGGTTGAACTGATCATCATTGATGAGATCAGTATGGTAAGAGCTGACATCATTGATTTTATTGATAAAGTGCTTCGTGTCTATTCTCGTAATATGCGGGAACCGTTTGGGGGCAAACAACTGCTCCTCGTTGGCGACATCTATCAGTTGGAACCGGTCATTAAGGAGGAAGACCGACGATTACTCAGTCCTTATTACCCTTCCCTATTTTTCTTTAATGCCAAAGTATTCAACCAGATGCAGTTGGTCAGTATCGAACTACGGAAGGTATATCGTCAGAAAGACCCGGAGTTTATTACCATTCTGGACAGAATACGCAACAATACCATCGGAGATCAAGAACTACGACAACTCAACTGTCGTGTAGGTGCATCCCTCGGAAACGAAATGACCATAACCCTTGCCACACGTCGTGATAATGTAGACTTCATCAATGAGAGACAATTAAAATCTCTACCAGGTGAACCAACAATCGTCAGAGGTGAGATTCGTGGAGACTTTCCTGAGAGTG
>DAIOSW010000088.1:0-8943 GCA_036752365.1 Prevotella sp.
AGGATCAACACGATATGGAAGGATTACTGTCATCAAAAGATAGAGGATTATGACATTTATGACCTCAATCATATATCACCTGATAAATTTACAGGATCAGACAATAAGATCATTCAATATGCCCGTTCACAAGGTGACCGTGAAATGCTGACTTACTTACGACTGCTCACAAACTATCTGAACGTATGTAATGCCATGAACGATCCATGGGATTATCCTTCAAAACGCGAACAGCTGATGCTCAAAGGACAACTGATGAACATCAACCAGCAGGCAAGATTGTACAAAGGAGCACGGTTAAAATCACGCTATGCCCTACTCGTCATGCGTACATATTTTGTGTTGAAGGATTACAAATCATGCAGCATTTACTGGAATAGTAAAGCTATGATGCTGGTCAATTCAGTATTCAAGGAGATGATGAAGGATATCTATGCAGGTACATTGGTACAAACGGGAAACTACGAAGAGGCGTGTAACATATACGCAGAGCTGAATGATATGAAGAGTGTCAAATGGTGTATGCGGAAGCAACGGAACTTAAACGGTATTGAGAAGATATACGCTTCGAATGCTAATTCGTCAGTACTGCCCTATCTCGTTCAGGATTTTGTTAACAACGCCCAAGAGACTATCGATGATTATGGAGAAGGTGATAAGGATTGGTTTAAGTTTATTGATGTAAACCCGGTCTATCAAAACGAGGTTATGAACTTCATTAATTTCTCTAATTCTGTTGTTACCGAAGGTAAGACAAAAGTTCCTATATTATGGCAGACGGCATCAGCCTTCCTAAATTATCTGTTCGGTAATCAGAAGGAAGCGTTGCACCAAATAGAAACGGCCCAGACGATGAGAGGCACAAACAGGATGAAAGATAATGCACGGGCTATCAAATTTCTGATATCGATAAAATCAGCAGAAGATACACCACATTATTCTGACTATCTGCTTACTGAGATGAACTGGTTAGAGCTGAAAGTCAAGGATGACTCAAGACATGACAATTTGATAGTTGATAACCACTACAATGATGTCATAGAACGTGTGGTCTATAATAATCTGGTTCCAAAATATCTGTCTTGGGGAAAGAAGCATGTAGCCCTTGCTCTTATTGGCATGGCAGAAAACAGATACGATAGATTTCAGAACAGCAAAGATTCCTCTTTCGAATGGAACTATCGATATACAGGCGACTATTTCAATCAGATGGACACCATGAAGGTGACATCGTTAGTAGACTACTATAAGTATATCAAAAACGGATCTCCCAATAAATTCGAACAATGGGTCATCAATGGTCTCGATTTTAATGAGGATTATTTCAATGATCTCATCGGAACAAAATATATGCGTCTGTGTAAGTTTAATCTTGCCGTAGAGTACCTTGAGAAAGTATCGCTCAACTACCTCAGAACTCAGAACATTGCAGAATATCTGTTGACGCGCAACTATACAACAGAACGATGGATGAAACATCAGAAGATGGACTTTGAGGATGGACCAAGCAAAACCACCTTCAGCTATAATCCCAAGCTGAAGTTCTGTCAAGAGATGAATGAGATGGAGAGCACCTATAATTATATATCCAATCAAGAA
Source organism: Prevotella sp. (assembly GCA_036752365.1). Classification (GTDB taxonomy): domain Bacteria; phylum Bacteroidota; class Bacteroidia; order Bacteroidales; family Bacteroidaceae; genus Prevotella. The sequence continues at coordinate 1,600 of DAIOSW010000088.1, forward strand.
GATCGTGAGCAAAAGGCTTATCATCTGGCGATAAGATATTATCAGGCATCGTGCTGGGGCGATTGCTGGTACCTCACACGTTACAGACATGGCGTGATGGACAGCACAAGAGTGAATGAAACGGATTTTGTTTCCAAAGCCGTGACTTATCTAAATATAAGCAAACTCTCCTCCGACTTCACCCTGACAGAAAAGAGTCTTTATGCCCTAGCATATATTCCTTTGGAACCGTGGGGTGGCTACTTTGATCCATACGAAGGTGTATACCACACTGAGAATATCAACACAGCAGCCCGTCAGTATCACTCACTGATTGAGCTGGCTCTATTCTGTAAGAACAATAACGTAGACGGATTTGTATCCAAATGTGATGTACTAAAACGATTCTTAGAGTTGGCAAAGAAATAAAAAAGAACTTCCGTCGCTCAAAAATAATGGTACTATTTTCAAGCGACGGAAGCAACTATCATCAAATAATCGTAGGATTAATTTTTGTTATGTTTGCAACCAAATATGTATTTTGACATGTCAACAGAGGTATTTCGGGTTTTAGCATTATAATAATCATTATTATAAGGTGACCAGTCAAAATTACCAACATAGGTTAGATGGAATTCTGTTCCGTCTTCCATCCTGCCTGAGAAATATTTATCACTGAGATAATAATCAAAAATTCGTAGTGTCATTTTCTCTCTAGGATAATAGATATAGATCGTTCCGTCAGTCACCGACCATTGGATAGGATTATAGATATAATTCCATGGAGCATTCTGAAATCTGTCAAGTTCATAACCTGTGCCGGACGTTGATCCGTAACCTAAACTGTTAAACTGTATTGTTGTCTGGTAAGCCTCATAATAATCAGAATATTGATCACTATACATATATATACCTAGATCTCCCTGCCATGTGCCGGTCAAAGTCATTGCTTCGTTCTGATCTTCTGTCGTACATGATGTGAAAGCAAATATGGCTGTCATAAACATCATTAAGGATATAAACTTTCTCATAACTGTTTGTATTAATTTTTTAATTTGTTTTGCAAAGATAATCAAAGTTAACTATACTTCATTATTAAAATCCCTAAATAATAATAGGATTTCCCCTAAAATTAATGGATTTTCCCTATTGATTTCTTTTTTCTATGTGTGTTGTAACATTATTGAACGAAAAAGAAACATGTACAAAACTAGATTCTCATCAGAAATCGTAACTTTGCAGAAAATTAACGAATAAATTTCAACAATGAAAAAGCTTCTTCTTACAACCGCCCTGATTTTAATATCAATAGTATCGAATGCAAAAGAACTGAAACTTTGGTATGAGGCCCCTGCTACAAACTGGTGGGAGGCGTTGCCTATAGGCAACTCACGCCTTGGAGCAATGGACTTTGGCGGTACGGCTCATGAAGAAATTCAATTTAACGAAGAGACATTCTGGGCAGGAGGTCCTTATTCAAATAATAACCCCAACGGCCTCTCTCATCTTAAAGAGATACAGCAAATGATATTCAGTGGTAAGAATAGAGAAGCTGAACAATTGATAAATAAAGTGTATCTCACAAATAGCAACGGGATGAAATACTTACCTCTTGGTAATTTGTATATAGATATGAATGACCTAGGTTCCATTACTAATTTCTACCGCGATCTTAATCTGAATGATGCAACAACAACAACGCGTTTCACTAGTAATGGTGTGACTTACACAAGAAGAGTTTTTGCATCGCTTACCGATGGCGTCATTATTATAAGAATCACCGCCGACCGTAAGAACGCACTAAACTTTAATATATCTTACAATACAATATTGAAGGAAAATAAGATTTCATGTAAGAACAAAGAACTGATATTACATTGTAATGGTAGCGATCAGGAAGGAATCAAATCTGCCCTTAGAGCCGAAAGTCACACAAAAGTGAAATGCGACGGAACCATAAAAACCGTTGACAACCATCTTAACGTAAGCAATGCCACCGAAGCCACTATTTATCTTTCTGCAGCAACTAACTTCATCAATTACCATAAAACCGATGGTAATGAGAGTGAAAAGGCTGAAAATATTATGAGTAAGGCAATAAAGAAGAGTTATGAGAATCTTCTGAACAATCATATTTCTTATTATAAGAAGGAATTCGACCGTGTCAAACTGACTCTTCCAGAAAGTAGAATGAGTGACAGCACGACAATCGTCCGTATCAAGAATTTTCAGAAATACAACGATCAACAACTCTGCGCTCTGCTTTTTCAGTTTGGCCGATACCTACTCATATCGTCCTCACAGCCAGGAGGACAACCGGCAAACCTTCAAGGTGTATGGAATAAAGAGTTAAACGCACCTTGGGACAGCAAATATACGGTAAATATCAATACAGAGATGAATTATTGGCCGGCTGAAGTTACCAATCTAAGTGAGAATGCTGAGCCTCTATTTTCAATGATTAAAGATCTCTCAGAAACAGGACAGCAGACGGCAAAGGTGCTTTATGGTGCAAACGGATGGGTGTGTCATCACAATACAGACCTGTGGCGTGCATGTGGTCCTGTCGACGCTGCATTCTTTGGCATGTGGCCAAACTCAGGCGGATGGTTAATACAACATATATGGCAGCACTACCTTTACAATTGTGACAAGGATTTTCTTAAAACTTATTTTCCTATTATGAAAGGTGCAGCAGATTTCTATCTGAGTTTTCTAACAGAAGATCCTAATAATCACTGGATGGTGACTTGTCCGTCTATGTCACCGGAACACGGTCCAAACGGAACAGGAACAAGTATTACGGCCGGCTGCACCATGGACAATCAAATTGCATTCGACGCATTAAACAGCACGTTACTTGCATCAAAAGCTATCGGAGGAGATAAAAATTACGAAGATTCTCTCAGTAAGATGATAGCTCGCCTTGCACCTATGCATATAGGACAATACAATCAACTTCAGGAGTGGCTTACCGACTCGGATGACCCTCAGGACAACCATAGACATGTCAGTCAACTGTATGGTCTCTATCCCAGCAACCAGATATCTCCGGAACTACATCCGGAATTGTTTCAGGCTGCAAAAAATACGCTCATACAACGCGGTGATATGGCAACAGGATGGAGTTTAAGTTGGAAGCTGAATTTTTGGTCAAGATTGCGTGATGGTAATCATGCATACAAAATAATTTGTAATCTCCTCAACTTACTTCCTAATGACGGTGAACAAAGGAATAATCCTGAAGGCAGGACATATCCTAATCTTTTCACAGCCCACCCACCCTTCCAAATTGATTGTAACTTTGGATATACAGCAGGTGTAGCTGAGATGTTACTACAAAGTCATGATGATGCAGTTCAATTACTTCCTGCACTGCCTGATGCATGGCATAAAGGTGAAATAAGTGGTCTGAAAGCCAGAGGAGGCTTCTCTGTTGACATGAAATGGGAAGCCGGACAATTGACCGCAACCACCATTCATTCTTCTATAGGAGGAACACTTCGTATCCGTTCTTATGTACCGCTTAAAGGGGAAGGATTAAAGAAAGCTGAAGGTAACTGTCCTAATTCATTCTTGGCATCTTCAGATATAAAAGATCCTATCGTTAGCAAGAAAATCACTGCACAACTTCCGCTATTGTATAACTGTTATGAATATGACGTAGAAACAATAGCAGGCAAAGATTATCATTTCGAAAGAGCAGAAAGATAAAAATAACAATTCAAGATTTGGCAAACTATCTTTGTTATATGATATAATACATTATTTTTATGATAAATTGTTTTGTCAATCAATATATTTTTGTATATTTGCGGAACAATTCGAATTGACATGAAAGCTAACGAACAAACATTTTCTCAAATAGAAAGGGCACTCAAAAAAGTGTCTGAGAAATTTCCATCCTGTATTGAACCTACATTCTTGACAGACATACATGTTAGGGTTACACAGGAAAGTGGAGAAATAGTAATATTTAACGATGACGATGAGGAGATTACTCGGTGCGTCATCGAAGAATGGATCGACAATAACGATGAGAACTTCTATGAAGAAATAACCCCTATTATAAGGAGGTCTATCAACAATATCAGAAACATTGTCGACAATCTTGGAATTCTAAAGCCCTACTCTTTTGTTCTTGAAAATGATGACAATGAAAGTATAACAGAACTTTATGTTGTGGATGATGATACAGTTATCATTGATAAAGATTTAATGGAAGGTTTAGACGAAGACTTGAATACGTTTTTAAAGGATCTCCTCAATTAAATCTCTTACAAATCCAGTATCTGCACATATTGGATTTTTTTATTACTAACTAAAGAGAATATCATTCGTATCATGAAAACGATTCTTTTAATGGTTGGGAAAACTGTTAGTCCGAACTTCGTTATGTCAATTAATGATTATCTCGAACGCATTAAACACTATATGCCGTTTGAGATAATTACGATTCCGGAAATTAAGAATACAAAAAACCTCTCAGAAGATCAACAAAAAGAAAGAGAAGGTGATCTTATTCTTAAAAGTATTCAACAGTCAGATACTGTCGTCCTTCTGGATGAACATGGGAAAGAGATGAGAAGCATTGAATTTGCTAAATGGACAGAAGCAAAACGGAATGAAGCTAAACGGCTCATTTTTGTCATCGGAGGTCCTTACGGTTTTTCTAAAGATGTCTATAGTCGTGCAAACGAAAAAATCTCTTTATCGAAAATGACATTCTCTCATCAGATGGTACGCCTTATCTTTGTAGAACAGATATATCGTGTCTGCACTATTATTAAAGGCGAACCATATCATCATGAATAACTATTTACTTACATATAACTACTAACAATGAAGAAAAAATTATTACTATCTATCCTGCTGACTTTATTGATGGGCTTAGGAACTTTTGCCCAGCGTCCGATGGACAAGCTTGACCGCGGCCTTGTAGCAATTAAAGTTAATAATGGCGTTTATTGCAGCTGGCGTATACCCGGCGAAGAATGGTATGATGTGACATACAATCTTTACCGTGACGGAGTTAAGGTAAATCCTACACCTCTGAATGTTTCAAACTATACTGATACCTCAGGTAGTCTTACCTCTACCTACACCGTCAAAGCGGTGGTAAGAGGTGTTGAGCAGAGTGCCTGTAACTCTGTAAGTGTATGGGGACAACAATATCTGTCGATACCAATGAGCGATGTATATATCCCCATGGTTGGAAGTAATCAGAAAAAAAGTAATAACCTCTTTGAACTTAATGATGCCAGTGTTGCCGACCTTGATGGAGACGGACAATACGAGATTATTGTGAAAAGAACAAACGGTGATTTTTCTGTAGCAAATGATTCTGCCTTCACACGATTTGAAGCCTATAAGATGGATGGTACAAAACTATGGCAGATCGACTGTGGCCCTAATATGGTCAGTGGCAGCAACGTTGAAGTAAACTGTGTTGCTTATGACTGGGATTGTGACGGCAAGGCAGAAGTTGTACTACGTTGTGCCGACGGAACCATATTGAACGATGGAACAAGAATAGGAACGACCACCAATTACCGTTCTTACATCACACAGTCACCGAATATGACTTACATGACCCAAGGACCGGAATATCTCCTACTTATCGAAGGAGCGACAGGCAAGTTGCTTGACAATATCGCCTATCCATTACCACGAGGAAACGCAAGTGACTGGGGTGATGACTATGGCCATAGATGCAACAAGTTCTTCTTTGGAGCACCATTTCTCGACGGTCGTAAACCAAGTCTTGTTCTTGCCCGCGGTATCTACTCAAAAACTATCATGTGTGCTCTGGATATTGTGAACAAAAAATTCCAGAACAGATGGAGCAACACTACGGATTTCGTAACACCAGGCAGTCCATGGTTTGGACAAGGGTATCATAACTTTGGCATTGCCGATGTGGATGATGATGGAAAAGACGAGATTATCTATGGATCAATGGTGGTCGATGATAACGGGAAAGGACTTTATACCACAGGACTAGGACACGGAGATGCCCAGCACTGTGGAGACTTTGACCCATATCGCAAAGGACTGGAGATATTTGCCTGTAACGAAACAAATCCGGGTGCCAATTACCGCGACGCGGCTACAGGAAAGATTCTATGGAGATACACAGCAAGCAGTGACTGTGGCCGTTGCATGGCAGCCAAAGTCTCCAATGATTTTGACGGAGCTGTACTCATCGCCGGTCCTCACTTCCATGGAGCAACAGACAATGAAGATAAGACATGGATAAATTCTGTCACACAGAATTTTGAACTTTACTGGGACGGAGATTTACTACAGGAGACGATGGATTACACCTCATCGAAAGATGTCACTACTTATGGGGCAGGTACACCTGCTATCTTCAAATGTAATGGTTCAACAAGTCCTATATTCACCATGAGTGGTAGTTACACAAACAACTATACGAAAGGAACACCTTGTATGCAATGTGATATCCTAGGAGACTGGCGTGAAGAGGAAATCGTTCGCTCTTCTGACAATATGAGCCTTCGCATATATACGACAACAGCTCCGACAACAAACCGCATCTATACCCTACTCCATGATATGCAATATCGCAATGCTATCGAGTGGCAGATGTGCGGATACAACCAACCTCCTCATGAGAGTTTCTTCCTTGGTGAACGTGAGGGTATCTTGGTTCCACCGCCACCAGTCATGACCAACGACCGTAAAGAAGAAACAAATGTTATCACTTCTGCTGATGATGACCAGCATGTTATTTTATGCAATATGAATGGTGGCACAGTCACTGTAAGTGATGGCGTTAAACCTTATATAGTGACCGTCAATTCTCCTAAGGACTACACACTCACTGGTGCACCTTTCACTAATAACATGAGACTTGTAAAACAAGGCTGTGGCAAATTAACATTCAATGGTGACCAAACCTACAGCGGTGAGACTAACCTTTGGGATGGAATAACAACCTTCTCTGGAACAATAGAAAAAAGTCCTGTATGGATGAACAGGTTTGCAGAAATGAACCTTACCGGAAATATCAAAAGAAGTGTACTTGAAGAATACGGAGCAATATTACACGTAGCTGGTGATAATGCCTATGGAAAAGCCTCTATTGACACACTGACCCTCAAACGTGGAGCAATAATAAAAATGGATGTGAAGAGTGATGGTACATCTTTCAATAATAACGACACGATAAATATTGGGAAGCTTACGTTAAAAGGAGGTTGTGTTTTTGAGTTTATTCAACATAACGCTGTCTCAGCCACAAAACCAGCAGCAGGCGATTATTATCTAGGAAGTTACGCTCCCTTTTATTCTACAGTATCCGATAGTATTCATGTAGAATGCTTAGGAGGAACAGCAGCA
>DAIOSW010000089.1:0-8608 GCA_036752365.1 Prevotella sp.
TCGTCTACAATCTGATGAAGATCGGCAAATTCAATATCATGCACATTGATAATATCCAGATAATCCACATTCAGGCGTTCCATGCTTTCATACACACTGGCTGTGACTCTCTTGGCAGAATAATCCCAGCTGTTGACGCCATTCTCGCCGTATCTTCCAACCTTGGTAGAAAGATAATATTTGTCTCTCTTGATATCTTTTAGAGCCTTACCGAGTACTGTTTCAGCCTTGTAATAGCCATAATAAGGAGAGACATCTATAAAATTAATGCCTGACTCAACTGCTGTAAAGACAGCTTCGATACCCTGTTTCTCTTTCAGGTCATGGAATACACCTCCTAAAGAAGAAGCACCAAAACCAAGAGAAGACACTTTCATACCGGTTTTACCGATTTCATGATATTTCATAATTATTATTTATTTAATTAAAACCACGCAAAGATAAACATAAACAAAATATCTGCAATCAGGTAATAAACAAAAATCTAACGTAATCCGTTACGTTAAATCTCGTTACTCACCCTGTTATTATCTATTTTATTCGTACATTTGTAATCTGAAACGATTTGCTGAAGATGGAAAACAAAAGATATATCTCGATGAAGGACATCGCTCAAAAGTTGGGTGTCTCTGTTCCTACTGTATCCAGGGCTTTGAGAAACAGTCCTGAGATTAGCGATGAACTCTGCGAGAAAGTGAAAACGCTGGCGAAGAAGATGAATTACATCCCCAACCCTTTTGCCATGAGTCTGCGCAGAAATGCTCCCCGTACGATTGGGGTGATTGTGCCAGATATCGTCACTCACTTCTTTTCATCTATCGTTAAAGGTATTGAAGAAACGGCTGTTGCTAATGGCTATTTTATCATTATCACCACAAGCAGCGAAAACAGTGAACATGAGAAACGCAACATAGAGAACCTTGTCAACATGAGAGTGGAAGGTATTATCGCATGCCTGTCGCAGGATACGACTGATTACTCTCACTTCCTTGCCCTGAAAGAGATCAATATGCCGGTGGTGCTGTTTGACCGTACCTGTCTGCCTGACCAGTTTTCAACCGTCATTGCCGATGGTGTTGAGTCTGCACGAATGGCTACTCAGCATTTTATTGATAACGGCAGTCATCGCATTGCTTTTATCGGTGGACCAAATCATCTTGATATCGTAAGAAAAAGGAAACATGGTTATCTGGAAGCTTTGCGTGCCAATAATATTCCGATAGAAAAGGAGTTGGTGGTATGCCGTAAAATAGATTACCGGGAGGGTAAGATTGCAGCAGAACAGTTGTTAGCTCTGCCCAATCCTCCTGACGCGATTCTTGCGATGAACGATACACTTGCCTTTGCGGCCATTGATGTGATCAAAAGCCATCATCTAAGGATTCCGGATGATATTGCCATCATCGGATATACCGACGAGGAACATGCCAATTATGTAGAACCGAAATTGTCTGCTGTATGTCATCAAACCTATGAGATGGGTCAGTCAGCCTGCGAACTGTTGTTGTCGCAAATCAAAGGTGATACGAAAGTGAAGCAGATCATTGTACCTACACAACTGCAAATAAGGAAAAGCAGCATGAAGGGTAAGTAATGATTAGAGATTTTACTTAAACTTCTTGATATACTCGGTTGGGGTCATGCCAAACTCATTTCGAAAACAAGTTGCAAAATACTTGGGATTACTATATCCTACGCTGTAAGCAAGTTCTGATATCCTGATGTCCGGATTCTTTTCGATGATCGAACAGGCCGTTTTCATCCGGATATTACGTATGAAGGCTGTGGCATCCATGCCCGTAAGTGCTTTTAACTTACGATATAATGTGGAGTGTGAGGTGCCTATCTCTGACATTAACAACTGCTGATCAAAGTCTGAATCTGAGAGATGCCGCTGAATAGCCTCAGTACACTTCTTCATAAAATCTTTGTCGATATCCGTCAACGGGATATCTGACAATTCAACTACATATTTGCTTCGGAAGTCGGCAGCAAACTGTTGACGTCTACGTAAGAGATTGTGTATGCGGGCATCAAGCAACGAAAGTCTGAAAGGCTTGGTGAGATAAGCATCTGCTCCTACGTCATAAGCTTCTGTACGGTCTTCATCGGTGTTCTTTGCCGTAAGCAACAATACCGGGATATGACTGATATTGATATCATTTTTAATCATCTTCGTCATCTCAATACCGTCCATCTCCGGCATCATAATGTCTGAAACGATCAGGTCAATAGGACTCTTTTCGCTTCTGATGATCTCTAAAGCTTCTCTTCCGTTAAAAGCTGTAATCACTTGATATTCATTGCTCAAAAATTGATTAACAACCGAGCGTAATTCAGGATTGTCTTCGACAAAAAGGATCGTTCAGAAGAACTCTCCTCTACCCTTTCATTATCCACATTGGTATTGAAGTTATCCTCATATAGGGCAATATCACCGGTGGTTTGAACCGGCATATCCACCAACACATGTTCACGGTTGTCTATCTCATCTTCTGCAAAGGCTGTACGCACAACCGGGAGGATGACGGTGAAGGTGGTACCTACATCTTTTGTACTATTGACACTGATGCTGCCATGATGAAGTATCACCAGATCATGAGTCAGGGAGAGTCCAATCCCTGTTCCATAAGTATTAAAATGACGATGCTCCCCCTCGTAAAATCTACTAAAGATGTTGGATAGTTGCTGTTCTGTCATTCCATATCCCGTGTCTGTGACCGTCAGTCTTGCGGAGGTATGATCTTTGATCAGATCCAACGTAAGAGTGATACTTCCTGACGAACGGTTGTACTTTGACGCATTGGATAAGAGATTATAGATAATCTTATCGACGACATCTGTGTCAAACAGACATTCGAAATGCTCTTCTGAGGAGACAAAGGAGACTATCTGGTTCTTCGACTTCATCAGTGGAGCTATGCTCTCAACTTCACGGCGGCAGAAGTCAATCAGATCACCAGTGGAAACCTGTGCTGATGTCGCTCGCAAAATATGGATATAATGATATCGTTTACAAAATGGCAAATCAGACAGATTATCCCAGCTATGGCTATTTTGTTAAGTCCGGATGCACCACAACACCTGAATATTGGGATCTCAGCATGAGTCAGAACCACTGTATGATGGATCATATCGAAGAATGGTTCTATAGTGAACTGGGAGGTATTAACAACCGTGGAACCGCTTTTGATCAGTTTGATATACGTCCGTGGATTCCTTCTGACATGACCAATATGAAGGTGACATCAAAGAGCATTTATGGAACTATTCTATCCTCTTATGTGAAGATGTCCGACGGATACAAATACACATTCAGCATTCCGGAAAATAGCACGGCTACCATCACTGTTCCTATTATCAATGGAAACAAGATCATGGAGAATGGTCTGCCTGTGGCTGAGGGTAACGGTATTGAAAGTATCACATATACAGACAGTCTGGCAACAATCACAGCCGGTTCTGGCACCTATTATTTTACGATGGGATCAAATGACATTTCCGACCATATACAGAACACAGAGAATCATGATATGAGCAGCTCATTCATCTATGATATCAACGGTTACAGATATGATCAAAAAGAAACAAGTCTATCCCATGGTATTTATATCATCAATGGTACAAAAAGAATTGTAAAATAAGGTATGTGCATGAAAGAAAATCTATAAATCCGGTCTCTTGGTCTCAGGTCTCAAACTATCTATTTCCCCTTTTCATCCTTTAATACGGGGAGTGATATGTGCTTCCAGACAGCAATGACGCGAACCATTACTACAACAATGAAGCTAACGATAACTGTGGTTTTCACACCAAGTCCGGCAGTCAGACACAACCAATAGACAATGCCACCCAGAACGCAAGCCATCGCATATATCTCCTTACGGAATATCAATGGAACTTCATTGATGAAGACATCACGAATGACTCCTCCTGCAGCTCCGGTGATACATCCCATGATGATCGCAACCCAAAAAGTAAAGCCTGCATGTACGGTCTTCTGAAGTCCGGCAATCGTAAACAGAGCCAGTCCCAACGTATCAAATAAAAACCATGTATTATTCATCTTCACCAGATACCTGCTGAAAGCGATCACAACAAGCAAAGCCACACCTGTACAAATCAGGTAGCTGGAATTTGTCATCCAGAATGGGGTTACTCCCAACATGACATCGCGTAAGGTACCCCCACCAATGGCAGTAGCTAATCCTACCACATAACCGCCAAACCAATCAAAATGTTTCCCTGCCGCCAGTCTTATTCCAGAGATGGCGAAGGCAAACGTACCAATAAAATCAAGAATCTTCTGTAATGTAACTATATCTACAGTTGCGGTCATCAGTTTACTATATTTGTAGGTTTACCATCTATAAATGCTTTCACATTTGATACCGCGATCTCCATCAGACGGGTGCGGGCCTCAAAAGTTGCCCAAGCGATATGTGGGGTTATGAAAGCATTCTTACACTTTAATAAGGGGTTATAGGAATCAGCGGGTTCGGTACACAGTACATCGGTGCCATAACCTGCCAGTTTCCCACTATTAAGAGCATCGGCAACATCCGGTTCATTCACCAATGGTCCTCTGCCCGTATTAATGAGTATTGCCCCATCTTTCATCTTCGCTAATGATTGATAATTGATCATCTCACGTGTTTTCTCATTGAGTGGACAATGCAGGGTGATGATATCACAAAGAGAGAAGAGACCGTCAAGTGTATCTTTCTGAATAAAGGAGGGTAACTTTGATGAGTTCTTTGAAGTATAGGCAAAGACATCCATTCCGAAAGCAGTAGAAACTTTAGCCACCTCCATACCGATATTTCCAAGACCAACGATGCCGATAGTCTTACCGGAGAGCTCCATCAGATTGGTATCCCAATAACAGAAGTCAGGATTTGCCGACCATCTGCCCTTGGCATTCTCGTCCGCGTAATGGCCAACCCGGTTGGTGATATTCAGAATGTGGGCAAAGGTCATCTGAACAACAGAGTGAGTACTGTAAGAAGGAATATTGGTTACTTTGATACCGTGAGCAGAAGCAGACTCTATATCCACCACATTATAACCCGTAGCAAGAACACCTATATATTTCAACCGCGGCAGAGCGCAGATGACATCATCTGAAATAATCACCTTATTGGTCAAAATGATCTCTGCATCTTTAGAACGTTCAATAACATCCTCACTGACTGTACGGTCATAAACCGTCACATTTCCAATTTCTTTGAATGGCTCCCAGGAAAGATCGCCCGGGTTCAAGCCATAACCATCTAATACTACAATTTCCATATTCATCTAATCTTTATATCTATCCTTCCAGCATGCGACCATCCTCTGATACGACTTCTCCTCTGTTGGAGAATGTTGTCCATGCCAGAATCTTACATCTTTCAATCCATCAGGCAGATACTGCTGCTCTACAAAATTTCCGGGATAATCATGAGCGTACTTATAACCATCATGATAACCCAGATCTGCCATCAGTTTCGTAGGAGCGTTACGCAGGTGAAGTGGTACAGGAAGATTCCCGCTCTTTTTCACTTCTTCAAGAGCAGCGCCGATAGCCATGTAGGCAGAATTGCTCTTTGGACTGGTGGCCAGATAAACCGTCGCTTCAGCAAGGGCTATTCTACCCTCAGGCCATCCTATCTTCATGACAGCATCAAAGGCTGCATTCGCCAAAAGGAGTGCATTAGGGTTAGCCAGACCAATATCTTCAGAGGCACTGATCACCAGTCGGCGGGCGATAAACTGTGGATCCTCCCCTCCCTCAATCATCCTTGCCATCCAGTAAAGAGCTGCATCAGGATCACTACCCCGGATACTCTTGATAAACGCAGAGATAATGTCATAATGCATCTCTCCGTCTTTATCATAAGCCAGAGGATTCTGTTGGAGTCTGTTGACAACAATATCATCAGTGATGATAACAGATTCTGTCGATTCTGATTCCACCACAAGTTCAAGGATATTCAGAAGTTTACGGGCATCCCCGCCACTGTATCTCAGCAAAGCCCCGGTCTCCTTCAATTCGATATGCCGTTTTTTCATCTCTTCATCCTCATGGATAGCCCTGTCGAGCAGTCTGAGAAGATCTTCTTTTTCAAGAGACTTTAATACATATAGCTGACAGCGTGACAATAAGGGTCTGATTACCTCGAACGAAGGGTTCTCGGTGGTGGCTCCTATAAGCGTGACAACACCCTTTTCCACAGCCCCTAAAAGGGAATCCTGCTGCGACTTGCTGAACCTGTGTATCTCATCTATAAACAAGATAGGGCTGACGGTATTGAAGAAACGATTCTTTGATGCACTTTCGATAACATCTCTTACATCCTTAACACCACTGCTCACTGCACTGAGTGTATAAAAAGGTGTCTTCAGTTTATGTGCAACGATCTGTGCGAGAGTCGTTTTACCCACTCCGGGAGGGCCCCATAAAATAAATGATGATATCCTTCCTGCGTCTATCATCTTACGCAGGATAGCTCCTTCACCCACTAAGTGTTGTTGACCAATATAATCGTCAAGCGTGAGGGGTCGCATTCTTTCAGCTAACGGTTCCATACTGCAAAGATAGTGTAAATAGAATTAAGAACAAAATGAAATCATTCATTTTTTATTCATCGGGCAATCCGGCATGTGATTTCATCAAGCTATGGTACAAATCAAAAGTAATACAAATACATTCATTTTTATTCTCCGAACAATAATATAGAGCAAAATAGAAAAATTCTATGTAAAAAACTTGTTGGAACGAATAAAAGTATCTATTTTTGCACAAATAAAACAACACGTTTCCGTCAAAAGATGAGAGTAACAATACTTCAAAAGGATATATACTGGGCTGACATAGAGGCAAATCTGATCATTGCTAATAGAATGATTAAAGAGAGTAAAGGCAGCGACTTATATCTATTGCCAGAGATGTGGAGCACAGGATTTGCTACTGAGCCTAAAGGTATTGCCGAAGGAGTAACTCCTGAAGAGAACAGAACTCTAAACTGGATGATAAATACTGCTAAAGACAATCATTGTGTTATTGCCGGAAGTGTAGCTGTCAAAGATGGAGAAAAATATAAAAATCGTTTTTATTTCATACGTCCTGATGGCAGTTACGAATACTATGACAAGCACCATCTTTTCAGATTTGGAAACGAAGATAAGTATTACGAATCAGGAAATAAACGAATAATAGTTGAATACAAAAAAATAAGATTTTTATTAAGCACATGTTATGATCTGAGATTTCCGATTTGGCAACGGAATTTTAACGACTATGATGTCATGTTGATGACAGCCAATTGGCCAGGAGCACGTCAGAATGCGTGGGATACTTTATTAAAAGCTAGAGCCATAGAAAATCAATGTTACGTCCTTGGCTGCAATCGCGTGGGGGAAGATCCTTATAGCCATTATGTCGGAGGAAGTGCTATCATAGATGCATATGGTCATACCTTGTACCAGAGTATGAAAGAAGAAAACGATATCATCACAACCGAACTGGACATGGAAGCGTTAAGAAATTTCAGGGCAAAATTCTCTGTGCTTGAGGATGGTGACAAAATTACTTTTGAATAAATAAATAGAATAAATATATGAAACTACAAGGCAAGAAATCATTAACTCTTAAGAACTTAAGTAAGAGTAACATTTGGGACATACAGGAAAATGATGTCTTTCGTCTCTTGGAAAATGGGGAAAAAGATGCCGACATGAAAGACAATCTCAATCACTATGCCGACATTATCCGCAGTGCTTTCACCATTGAAGTTCTGGATAGTGACGTGCCCAATGTGAAAAAGAAATACGATCAACTCGGTTATAAGGTAGGCTCCATCAAATTGGAAGAGAACACAAAACTGTTCTGGGCTATCAAAAAACGTCCTATCATGCGTATCACCGACCTCACCTACGAAAATATTAATCATATTTCAGCTGCCAAACTCATTGAGGTTCTGGACAGAAACTTTGGTGGAGGATGGGATTCGATCGCTCAGAGTATTAAAGATATTATCGAAAGCGGATTTGATATCAGCACCACTACCCTTCCAAAGGATCGTCTGCATAAGCCCGGCGGTATGTACGAGAAGAAAGTCGCTGACGGATTTGAGGTGCTGGAAATTCCAAAAGGCAGCTGGATTGAAGCTATCTTTGCAAAGGAAAAACCAATCATTGAGAAACCCCGTATGAAGTTTGATGATGTAGATGGTGAGAATCTTGACGATGATGACAGCAGCGATGATGAAGATAACATCACCGAGGAGAATTACCGTACTACAATCAATATCGGCAAAGATTCTGACGATGAGGAAGAAGATGATGGCATCAGTGAAGAACCTGCTGAGGATGAATAAATAAAACTGATATCTGTAGAAAACGATGTGAGGCTGTATCGGAAAAATGCAGCCTCACACTGTTTTTATAATGATGAAAAGAATGAGAATCGTAAAGAACAATATAGTTCTGTGAGAAGAATATAATACAGCCATAAAGGTAAAGAACCTGCTATCCCGACTGTGAGACTGCGCAACACTTTACTCATACTGTTAAGCCGACCCGCCATCGTGCCGTAAGACACCGAGATAAAACATAAGGTGAATGC
>DAIOSW010000090.1:0-8385 GCA_036752365.1 Prevotella sp.
GTCAAATCCGGGATTAAAGATTAAGAAAGTAGCATCAGTCTGTGCGGTTGTCAATAGTGTGTAAAACAAGGTACAGATAAAAATAGTAATAGTTCTTTTTAGTTTCATATGATTAATTGTTGAGTTAAACTGCTGCAAATATATACTGAATAGTTGAAATGTCCAAGCAAATCTATATTTTTTTGTTATGACTTTGTAAAAAAATCCGCACCTCTAAAAGAGATGCGGATTAAAACTATTGTCGATATACAGATTTTAATTTTTAAATGTTAGTCCGTTGTCATTGGCATCGATGGTAATCGGTTTCGAACGATCCACTTCTTCTGCGAGAAGCTTCTTCGACAGGTCGTTGAGCATGTAGCGTTGGATAGCTCGTTTCACAGGACGGGCACCGAATTCTGGATCGAAACCAACTTCTGCCAGATAGTCGATTGCTGCATCAGTAACCTCCAAAGTAACACCTTGTGGCTCAAGCATATTGCGCACCGAGTTGATTTGCAGACGAACAACGTTGGCTATCTGCTCCTTGGTAAGTGGTGTAAACATGATCGTTTCATCGATACGGTTCAGAAATTCCGGACGGATGGTCTTCTTGAGTAGGCTCATCACTTCCTTCTTTGTTTCTTCCACAATATCCTCCTTGTTACTTTCGTTGATTCTCTCAAACTGGCTCTGGATATATCCGCTGCCGAGATTCGATGTCATGATAATGATCGTATTCTTGAAGTTGACTACACGGCCTTTGTTATCGGTCAGACGCCCGTCGTCCAATACCTGAAGCAGGATGTTGAACACGTCAGGGTGTGCCTTCTCTATTTCATCAAATAGCACTACAGAGTATGGTTTACGGCGTACGGCCTCAGTCAACTGTCCTCCTTCATCGTATCCTACATATCCTGGAGGTGCACCGATGAGGCGTGATACACTGAATTTCTCCTGGTACTCACTCATATCTATACGCGTCATCAACTGTTCGTCATTAAACAGATACTCAGCGAGAGCCTTTGCAAGTTCGGTCTTACCCACGCCGGTTGTGCCAAGGAAGATAAACGAAGCGATAGGACGTTTGGGATCTTGCAGGCCTGCCCGTGAACGACGTACGGCATCACTGACAGCTGCAATGGCTTCATCCTGTCCGATCACACGATTGTGAAGTTCGTCTTCAAGGTGGAGCAGTTTCTCCCGTTCACTCTGTAGCATGCGTGTTACCGGTATTCCTGTCCAGCGACTTACCACTTCTGCAATATCCTCAGATGTTACCTCTTCCCGAATCATAGCATTGCCACCCTGAGTCTGCTGTAACTGTTCCTGAATGTGCTTGATGTCATCATCCAGTTCCTTGAGTTTGCTATAGCGTATTTCAGCCACGCGTTCGTAGTTGCCTTCACGCTCTGCCTTTTCTGCTTCAAATTTGAGTTGTTCAATCTGCTCTTTGTCCTGTTGAATCTTATTCACAAGAGCTTTTTCGCTTTCCCATTTAGCACGGTATGACTTTTCCTGATCTTTAAGGTCTGCTATATCCTTGTCGAGTTGAGCCAATTTCGGCATGTCATTTTCCCGTTTGATAGCCTCCCGTTCTATCTCGAGCTGTTTCAGACGGCGAGTGAGTTCATCCAGTTCCTCCGGTACGGAGTCACGCTCCATACGCAGTTTGGCCGCAGCCTCATCCATCAGGTCGATGGCTTTGTCGGGTAAGAAACGATCAGAGATATAACGTTCCGAGAGTTGTACGGCGGCGATACACGCATCATCCTGAATACGTACCTTATGGTGATTTTCGTAACGCTCCTTCAGACCACGCAGAATACTGATGCTGCTCAGTTCGTCAGGTTCGTTCACCATCACCGTCTGGAAACGTCGTTCAAGAGCCTTGTCCTTTTCAAAATATTTCTGATATTCGTTAAGGGTAGTGGCACCTATACTGCGCAGTTCACCACGTGCAAGGGCTGGTTTCAATATATTTGCGGCGTCCATCGCCCCCTCACCGGCACCTGCTCCAACCAGTGTATGAATCTCATCAATAAAGAGTATGATACCTCCATTACTCTTTGTAACCTCGTTGATTACACCTTTCAGACGTTCCTCAAATTCACCTTTATATTTAGCACCGGCAATCAGTGCCCCCATGTCGAGCGAATAGAGTTTCTTGTCCTTCAGGTTCTCAGGCACATCACCACGGAGAATACGCTCAGCCAATCCTTCGACGATAGCAGTCTTACCGGTACCGGGTTCACCTATTAATATAGGATTGTTTTTAGTACGGCGGCTAAGTATCTGAAGAACACGGCGGATCTCTTCATCACGGCCAATTACCGGGTCGAGTTTTCCCGCACGGGCCTCTTCTATTAAGTTCTTTGCATATTTAGAGAGTGCCTGATAGTTTTCGTCAGCGCTTTGATTCTTCACTTTTTGTCCTTGGCGTAGTTCGTTGATGGCAGCCCGCAACTCCTTTTCGTTCACACCTGCATCACGTAAGATGTTGGCAGCAGTCGATTTCACGTTCAGAAGTGCTACCAGAATAGGCTCGAGTGATACAAATTCGTCGCCCATCTCCTTAGAGTAGTCGATAGATTTCTGAAGTACGGAATTAGAGTCATTGCTCAAGTAAGCCTGTCCGCCCTGCACTTTGGGTAGATGGGAAATCTCACGGTCGAGCAACGTGTCGATTGTCTGAGCATTGATACTCAGCTTTTGAAAGATAAAGTTGGTAACATCCTTACCCTTATTCATCACCCCACGCAGGATGTGAATAGGTTCGATGGACTGTTGCCCGGCACGTTGTGCAGAGTTGATAGCTTCTTGTACAGCCTCTTGTGCCTTAATGGTAAAATTGTCAAATGTCATATTTTGTTCCTCCTATTTAATTCTTATTGTAAGTTCAAAAGAATTGAGTCAAAATGTATGCCCAATAAGTGATTGTGACAATTTGTCAGTGTCTTGTCAGTATGGAGAATAATCCTCTTATTTCTCTCTTTCTCTTTTTTAACTAATCCTTTTAGTTTAATTAACGTATAATATTCGTTATATAACTAATCTTTTTAGTTCATTTGCATCGTCAGACAAAATATTGATCATCCGATTGAAGGAATGAAGTCGCTTATCAAGCAATGTCAAGACAGATTATCTCAAATAAATATCAATATAAAATAAAAGTTATGAAGACGTTAACAATGAAAGAAGAAGAAATTATGGATCACTTTTGGACAAAAGGTGACATGCTGATTAAGGAGCTTCAGTCTCTCTATGAGGAACCGAAGCCACACGTGAACACACTCGCAACGCTTGTCCGTATCCTTGAGGACAAGGGGTTTCTCTCTCATCATGTGATTACTGTACGATGCTTCCGATATTTCGCGCTCATCAGCCGTGAACAGTATCGCGGTGGAACTCTGCGTAATGTCGTCAATAAGTATTTCAATAAGTCGTACCTCAGTGCTGTCTCTACTCTTGTAAAAGAAGAGCAGTTGTCGGTGGACGATCTGAAGAAACTTATCAAGCAAGTAGAAGGGAAAAGTTAAAAGCACTCCTAATGATACACCTTAAATAAAATATTATGGGAACATATTTTATATTTACAATCAAAGCTTCGGTATGTTTAATGGCATTTTATCTCTTTTATAAACTGCTATTGAGTAAAGAGACTTTCCATCGTTTCAATCGTTTTGCATTGCTGGGAACAGTTATCGTCTCAATGATTATTCCTGTGATCAAGATGACCACAGCCCATACCACAACTGTCAATACGGGAATCGTTTCAATGGAGACATTTTTTGAGCCGCAAATAGTAGGTGACGAGCAGGAGCCATTGACGGTCGTTCAGTTGTTGTTTATTCTCTATATACTTGGTGTACTCTTTTTTATCGCAAGGGAAATCCTCTCTGTGATAAGGCTTCAGATGCTGCTTCGCAAGGGGCATATAGAGACAATAGACGAGGGTATAAAAGTAATTGTACTTGACGAAGACATCGCGCCGTTCAGTTGGTTTCGCTATATAGTCATTAGCAGTGATGATTATAATGATCATCGTCGTGAGATCATCACTCACGAGCAGGCACACATCCTCCTTCATCATTCGGTTGATGTCGCATTTTGTAATTTGCTCGTCATCTTGCAATGGTTCAATCCCGCAGCATGGCTCCTTAAACGCGAATTGCAGAACTTGCATGAATTTGAGGCCGATGAGGCGGTCATCAACAAGGGAGTTAATGCCACCCAATATCAGATGTTACTCATTCGTAAGTCCGTTGGCGAGCGCCTTTTCTCTATGGCCAACTGCTTAAATCATAATTCACTTAAAAAACGTATAACTATGATGACAATTAAAAAATCAAATCCGTGGTCACGACTGAAATATCTGTATGTGATTCCGGTGGCTGCAATTGCAGTTGCAAGTTACGCCAGTCCAAAGACTGAGCAAGTATCAGACAAAATCGTGCAGGAAAGTAACGACATGGCAGAAAAGGTAGTAATACCGACAACTGAGAATGATCAATCCGCTACGATAGAAATTAAGGATACCAAGAAACAAACATCTCCCCAAAAAGTAAGTAACCAAAAGGGTAAAGTGAAAAAGGCAGATCGGAAAGTTTATGACAACGTAGAACAAATGCCAGCATACCCTGGAGGTATGGAAGCTTTAAATAATTACATAATGAAAAATATAAAATATCCGCCTAAAGCTGCGGAGAATGGTATTCAAGGGCGTGTGATTGTTACTTTTGTTATTACGAAAGAAGGAAAAATGACAAAAGCAAAGGTCAAAAAATCTATAGACCCTCTTCTTGATGCAGAAGCCTTAAGAGTGGTTAAAACAATGCATAAATGGATTCCGGGACGCCAGAACGGTAAAGTAGTGAATGTCCAATTCACAATCCCTGTCACTTTCCGATTGCAATAGCAGTAAATTATATAATGGTTTGTAATAGTAATGAGAAGAGGGCGTGTCACTTTGTGGGACACGCCCTCATTATAATGGTAGGGTCTTGAAATCATTGCTATATTCTTATATATACTAATACATTGACTAATAAAAGTTGTTTCCACTATTTTCTATAATGTCCTGATTATTAGACAGTAATCCGTGGAGGAAATATTAAAAAGAACTTAAACTTACAAGAAGCTATAGACAAACTTCGTCTGCACTCATCAAAACTGATAGCTAACCTACCCATTTCTTTTTACTTACCTGTAGTCCTCCAAAAGCATATCTTCGGGTATTTTCCCCTACAGGGGAAAAGATCTCCCCCTCTAGGGGAAAAGATGTGCCCCTGTAGGGGAAAATATCTCGAGTAATGCTTTTTGACACTCAAATGAATGTGATAGGATGGTATCTACTATGCTGTGGAATCATGCCCGCAACTCTTCGGAAGTCAACCGTTGACAACATGATGCCTAGTCTCATTATTTAAGTGTTCCAAGAGCTCTTTCATAGATGACGGAAAACCGTAACTCCCGAATTAAAAAATACTGGATATTGATTCCACACCATAATCTCTAATAGTCAACGGATTAAGTGAATTAGTGGAGGCAAAATTATTTTTGTATTCAAGAATAATATAGGCTCTATTTCTTGAGATAAATACTATTTTAACAGTTCTGAAAGCAGTATTTCTCAAATAAACCGTTTTAAATTTGGATATTTGTTATATTTAAAGTAATTTCGCAAAGTAAAACCAAAAAGAATATGAAAAGAACACTATCTTTAATCATACTAGTAACGTTATTTAGCACCCTCGGCATACATGCCGATGAGTATACCACTCTTTGGAAACAAGTATCTGAAGCACAGGACAAAGACTTACCTAAGAGCGAAATAGCCGCACTTAAGATTATTATAGACAAGGCCGCTACAGAACATCGTTACGGTCAGTTGTTGAAAGCCGAATTGTTGAATCTCTCTGTGGTAACAAAGTTTTCACCTGATTCACTTCTGCCGGCTGTCAATACTCTTAAGACAAGGTTGAAGTCTATCGGAGATAGTGATCATGCAGCAGCAGCTGTTTACAACTGTGCATTGGGAATCCTTTATCGGGATAATCATGAACTTGGTGAGAACAGTGATCAGGTCAGCCGTGATTATTTTAAGGCAGCAATGGCCCATCCGCAGGCTCTTGCCGCTTATAAAGCGCCAGATCTGGAGCCGGCTATTGTCAAGGGGGTGGACAGCAAACTCTTTGATAACGATCTGCTGAGTGTTATAGCCTATGAAACACAGGATTTTGCTGCGCTGAACAAGTTTTATAGAGTCAGTGGCAACCGTCATGGTGAGATGCTCAGTGCGCTCGAAATGTTAAAGGCAAATAGGGGTACTAGAAAATGTGAGGCTAACAAATCTCCTTATCTGAGTTCGTTGGATTCGCTTATCGAGGAGTTTGGTGACCTTCCAATTTGTGGTGAGGTGGCTCTCGAACATTATCGTTTTATTGATGATTGTAAGAATGCGACAAATGAAGACCGCATAAAGTATATACGTTATGCTCTGAGTAAATGGGGGAGTTACCCTCCAATGAATGAACTGAGAAACGAGGAGCGTTCGCTCATAAATCCATCGTTTTCTGCTGATATCGCTGAACAGATAGTCATTCCCAATAAACCACAGGTGGTTAAGTTGAGTAACCTGCGTAGCATCTCTTCATTGACTATGAAAGTCTACTCTGTAGCACTGGACGGTGATACGAGACTGAATCCGGAGAATGATAAGGATTATAGTGTGATTAAGAAGTCTGCAGAGTTGATGAAAGACTTTACGCAGACTCATAAGTATGTCGGTCACCCCGAATATCAACAGTTTAAAGACTCAATGATTGTCGGTGGACTTCCTGTGGGTGTGTATATGATAGAGGTATCCACTACTCCGAAGACGAATGTAGTGCGTAAACTCTATCTTGTCAGCAATGTTCGTTCTATTTATGAGAGACTGCCCAAGAGCACCATAAAGATAGTTGTGGTCAATGCTACCACCGGTCAACCTCTGGCAAATGCAAAGGTAAGACTAAAAAATGAAAATGATAATGGACGTACTGAAACTGTGACATTGACATGTAATACCAAGGGTGAGGTGATTTATAAATATAAGAATGAACCTAATACTATTTATACATATATCCCTACAGATAAGGCTTGTCCTGAATATAATTTCTGGTCACAACGCTTTGTTTATTATAATTATCAGAAGGATAAAGAGGATACGCAGATATTTACAGACCGCGCAATCTATCGCCCTGGACAGACGGTTCATGCTTCGGCAATTGTATTCCTTCGTAAAGACCTGACGGCTAATGCTGTGGAAGGAAAAACCGTGACGATGAAACTGTATGATGCCAATAACAAAGAGGTAGAGACAAAGGATGTCGTTACAGACAAGATGGGAACATGCGCAGCTGACTTTACCTTGCCTGGCAGCGGATTGACAGGTCATTTCCATATATCAGCAAATGACAATAACCAGTATTTCCGGGTAGAGGAATATAAACGACCTACGTTTGAGATTACTTTCCCAGAGGTAAACAAGAAATACCAGTCGGGTGATACCTTGATCATCAAAGGCCATGCCCGGTCGTTTGCCGGTGTTCCTGTTCAGGGTGCAAAGGTTAAATATACAGTAAGACGCCGGATTGCCTTCTGGTGGCAACCGAATGATCCTTTTAATGTTAATGTAGGCATGAGGTTGACCGCGGATACTGTTCAGACAGATGAAAAAGGCGCTTTTAATGTAATGATTCCATTGATATTACCCGAAGGCGAGTCTCATCCTATGTTTTATAATTTCATCGTTTCGGCAGATGTCACTGATGTTGCGGGTGAAACCCATAGCGGTGAGATGTCTGTTCCTCTGGGTACTCGTCCCACAGCATTCAGCTGTACGTTACCCAAAAAGATCTTGAAGGACAGTGTAAACACTTTTACCTTTAATTTGCGTAACGCTTCAGGGCATGAAATAGACACCGAACTGAAATATTCTATAGACGGTGGAGATACGGTATCAACGAATACACGTAAGAATGTGGTTCTTGATCAGCTTGTATCCGGCAGACACCATCTGTTTGCTGTCTGCGAGAATGATACCATTAAAAAGGATTTTATTGTATTTAGTCTTAAAGATACAAAGCCTTGTATAGAAACGAAGGATTGGTTCTATCAATCGGCCACAGAGTTTGCACGTGATAACAAACAGCCTGTAGCCCTTCAGATAGGGTCATCTGATCAAGATGTTCATATCTTCTATGATATCATCTCTGGTGATAAAGTGATTGAAAGCGGAACTATCGACCAAAGCGATGCACTCTCCAATCGTGAATTCTTTTACAAGGATGAATATGGTACAGGACTGCTTATCAATTATGTATGGATGAAAGATGGTGTTTGCTATTCCCATAAAGCTTTAAT